>CAXTTL010000386.1:0-2033 GCA_964247135.1 uncultured Deinococcales bacterium | reverse complement strand
ATCAACAAGCCCATGCCCAACCCAAATACGACCATCAACAGATAAGGTGCATCTGGATAGACCGCCAAGGTCAGGCGTGTGGTCGCATACAGCGAAAAAATGGCGATGGCGGTAAACGAGACATCAATGCCACCCGCCGCCAAGACCAGCAAAACGCCGAGCGCAAAAATACCTGTGGTTAAGGACGCCCGCAAGGTATCGGTCACGGTTTTGATCGACAAAAAACTTGGGTTAATAAGGCTGACGACCAGACAAAAAATCAGGATCAAGGACAGCGTAATAAATTCTGGACGACGGGTAAAAGCTTGCCAGAATGGGGGAGACTCGAGTTTTTTGGCTTGGGTTAATGCGGACAAGATTCACCTCGAGAGAATAATTTTAAATGTAGTTTCATGCGTTCGCCTCGGTCAGCAATTCTTGAGACAGCACGGATTCCTCGAGATTTGCGGCTTCAAAAACCTTGGCGATACGCCCTTTTTTCATGACCAGAATCGAATCGCAATTCATCAATAATTCTGGCAGATCGTCGCTGACAATCATCACGCCCAAACCTTGTTCTGCCAGCGCTTGAACGATTTTGTACAGTGCGTCTTTCGAGCCGACATCGACGCCCATCGTTGGACCGTGCAGAATTAAAATTTTGGGTTTGATCGCCAGCCATCGCGCCACCATCACGCGTTGCTGGTTGCCGCCAGACAAACTTTGGGCGGGAAGCATGGTGTTGGGTGTGGAAATCCCAAGGGATTTGACGAAAGTCTCAGCCGTACTGGTGCTCTTTTCAAAATCAATTTGATTGCCGCGCAGCAAACGATCCAAAATGGACACCATGATGTTCTCGCGGATCGGTTTTTGCAAGAACAAACCTTCGGTCAGACGGTCTTCGGGCACGTAACCAATGCCCGCAGCGATGGCGTCTCGAGGGTTGTTGATGACCGCTTTTTGTTGCTCGAGCAAGATGTCCCCACTCGCGGCGGGTTCAATGCCGAACAATGCCAGCGCCAGTTCGTTGCGTCCAGAATCGAGCAGCCCCGTAATGCCGAGCACTTCACCTTTATGCAACCTGAGACTGACATCGCTGAACGCCCCAGGTTTTGAAAGGTTTAACAACTCGAGCAGCAATTCTTGTTGCGGCTGGCTGGTGCGGTAACTGTGTTTCTCGAGCGATTTACCGGTCATCAAAAATGAAATGTTCTCTTGCGTGTAATCTTTTAAATTACCTTCGGCAACTTTCACGCCGTCACGAATCACGATCACGTTGCCACCGATTCTAAAAACCTCATCGAGTTTGTGGCTGACAAACAAAACCGACACGCCGTCGGTTTGCAAACCCGAGATGATCGAGAGCAGATTCTCGACCTCTTTTTGCGTTAAGGCGGCAGTTGGTTCGTCCATGATGACCAAACTCGCCTGCGTTGCCAGCCCCCGCGCAATGGCGACCAGTTGCCGCACCGCAATCGGCAGAATTTCAACTTTGGTTTCCAGAAACTCGAGACTCGGATTTAAACCCACCCGAGACAACGCTGCGCCCGCCGTCTCGCGCAGCAACTTCCAATTTAAAATCCTCGAGAGTCGTCCCTTGTTGGCAACCAATTGCGCCGTCATGGCAACATTTTGCTCCACACTGAGATTCCCGAACAAACTCAAATCCTGATAGACCGTCTCAATCCCAGCCTCGAGCGACTCGAGCGCCGAGAGTTTCGCGTAGGTTTTGCCGCGCACCGTCATCGTGCCAGCATCGGGCGGTTGAGCGCCCGAAACTATTTTGATCAGCGTCGATTTGCCCGAACCGTTCTCACCGAGTAAATGGTAAATTTCGCCTGCCGCAATTGTAAAACCCACGCCGCGCAACGCCTGAACCCCACCGAAAGATTTGGTGATGTTCTGGAGTTTCAAGAACACGTTTGGATCAGGATTTGAAATTTCGGTTGTTTGCAAAGTCATTCAAAAATCTTTCTCAGGTTTTTTGGTTTTTCTCGAGTTTACAGCGCCTTGCATATTGGTTGACGTAAGCGCAAACTAAACCATGAAACCCT
>CAXTTL010000385.1:0-2053 GCA_964247135.1 uncultured Deinococcales bacterium | reverse complement strand
GGGGGGCGTCAGCGATTGCAAAAATCGGTTAACTTGAACATGCAGGAATCAGTATCTCGAGCCAAAAAGTACGAATTTCACCGTTAGCCTCAAGAAATTGGAATGCCAGATTTCTTGCATTCTCGCGTACATTGTCACCAGAGCTTAAAACCATTCGATCAAATCCCAAGCTCGAGATTCAAAACCAATTGCGTTTAACTCGAGAAATACCCGTCCAAACCCAGCATTCGTGCCAAACCCCAATCAAATGCCGTCATAATTTCTTCGGTTAAGTTACCAACCAAGTCGGTCAATTGCTCTTCTCGGTCTATGGTCAGCAGTTGACTGACGTTCACAACCGATGCTTTGGGCAATCCTGTTTCGTGCGTCTCGAGCAGCATGTTTCCAGGGAATGCGGCAAGGGCGAGGTTGGAAGACAAAATCGCGCAGATCACGGTTGGTAAGCCGCTGTTGTTGGCAAAATTTGCTTGAACGATCAGCACTGGACGGTTAAAACCTGGGGCGTGACCTATCGGTTCGGCAAGTTTTGCCCACCAGATTTGACCGCGTTGCAAGTCGTTGTTTACCACTGGTTGCGCTGCATGGTTTTGTTGTTTGCGGTTTTGACTGGCGGCTCGAGTTTTAAATCTTGGGTTTTGAGCAAGTCATTGATTTGGGTGGTCAATTCTGTGTCGGACAGCATTCGCAATTGTTGACGTAAGGCTTTGGCGTACCAGGCACTACGGGTTAAACCCAGCATAGACGCTCGAGCATCGGCGGCTTGGGCAATGTCATCTGGGATTGAGATCGTTACTTTCATACCAAGAGTATGAATTTTGTCTTACAAGTTGTCAAGTTGTTTGTTCCTTAAATTTCATTCTCGATCCTTAACCAAAATCACTTCAAAAATCCAACCCCCGCTTTATCCTGCTCGAGCCTCAACGCAAGCTCGAGGCAAGAGATACGAATTTATCTTCACCACAAGCGATTGGTCAGCATCCCACCATCCACCGCCAGCGTCGCTCCCGTTACCCAACGCGCCGCCTTTGAAACCAAGAATAAAACCGCATCTGCCACGTCCTGAGATGTGCCTAGACGCTCGAGTGGGCAAGATTCGCGCCATCTGGTCACACCGTCCGCCCAAGCCTCTTCCAAGCCTTCACGGTCAATCAAACCTGGGGCGATGGCGTTGACCCGAATGCCATGCCTGCCAAGTTCCAGTGCCGAGGCTCGGGTGTGCATCAACACCGCCGCTTTGGAGGTGGCGTAATGGCTGTGGTTGAAGGCGGGTTGCAAGCCTTCGATGCTCGAGATGTTGACAATCGAGCCGCCATTTTTCAACATATGTTTCGCCGCCGCGCCAGAGAGTTCCATCACGCCTTGGACATTCACGCGCAGCATCTCACTTATATCGCTTTGACTTAACTCGAGGTAGGGCGTGACGGGTTGAATGCCTGCGTTGTTGACCAGCCCGTCAAGCTTTCCGAATGCGGCAACACTCTCCAGGCACAAACCTTCGGCGTCGCGTTGGACATCGCCCTGCACCACATGCACCCGATCACCCAGACTCGAGGCGAGAACGTCAGCGCTAGCGCGGTTGTTGGCGCAGTGAATTACGACTTTTGCGCCAGCCTCATGCAAGCGCCGCGCGATGCCAGCCCCAATGCCAGAACTCGAGCCGGTCACCAGCACCACGGTATCGGTCAGGTCAAGCAATTGGTCAACTCGAGGCAAGGTTTTGGTCATGTCAAAAGTGTACATTGAACCATGCACCCCGATATCCAAGCCATGATTGAACATTACCGACTCGAGCCGCTGCCGGTCGAGGGCACGCTCTTTACCAGCACGTACCGCTCAAAGCTCGAGATGGCTGATGGTTCGCCCATCGCTACGGCAATGGTTGGTTTGTACTCCGATTCGCCGCTCAGTGTTTCGTGCTTTCATCGGTTAACCCATGACGAAATCTGGCATGTTTACGGCGGCGACCCATTCAAATTGGTGTTGCTTCACCCTGACGGCTCGAGTGAAGAAATTTTGATGGGTTTAAATCCGCTCGAGGGACAGCGGGTGCAGT
>CAXTTL010000384.1:0-2115 GCA_964247135.1 uncultured Deinococcales bacterium | reverse complement strand
GTTTGTTGCCGTTCATCCTGTTGGCTGGTGCTCTCATCTCGTGCGCCCCAGCCGAGGTTGAAACCAACCGCAACACCTCGAGTTTCGCTAACGCTCAGGTGATTTCCACCAGGGGCTTGTTGATCAACGAGATTGACGGTGCTTTGGGCAAAACCTTTAAAGCCAAACTGATTTTCGAACTCGAGAAACGCGGTTTTAGCGCAATAGATTCCAGTTTGAGCGCGAACAACAAAGCCGATTTTGTGGTGCTGGGCGAAGTCAAAGCCGACAAGAAAACCGTGGACTTGGGAACAGTCAATGGCGTACCGCAAACGATTTCTGACGGCTCGTTCGTGCTCAGAGACGTTCAATTGCAAATCTTGCTCCGCAAAAACAAACAGACGGCTCGAGTCTACGGTCTGGACTTGCGCTCCTCGAGCATCACATTGTCTGATGTTGCCAGAATGTTTGCCGAACGCATCAAAATTGATTTTAAGCCCGTGCTTTAGGCGACCCGCTCGGTTTCTTTCCACGCCAGCTCTTCAAGAATTTTCTTGGCGGGGCTGGCTGGCAGCAGCTCAAGCGCCCCAACGGCAATTTCGCAGCGCCGCAGAATCTCGAGTTTGGAAAGTTCGATGGCACTTTTGCCGTTTTGAAGCGCTTGATTGGCGAGATCGCGCATCCGTTCGACATCGCCGTCCGCACTGGCACGACGCGCGATGATGTCTTTAGATTCCTGCACACCGTTTTCAAACAAGAACAACACTGGCAGGGTGGCTTTGCCCTCGCGCAAATCGCCACCGATGGGTTTGCCCAGTTTTTCGGCGCTCGAGGTTAAATCCAGCAAATCGTCTTGAATTTGAAACGCCCGCCCGTATTCCAAACCGTACAGCTCGAGCGCCGCGACGACCTCCGAACTCGAGCCTGAAAGCATGGCAGCCCCTTTGCAGGCTGCCGCCGCCAACGCCGCCGTTTTGCCGGTGATGATGGTTTCATAGTTTGCAAAACTGTAGGTCTCGAGCGCCGCGACCTGAAATTGCAACACCTCGCCCTCGCAGATTTGCCTGGCGGTGCGGGCGACCAGTTGCACGTAACTGGCGGCGTCGCTGCCAAAACCCGCCAAGATTTCCATCAGCCTCGAGAGCAAGTAATCGCCGCTTAAAACGCTGACCGCATTGCCGTAATGGCGAAATGCCGCCTCGTGACCGCGCCGCGTTTCGGCGTCGTCAACCAGATCGTCGTGCAACAAACTGGCAGAGTGCAACAATTCGATGCAGGCGGCAAAATCAATTTCTCGAGCGTCAGGGTTACCCAGTGCTCGAGCCGCCAAGAACACGAGTTGAGGGCGGGCGCGTTTGCCGCCGGCATTGACCAAGTCCTCGCCGATCAGTTGAATGAATTCGACGTCAGACTGCACCAACTCGTGCAATCGAGTCTCGAGGGCGTTCATGGGCTGCGTGATAAGACTTGGGATCATGATGCTGTTTTGATTATACGCGCAAGTCAAGCAGGATATTTGTTCCGCATCACCAAAACCAGCTCAACACTTGCCATCTCGAGCGCCCGATGTCGTACTATAAAAGCGTACATCTGACATTCACCTGACCAAAAGCTGTTCATCTGGTATTTGCTGTTGCTTCCAAAGTTTTTGTTTTTTTCCAAGGAGGAATGTATGAAGAAAGTTTTGATGGTTTCTGCTGGTCTCGCGCTCGCGGCGTTAAGTTTTGGTTTGGCAGCCGACGATGACATGGTGGCGAAAGCCAAAGCCGAAGGTAAAATTGTCAGTTACGGCATCCCCAACGATTGGCTGAACTACGAAGAAATGTGGAATGTTTTCACCAAGCGTTACGGCGTGACCCACGCCGACACCGACATGAGCAGCGCCGAAGAGATCGGCAAGTTCTTGGCAGAAAAGAACGCCCCTGTCGCAGACGTGGGCGATGTCGGTCTGGCATTTGGTCCAATTGGCACCGAACAGGGCGCATTTTTACCGTACAAGAACAAATACTGGAAAGAAATTCCAGATTGGGCAAAAGGCGCGGACGGTCACTTTGCCGCCGCGTATTACGGTGCGGTTTCATTCATCGTCAATCCAAAGTTGGTTAAGAACATTCCTTTGACCTGGCACGATTTGCT
>CAXTTL010000383.1:0-2188 GCA_964247135.1 uncultured Deinococcales bacterium | reverse complement strand
ACACCGACTTTTTATTGTCGCCACCGCCGAAACGGGCATGATCTCGAGTTACGTTCACGCCAAAGCCGTGGTTGAAAAATTGCACTCGAGGTTGAAAGGGGCTTTGCCAGGCGTGCCAGGAGATCGCCCGAGTCGCAAAGCAGAGTTTGTTAGCAACGTGACCCAAGCAGAATTTGAAGCTTTAGTTTCCAAAGCCGTCGAATACATTCGCGCGGGTGATATTTTTCAAGTTGTCCCAAGCCAACGGTTCTCCGCGCAACTTCACGCCCATCCGTTTGCCGTTTACCGCGCCCTGCGCAACGTCAACCCAAGCCCGTACATGGGCTACCTCGAGCTTGGCGATTGCACCCTGGTTGCCGCCAGCCCCGAAAGCCTGTGCCGCAGCGACGGCATCAGGGCAATCACCCGACCCATCGCCGGCACACGAAGGCGCGGATTGAGTGAAGCCGAAGACCAGATGCTCGAGCAAGAGCTGCTAAATGACGAAAAAGAACGATCAGAGCACATCATGCTCGTGGACTTGGGACGCAACGACCTCGGGCGCGTCAGCAAATACGGCAGCGTGCGCGTGGACGAACTGATGATCGTCGAACGCTACAGCCACGTCATGCACATCGTCAGCACGGTTTCCGGCGAACTCGAGACGGGCAAAACCCCACTCGATGCGCTCGCCGCGACCCTGCCGATGGGCACGGTTTCGGGCGCACCCAAAATACGGGCAATGGAAATCATTGAAGAACTTGAGAACACGCGTCGGGGCTGGTACGGCGGTGCGTTCGGTTACATCGCGCACGATGGCAGCATGGACATGGCACTCACCCTTCGCACTGCCCTGGTGAAAGACGGCATGATTCACATTCAAGCCGGCGGGGGCGTGGTTGCCGATTCAGACCCGACGCTCGAGTTTGAGGAGAGCGTGAATAAAGCCAAGGCTTTAAGGCGTGCGGTGGAATTGGCGGAAATGGGATTGTGAAACTCGAGAGGGTGGTTTGAAATGAATAATCGGTCATTCAAAACCCAACGACGCAGCATTCGCCTCAAGGACTTTGATTACTCGAGTCCAGGGGCGTATGTTGTCACGATTTGTACCAACCTTCGAAGACAGAATTGGTTGGGGATCATTGACCGTGAAGGCATGAAAACAAATGATATTGGGTTGATGGTTGAACAAGAATTGATGAAATTACCAAAACGATTTGAACACCTCGAGATTGATACCTTCGTCATCATGCCCGATCACGTTCACGTCATATTCGTGTTGAGGGAATGTCGAGAAAAAAATGTTGTGAGGCAGGGTGAACACATTCTTGACCATAAAACGCACCTTCGGGCATGGTCGCAGGTTCACCCCTACATTAAATTGTCAAACACCCGTAGGGGTGAAGCTTGTCTTCACCCACAACAACCAACCGACATGGCATCCAATCAACAAAACCCCGCAGGCACAGCGCCCCACAGTATCGGCAGAATCGTTCAAACATTTAAATCCATCACCACCAACACCATCATCAAAGGTGTGCGTGAATTGGGTTGGACACCGTTTGAGAAAAGATTTTGGGAACTGAATTATTACGAACGAATCATTCGCAACGACATCGAACTCGAGCAAAAACGAAATTATATTCTCGAGAACCCTGTGCGTTCTCAAGTGAAATTGGGGTTGGTATGAAACGCATTCTGACGGGCATTCGACCTACGGGCAAACTTCATATCGGGCATTATTTCGGGATGCTCGAGCAAACGGTTTTGTTGCAAAATGATTTTGATACGTTTTTTATGATTGCCGATGTGCAGGCGTTAACCGACAATTTCGAGCAACCAAAACTCGTGCGCGAAAACGTGCTCGAGGTGGCGCTTGATGCCATCTCGAGCGGGATTGATCCGAACAAAAGCACGGTGTTTATTCAGTCCTTGATTCCTGAAATTGCGGAATTGACCGTGTTTTACAGCAATCTGGTGACCATCTCGAGACTCCAACAAAACCCGACGGTTAAAACCGAGATCGCGCAAAAACGAGAGTTGTTCAAGCAATCGGTGACGTATGGTTTTTTGGGGTATCCCATTTCGCAAGCCGCAGACATCACTGCGTTTCAAGCCAATGTTGTGCCAGTCGGCGAGGATCAGATTCCGCAACTCGAGCAAACCCGTGAAATTGTGCGAAAGTTTAACAGCATTTACGGCGAGACTT
>CAXTTL010000382.1:0-2222 GCA_964247135.1 uncultured Deinococcales bacterium | reverse complement strand
ACCAAACACCAATCGATCAACCACCCCTCGCCGATGGCATTGACCTCGAGTTGCAAATCAATGCGCCCATCAATGTCGTTCAAATTGGTAAGACATTTTCGCTCGGTATCACCGTCAAAAACCTTGGGACAAAAACGGCAACTGGCGTGAATGTGCAGTTCCAAATGCCTCAAAATGCCAGTCTGACCTCGAGCAACCCAAATAAAGGTTCGTGTGTTGTTACAGCCAAAACCCTGACTTGCGCCGTCGGCACGCTCGAATCAAATGCTGCGGCAGAAATTTCAATCTCCTTAAACGCAACGGCAATCGGCGTCATGACCAACACCGCCAGCGTCAGCGCCGTTGAGGTTGATCCCGTCACCACCAACAATTCCTCGAGCGTGACAGCCACGGTTCAAGCCGCACCGACCCCAGGGACGATCAACTTGCCCCCCACAGGTAAAATCTCTTGGGATTGGCAAATCGGTGCAGGTGGTGACTCGAATGTGGTTGTCCCAAACGGCGCCGTCCTGATTGACGTGGACGGTTTTAACATTTCTGCCAGTAAAATCTCGAGTTTGAAAGCTTCTGGTATTTACACGGTCTGCTACATTGACGCCGGCAGTTACGAAGATGGACGCCCAGACTCGAGCCTCTACCCAGCCTACTTAAAAATCTTCAAAGACGTTCAATGGAATGAATGGTTCTTGGACGTCCAAGACGTATTCCGCCCGATTCAACCCGCCGGCACGCAACTGGTGAACAACCAATGGGTTGACGCCAGTGGAAAGCCACTTACAGGTTTACCCACCGCAGGGGCGTTCGCCCTCCTTCTCGAGGCTCGTTTTAAAATGTGCGCCGATAAAGGCTTTGACTCGCTCGAGCCTGACAATTTGCAAAACGACGAGAATGCAGGCGGCAAAGTGAGTTTGCAACAACAACTCGATTTCAATGCTTGGGTGGCGGATACCGCGCACGCCAACAATTTAGCCGTGTTTCAGAAGAATGGTCCCGACAAAATTTTACTCAAAGACAAGACTGGCAAGATGATGGTCGAGAAGTTTGACGGGATTCTGAACGAGGAATGCCAACAGTTTGGCGAGTGCGGACCACTGGCGGAGTACGTCAAACGTGGGAAACTTGCTTTGAACACGGAATACGCTGGGACTTTGGATTGCGCACTCTCGGGTTCGTTGGTGATTAATTCGATCATGAAAGATTTAAGCTTGACCGGCGGCAATATGGCAAAGTACACCCGCAAAACTTGCCCTTAAAGCATCACTAAAAAGCCCAAAGTTTGACCCTCGAGCCTCAATATTGCTTTGCTTCAAAACTGAACTTCAACCGCTCGGAGTTCCAAGGCTTTGGTTTCGGGCAGCGTGTCCATCGCCACCAGTCCCGCCCCCAATTCTGTGCCCGCCAAGTATTTGAGTTTGTCTTCGGTGCGGTACGGCGGGTAAAACTCGAGGTGAAGGTGCGCCTCTGGGTGTGGTTTGCCGTCCGTTGGGGCTTGGTGCATGACCATTAAGTACGGGAAGACTGGACGTTTTTTGAAAAGGTGATCAAACTTTAAGAGCACGGTTTTGAGCACCAGCGCAAAGTCGAGTCGTTCTTGCTCGGTCAAGTCGGCAACGCTGGCGGCGGCGCGAATTGGGGCAATCCAAACCTCGAAAGGATACCGCGCAAACGCCGGAATGAACGCCACCACGCCACCGTGTTCAAAAATAATTCTCGTGCCCTCAGTCCGTTCCTTTTGAATGTGATCCTCGAGCAAACCCGTGCCGTGGGAATCAAAATAGGCTTGTTGATGCTCGAGTTCACGCGCTGGGACGGGTGGCACATGATCGTAGGCGTACAACTGCCCGTGCGGGTGGTAGAGGGTCACACCCATCTCGACGCCGCGATTCTCGAAGGGCATGACGTATTTGATGTGCTCGAGATTGCCCAGTTGGGTGTAGCGTTCCGCCCAAACGTCAACAATCAATTTGATGTGATCGAGCGGCAAACTGCCGAGGCTGGCTTTTGCGTCCTTGGTGAAGACCACCACTTCACATTTGCCTGTTCCCGCACTGGTCGGCACGATGCTGCTCGGCGGGTCGTGTGCGTCAAGCGCCAGGCTGGGAAAGCGATTGTCGAAGACTGCGACATCGTAATCGCCCATCGGAATTTCTGTGGGAAATTCTGGGTTGGTGGTCGGCGCGAGCGGGTTGTACTCTGGCGGCGGTAAAAACGTGCGGTCGTTG
>CAXTTL010000381.1:0-2246 GCA_964247135.1 uncultured Deinococcales bacterium | reverse complement strand
GCAAAACGTCAAGCTCGAGGATACACGTTCTGTTTCGCAAGCGGTGGCTCGGGTTTCAGAACGGGCGGCTCGAGTTGCTGGTGGCGATTGGATTTTTGGCAATGGTTTTGACCGCAGTTTGTGGGGTCAAAGCGATTATCCAACGGCATTTGACCTCGATCATGTTTCGCCCAACAACCCTGTGGCGTTGTGGTCGCGCGACGGGCATGGCTTGTGGTGCAATTCGCTCGCGCTCAAAAGAGCGGGCATCACCTCGAGCACGCCAAATCCACATGGTGGGGTCATCGTGCAAGATCAATTCGGCGAACCGACGGGGATGCTGCTCGAGAACGCGATGGAATTGGTCAAGCGGGTCTTTCCAATTCAGCAACTCGAGGATGTCGTTGCGGCGGCAAAACTTGGCGCTTTGGACATGGCGCATCGGGGTTTCACCTGCGTTCACACGATGGCGCTCGAGCCAATCGAGTACCTTCACGCCATGTGGGAACTCGAGGCGAGAGGTGAACTGCCACTCCGAATCTGGGCGAGCATTTCTCACTCGCAACTCGAGCATGTGAAGCTTTCGGGTTTGCGCGGCGGGGTCGGTGATCGGGTCAAGTTGTGTGGCGTCAAGTTTTTCGCCGACGGGGCGCTCGGCTCACGCACGGCGTTGATGCTGGGTCCTTATCTTGGTTTTGAGGATTCTGGGGTGCAGGTCGATACCAAAGAAACTTTTTTGGAACGCGGGCGTTTGGCGCTCGAGCTTGGTTTCTCGCCCGTGGTTCACGCCATCGGTGACCGCGCCAACCGCGAGATGCTCGATGTGCTCGAGGCGTTGACGCCGCTGGCACTAGCCCAAAACGTGCGTTTGCGACTTGAGCACGCCCAGCACTTGCATCCAGACGACATTGCCAGGTTTGGAGCATTGGGCATTGCGGTCAGTGTCCAACCGATTCACGCGCCAGGTGACGTGCAAAACATTGGGCGGCTTCTCGGTGAAACCAGGGGCAAAACGACTTATGCGTTTCGCAGCCTGATCGAAACTGGTGCGGTTTTGGCGCTGGGTTCCGATGCGCCCGTCGCCACGCCAGACCCGATTCAAGGCTTTCAGGCGGCAGTGTACCGTCTTGACCTCGAGGGTCAAGCTTGGAATCCAGAACAAGCCCTCACCAGGCTCGAGGCGCTGCAAGGCTATACGACCGGTGCGGCGTTTGCGGCGGGATGGGAGGGTTGGTATGGGCAGGTCGCACCTGGCTTTGCCGCCGATTTTACGCTCTGGGACAAAGACCCGACCTTGGAAGACGCAAAACCAGTGCGTGCTTTGATTGCTTAAATCTGTTCTGCCCAGGTTTTAAAATTCTCGAGCATTTTCAAGCCGGTCTTCTGGCTTTTTTCGGGATGAAACTGCGTGGCTTGCAGGTTCTGGTGCGATATTACGCTCAAAAACCCGAGTCCATAATCGGTTTTGGCGCCGTTCAACCCAAGCTCGAGCGGTGCGTAATAACTGTGAACAAAGTAGGCGAAGGGTTTTGCGCCAAGGTTTTTCATCAAAGGGCTTTCCCCAACAGCCTCGAGGGTGTTCCACTGCATTTGCGGCACGGAGCGTTCGGATTTGGGAAATTTACGAATCCTGCCGTTTAAGATGCCCAATCCTGGAACCTCGGATTCTTCGCTCGAGTCAAATAAAATTTGCATTCCGACGCAAATTCCCAAAAACGGTTTGCCGGCGGCAATGTGCGTTCGGACGGCGTGCTCAAAACCAGAATTTAAAAAACTTTCCATGACTTGCCGAAAATGCCCCTGCCCTGGCAGCACCAAAGCATCGGCGTGTTTTGCGTCGTTCGGGTCGTTCGAGACTTTTAAATCAAAGCCCGTCACCTCGAGCGATTTGGCGCAAGATCGCAGGTTGCCAGAGCCGTAATCGATCAGCAGGGTTTTCATCGCCTTCATCATGACCCGAGCGTGTTCGAGATTCAAGCGCCAATTTCGCGGATTATTCACGGAACTTCCATTGTGCACGTGTTAAGGTGGTTGAAAGAACAATAAAATGGCTTGATGCTTTGGCTTTAATTTTATTGCATATTAGGGAACCCCGTCCGCTCCGACCACGTAAAGAATATTTGTAGGTATCACATACGGTTGGCGCGTTACAGAAAAGGACTCGGGATGAAAGATCATTTTTTAAGAGTTGCAGCCTTGATGCTGTTCGCAAGTGTTTGCTCGGTGTCGGCTCAAAAACTCTCAGCACAACCCTTCCCGCCGCTTCA
>CAXTTL010000380.1:0-2252 GCA_964247135.1 uncultured Deinococcales bacterium | reverse complement strand
GCAATTTGCCAGCCTGGAAGACGGCAGCCTCGAGTTGCCTGTGAGCCACCTGCCAGACGAGGTGAAAACGACCGTCAATGCCATCAGTTTTTCAGCGCCACCCGATTTTGGACCAGGAAATTTTTAGACTGGAGAAATTCAATGCAGTTTCAATCACAGCCAAATTCATCATTGCCTGCTCGAGCCGACCAAATCCCAGACGTCATTCAGCGTTCGCCCTTGTATCAACGCGACGGTTTTGTCTTGATCGACCAACTGCTGGAACCCTCAAACCTGGCTGGATTGCAACGCGAGGCGCTTTCACTCGGTTCGCAGGCGGCGGAAAACCTGATGCCCGAGACAGACCGCAGTGGGTTTGAAATCAACTTCGGACGCGGTGGCTCGCCAGCCCGCAAGTTTTTAAGCACCCAAGGCGGCGCCGTTCAAGACGCGTTTTATCAATCAATTGCCCTCACATCACGGCTCGAGAAACTCTGTCAAACCCGCGTCAAACCCACAGGCGCCAGGGGAACTTACAGTTACTACGCTCGAGCGGGAGATTTTTTGGCGCTTCACCGCGACATCGTGCAATGCGACCTGACCCTAATCACCTGCCTGTTCGACCACACCAAAGGCGCCCCCAACAGCTTGGGCGGCGTGCTCAGGTTGTACCCAAATGACAACCTTCAATCCCTCTCGAGCATCAACCCGCACTCCTCGAGTTGCGACGTGCGTTTAAAGGTAGGACAGTCCGTCGCCTTGCTTGGCGGCATTGTTCCGCACGAAGTTTTGCCGACCAGCGCGGGGCAAATTCGGGTGGTCAGCGTGCTGTGTTTTGAAATTCAAACCTGAGCGATCTGAGGCGCCGCCTCGAGCATCGTTTTTGGTTGAACACCATCTTGCGCCAACTTAAAGCACAAACCGTCCACCAACGCAATAAACGAGGCTTTGATGCTGTTAACGCCCGCGCCGACCGTCGTCCACCTCGAGCGACCATCGGAAAATTCGATCAGCACCCGCACCCGCGAACCCGTACCGCGTGAACCCTCGAGCACCCGCATTTTGTAATCGGTCAATTCGACCTGAGCGATGCTGGGGTAATGCCGCTCGAGTGCAATTCGTAAGGCTTTATCGAGCGCGTTGACAGGACCATCACCCAAGGCAGAGGCGTGTTCTCGAGTATCGCCCACCAGCACTTGCACCGAGGCTTCGGCTTCGGTGCCGAAATCGGCAAAATCGTCGATGTGCGCCCTGAAGACCAGCGGCTTGAAAAATTCGGGTTCGCCTTTTGCCGCTCGAAGCAGCATCATGACGCTGGCATCCGCACCCTCGAAGGAAAAACCTTCATCCTCGAGTTCCTTCAGGCGCGTGACTGCACTGGCAACCGCAGGGTCTTTGCCGTCGAGCACCAATCCATATTCGGCGGCGGTTGCTACCAAATTGCTGCGCCCCGCCAAATCCGACATCAACACGCGCCTCGAGTTGCCCACGACCTCTGGATTCATGTGCTCGTACAAACTTGGGTCTTTGTTGACCGCGCTGGCGTGCATTCCGCCCTTGTGCGCGAACGCCGACGCGCCGACCAGCGGTTGCTCGTTGCGCGGCGTGCGATTTGCCCTGGCATCGACGAACCTCGAGAGTTCGGTCAGTTTGGAAAGATCAGGCACGCAATGCACGCCGAGTTTGGCTTGCAACAAACCGACAAACGAGATCAAATTCATGTTCCCAGTGCGTTCGCCCACACCGTTGACCGTGCCCTGCACCTGCGTTGCCCCCGCCCGCACCGCCACCAGCGCGTTCGCAATTGCCATCTCGAGATCGTTGTGGGTGTGAATTCCGACGGGCACGCCCAGTCTTAAAGATTGCTGCACCCGAGCCGTGACCTCTTCGGGCATGACATCGCCCAGGGTGTCGCACAAGACCAGACAATCTGCGCCCGCCTTGACCGCCGTCTCGAGCACCGCATGGGCGTAATCGGCGTTGTGCCTGAACCCCGCAAACGCCAGTTCCGCATCCAGAATCACCTCGCGCCCGAGAGACTTGAAATACCGCACCGTGTCATCCACCGCCTCGAGGTTCTGCTCGAGGGTGATGCCCAACGCCTGCGTCACGTGCTTGTCCCAGGCTTTCACCACAAAAGTCACCACGGGAGTCGTAGCCTCGAGCAAAATTTTTAAGTTCGGATCGTTTTCTACCGTAAAACCCTTTTGCCGCGTAAACGAAAACGCCGCGAGCTTGGAACGCTCGAGCTTGAAGTTTTTCATCGCCTCGAA
>CAXTTL010000379.1:0-2271 GCA_964247135.1 uncultured Deinococcales bacterium | reverse complement strand
GCGACGAAAGATTGCGGGCGTTAGATCTCGAGTTTTGGGGCGCGGACGCGACCACTGGTGTCTTTAGTTTTCCGCAGTGGGAACCAGGTGATCCGTTTATGCCAGCCGTGCTGGGCGATATTGTCATCAGTTTGCCAACCGCACAAATCCAAGCCGACGCCAGGGGGCATTCGCTCGAGACTGAGGTGGTCGTGCTCGCCGCGCATGGATTAATGCACTTGCTGGGGTTTGACCATCAAACCCAAAGCCAATGGGGCGTGTTTCACGAATCCGAACGTCAGGCGGTAGAGATTTTAACCGCCTTCGACTCGAGGAAGCAGCCATGAACCGCCCGAAGCTCGAGGGTTTACCGCGCCACACCTCACAGCGCAGTTGGTGGCGCAGTTTTGTTTACGCCTGGGCTGGCATCGCTTACGCGTGGCGTACCCAACGCAACTTCAGGGTTGAAGTCTTGATCGGGGCGCTCGCCATCGCGCTGGGAACGTTGTTTCGGGTTAACCTCGCCAGCATTTTGG
This sequence comes from uncultured Deinococcales bacterium, assembly GCA_964247135.1. Lineage (GTDB taxonomy): Bacteria > Deinococcota > Deinococci > Deinococcales > JAAFIG01 > JANXTZ01. Next base: position 1,756 of record CAXTTL010000379.1, on the reverse strand, counting down.
TCATGATTGCGCTGGTTTTAACGCTCGAGATGGTCAACACCGCCCTCGAGGCGTTGGTGGATTTGAGTTCGCCGACGTACCATCCGCTGGCAAAAATCGCCAAGGATGTCGCGGCGGGCGCAGTCTTGATGGCAAGCTGCATCAGTGTTTTGGTCGGGATTGCGGTCTTGCTCGAGCCTTTGCTGCGGTTTTTGGGTTTTAAAACGTGAAGTCAACGCCCAAACCAACGAACACAAACCAAGGCAGTGGGCTGTTGAGCAGCACCGTCGGGCGGGCTTCGACGTAAAAGGCGGCGTTTCTCGAGATTGGCACGTTGTAACCAAACAAAACATCAATAAACCCCAAGACCGTGACCTCTTTGGTAAAACCAAACGCCGAGCCAAACGGGGTGTTCAAGACCAGCACACCGCCGCCAACGCCCAGGTAAAAACCGTTGCCGGCTTTCAAGATCAAATCGCCCTCGAGCGAGACGGCGTTGAGCACAATCAACGGCATTCCAGAAACCAGCACCCGCACTTGAAAGCTGTTGCTCAGATCGGCACGCGCCCAAAAACCAACGATGTCGGGAATGCCCAAACCGAGCCGCACACCAAATTTGATGCCCTGCGCGAAAGATTGGCTCGAGCAAAAGGTGAAGATGAGCACTGCGAAAATCAACAACCGCTTCATAAATAGAGCATACGCGGCAAAAGCAAAAACGCACGGGTATTTTCGACGGCAAGCCGTCAAGCTCGAGCATTTTGTTTGGTTGATAATGGTTTGGTTTAAAACTCGAACAAAAGCCCAAGTCCAAAAAATGGCAGGATTGACGGGCTGATACCGTTGGACAACGCAAATGTTGGTCTGACCTCGGCATAAAATTGTAGACCGTCACCAAGTTGAATTTCGTAACCCAGCAAGCCGTTAAGGTAAAAGTAAAACGGCGAGATTCCAGTTGCATCAGGTGCATTCACCAAGGCGCTCAACCCTCCTATTCCACCTCCAATGTAAGCTCCAGAACCGTTTGCCTGACGGGCAAAACGATAATAACCGTTGATTTCGGCATTGAACACGCCCACAACAAACAAGTAGAAACCGCCAGCCGTGAAGCGCAGACCGAAACCAGGTTCGCTACGATCACCAAAGTCCATGCGTCCAAAAATTCCCACAAATTGTGGGGCATCTAGGGCAAGCTTGCCACCGACATGAAAATCTTGCCCGAGGGCGCCCGAGCCGAACAGAGCGATTGCCAAAATCAACAGTAATTTTTTCACGTCAAACCCTCCAACATCAGAATAGCCGAAATTTCAAAAACAACTTCCGAAAGCTCGAGTTTTTAGACAGCCACGCAAAAAACGTCATGTCAAAGTTCTGACATGCGCGTTAAACCCCAACAATGCTAACCTCGAGCATGGCTGATGGCGTTGAAAAGGTTCACGGGGCGTTCAGGCGTTTAAAGAATTCTCTCGAGCGGGTGTTGATCGGTCAAGACGACGTGCTTGAAGGTTTGATCGCCACGGCGCTGGCGGGCGGTCACGCGCTCCTCGAGGGTGTGCCTGGACTTGGCAAAACCTGGTTGGCACAAAATTTTGCCAGGGCTGCCAACCTCGAGTACCGCCGCATTCAATTCACGCCAGACCTCATGCCCGCCGACGTGACGGGCACACAAGTCATCGAGAACGCTGGCGGGGCGCTCAGTTACCGTTTTCAACGCGGTCCGGCGTTCACGCAACTGCTGCTGGCGGACGAGATCAACCGCGCCACGCCGAAAACCCAA
>CAXTTL010000378.1:0-2280 GCA_964247135.1 uncultured Deinococcales bacterium | reverse complement strand
GTTGGCGCTCGAGCTTCGGATGCGCACGTGCTTGAGATTGGTTTGATGCTCGAGAATTTTATAAGTCGATTGTGACGTGATTTTGATTGATTTTGAGATTTTAGTAAAATTTCAAGGTTAGACTGTCAACATGCGATTCCTTAAAATCCTAATCGTCTTGTTCGCAATACTTTTGGTTTCAAGAAATGCTTTGGCTCAAGATTTAATTGCTCCCACACAATCCAGTCCCTCAACGTTCAGTATTGGTTTCTCTTTGGGAGTTCCCTCGAGCATCCATTTTTCACTGCTTGATATTGGAGGGGTTGAGGGCTTACGACTACGCGCAGATGTGGGCTTGTTTGTGATTCCTTTTGTTGGTTTTGCTCAGGGTGCTCTCAATGCCGAATACCATTTTGCTCAACCTCAAGAGGTTGGTTTTTATTTCGGGGCAGGTGTAGTTGTTTTCAAAATACTCGCAGCCGGTGAATTCCTTCCACCTGAAGGGTATTACCCTTTGCAGTTTGGTGGACAAGTCTATGCGGGGTTGGATGTTGGTCCTTTGTTTCTCGAGCTTGGCATTATTCAACTGTTGACAGGTACAAACTCTGGTTCGAGCACCGTGCCACGAATTGCTTTTGGGTTTTATATTTATTTTTGAACCTCGAGCTTCTGCGCTTGTTCAACGTTAGGATGTCATCATGCGATTCCTCAAAATTCTGATGTTCGTCATTTGCGCAGCGCTTTTCTTGTCTGGTGCTTTCGCCCAATCAGAACCTGTTCAACCCAGCTTCAGTGTTGGGTATTCCATTGGGCTTCCCTCGAGCTTGCATTTTTTTCTGCGAGACCTTGGCATTCAGGGTTTAGGGTTACGTACTGACATTGGCGGAGATACCCTGATTATTTTTAGCTACTTCCAGGCGGCGATCAATCTCGAGTATCACCTTGCGCCTGTTGGATCGAATGGTTTCTATTTTGGTGTTGGTTTTGCGGCTTTGCAAGGCTATTTTGCGGGTGGAGTAGACGCGTCTGCATTTACCAGCCCGTGGTTTTTGGGTGGGCAAACTTATGTCGGTTTCGATCAGGGTCAGTATTTTTACGAAGTTGGTGCAATGGCTTTTTTGAATGGTGGTTTCTGGTTCAGATTGGCAATCGGGTATCACCTTGTTTTCTGATCCAGCGCCAAACACGTTAAACTACGCTCATGTCTTCTGGCTTTGAAACCGTTTGCGGTTTGGAAATTCACATTCAACTTTCTACGCGTTCCAAAATGTTCTCGAGCGTCGATGCGAATTACTTTTCTGACGCGCCCAATTCGCACACCGACCCGTTCACGCTCGGGCTGCCTGGAACACTGCCGACCATTAACAAAGCGGCGGTCGAGGATGGCATGATGTTTGGTTTGGCGCTGAATTGCGATGTCTCGGGTTTCACGCAATTTCACCGCAAGAATTACTTTTACCCCGACAGTCCGCACAATTACCAAATCTCGCAGTACGACCGCCCGATTGCCCGCAACGGTTGGCTCGAGGTGAATGGTAAACGCATTGGTATCACGCGGGCGCACCTCGAGAATGACGCGGGTAAGTTGATGCACCCAAACGGCGAAAATTTCAGTTTGGTGGATTTAAACCGTGCGGGTTGTTGCCTGATCGAAATGGTCACCGAACCCGACATCACGGACGGCGAGCAAGCCAAAGCCTTTTTGCAAAAAGTCCAAGCCATCGCCCAGGCGCTCGGCATTTCCGATGCCCGTCCCGAAGAGGGCAAAATGCGTTGCGATGTCAATGTTTCGGTGCGGCGTCCTGGCGAGGCGTTTGGCACGAAAGTCGAAGTCAAAAACCTCAACTCGTTTCGCAGTGTGGGCAAGTCGCTCGAGTATGAGGTCGAGCGCCAGATTCGGCTGATTAACGCGGGCGGTCGGGTCACGCAAGACACGATGGGTTGGGATGAGGGCGGGCAGAAAACGTTTGTCATGCGCACCAAAGAGGGCGAGGCGGATTATCGGTATTTCCCTGACCCTGACCTTCCGCCGCTCGAGATTGATGCGGCTTGGATTGGACGGGTTCGCGCCAAAATGCCGCGCCTGCCCGACGCGAAAAAAGCCGATTATGTGACTCGAGGGTTAAAAGAAAATGATGCGGAAACTTTGTCATTGAGTTCTCAACTCTCGAGATTCTTTGAGGCTGTGCTCGAGACGTACAAGGGCGAGGCGCAAACGGTGGCAAACTGGCTCAACGGTGATGTTTCGGGATGGTTGAATGCGGTTGACCTCGAGATTCAAAACTCAAAATTAAGTCCTGA
>CAXTTL010000377.1:0-2363 GCA_964247135.1 uncultured Deinococcales bacterium | reverse complement strand
AATTTGGGAAACGCTGACGCACGAACTGCGCCATCATGTCGAGTCCAAAGCGGGTGAGCGCAGTTTGATCGAGTGGGACATCCAGCAACTCGAGCGGTACAGGAATAGAATCGGGAGCTGAGTGAATAAAGTTTTGGTGACGGTTGGTGTTTTGGCGCTCGGAGCGCTTGGACTTGCCTTTGTTTTAAAAGGTCAGCCCAGCACCGCCAAAACCGTGACGCTCGTGCCGAATACGGTCATCAAAAGTGTCAAACCAGACTCGAGTATCAAAGCTGCTGGAAGCCTACAAGAGTTGACCAAGAACGCCCCAGAACCTCGAGCGGTCACCACAGATGCCATTGTCGTTCCACAAAAACCTGCCCCCGTCGTCTTGAGCGCCCCAGAGGTCGTGAGCGCCAAGCCAGAGGTGACACCGCCTACTCCAATCGCGGTCAGCGAAACTCCGAGTCAGACCACCAAGCCTGCGCCTGAAATTTTAAAACCAATTGAACAACCTCAAATCTCGAGCAGCGCCCAAACCCCAACAGCCGGCACTGAATCTTCGAGTGCAACCGTGGAAAAACCTGTGATGCGTGACTCAAACTCGAGCGTCCCAGTGCCCGCCCTGCCCTTGAGGCGCAGTCCAGGCAGCGTCAGCATTCAAGCTGGAGCGTTCAAAAATGCCGACAATGCCGAAGCGATGCGCGTGCTGCTAACCAGCCAGGGTTTTAAAACCAGCGTCGAACTGGGCGAAGATGGTATCTCGAGGGTGATCGTTGGACCGTACCCAAACGAACAAACGGCTCGAGAGGCGATGAGCAGAATCTCGAGCCGTTAATTTATGAACAGACCAAATTGGCTTTAGAATCGGTGCGCACGGCGCACCCTACGGATCACTTTTAGCGGTCAAATTTGCCGTAACCGACCACGCGTCGCCTGAACTCACCACGCGCAAAATCGAGTTGCGCTTCCAAGTCTGCGGCACGTCCCTGACGAAAAATATCAAGATCAATCCAGGAATGGAGGGGTTCTTCGTCGTTAATCTGGACGATCAATTTGCGCTCGCCCTCGAGCCAGAGCGTCAAACTCGAGAATCCATTGGTGTCCGCCCATTTCGTGGCTTCTTCGACGACAATTCCGACCGCATCATTTTCTGAGACTGCAAACACGAGGGGCTGCTGGGTGGCTTTGTCGATCAATTTGATGTTTGCCATGTGTTGCCCTCCTGAAACTTTCTGAAAATAGTTTACATTCTTAAACACCGTTTTAAAATGCCTTGGATTTCAATACCCAATCCCAGCCTCGAGTTGAGTTCAATCCCAGCCTCGAGTTGAATTTTAACCGTAAAGCTCAGTTAAACTGAATTTATGAATCAAATGATTTCAGGACTGAGCATCAACGCCGACCTTTCACCCGAGATGCTGGAGGTTTTAACGCCCGCAGCGCTCGAGTTTGTCAGGCAGTTGCAAAGCCGTTTTGGAGCGCGTCGCACGGAATTGCTTACCGCTCGAGAGGTACGTCAAAAGCGGATTGAAGCGGGTGAACTGCCAGATTTTCTCGAGGAAACCAAACATGTTCGCGATGACATGACCTGGCGCGTGCCACCGCCGCCCAAAGATTTGATGGACCGCCGCGCCGAAATCACCGGACCGGTAGACCGCAAAATGGTAATCAATGCCCTCAACAGCGGTGCGAAAGTCTTCATGGCAGATTTTGAGGACGCCAACAGCCCGTCGTGGTCCAATTGCGTTCTCGGGCAGATCAACCTGCGCGACGCGATTCGGCGCACCATCGGTTTCACCAACCCCGACGGCAAGCAGTACGCTTTAAACGAAAAAACCGCGACCCTCAAAGTCCGCCCTCGCGGTTGGCACTTGCCCGAAAAACACGTCACGCTCAAGGGTGAAGCCATTTCTGGCGGCTTGTTCGACTTTGGCTTGTACGTGTTTCACAACGCCAAAGAATTGTTATCTCGAGGTTCAGGACCTTATTTTTACCTGCCCAAACTCGAGTCGCACCTCGAGGCGCGGCTTTGGAATGATGTGTTCAGCTTCGCCGAGGAATACGTCGGGATTCCGCACGGCTCGATTCGTGCCACAGTTTTAATTGAAACCATTCTGGCGGCGTTTGAAATGGAAGAAATTTTATTTGAGTTGCGCGACCACAGCGTGGGTTTAAATTGTGGACGTTGGGATTATATTTTTAGCGCCATCAAAAAATTCAGGTTGCGCCCCGATTTTGTCATGCCAGACCGCGTGAAAGTCACCATGACCAGCCACATGATGCGGTCTTACAGCCTCTTGGCAATCAAAACCTGCCACAAACGCGGCGCCCACGCCATCGGCGGCATGAGCGCATTTATTCCCGTCAAAAACGACATTGAA
>CAXTTL010000376.1:0-2399 GCA_964247135.1 uncultured Deinococcales bacterium | reverse complement strand
TGATGGGGTCACCACGGTGGCACAGTATTTAAAATTTGCGGTCGGCGGTGCGCAGCCCCAGGTTTATTCTGGGGCGAAGGCGGGTTTGGTGTTGCAACTCGGCGGCGATGCCATGCACGCGATTCGGATTGCGGCGCGTTTGAACTACCCAGTCTGGCGTTACTCTTTCGAGCCGTACTGGAACAACAAGCTCGAGCAATTGTTTGTTCACGACCAGCGGACCTACAAGCGTTCCGGTGCGCCCAAGGACAAAATCGAGGTGATTGGGAATTTGACCGCCGATGCGCTCGAGTTTGAAACGGGTCTTCAAAAAGAGGCGGGTTTGGACGTGCTGCTGCTGGCTGGCTCGAGAAGTTTTGAAGCCCTGCACATGCTGCCACTGTTTGCCGCCAGCGCCGAGAAAATCGCGGCGGTGCTGCCAGAGGTGCGCTTCCATTGGATTCGCTCCAACATGCTCGACCAGAGTATCCTCAAACGCGCTTTTGCGGCACAAGAGATGCTCGAGTTCGGCGGGGTCACGACCCAACCCGAAGGGCAGTTTTTGCACACGCCAAAAGGCGTCAAAATACGGATCGTGCCCGAAGAAGAACGTTATCAACTGATGAAAACCGCCGATCTGGCGCTGACCATTCCTGGCACGAACACCCTCGAGCTGGGGATTGCCGGTGTGCCGAGCATTGTGGCGTTGCCGCTGCAAAAACTCGAGTTGATCCCCATCGAGGGACCCTTGCAATTTTTGGGCATGATTCCAGGGCTTGGGAAATACATCAAACGCGCGGCGGTCAACGCATTTTTGGACCGCACACAGTACATTTCCCTGCCGAACCGTTTTGCGGGCGAAGCCATCCAACTCGAGTTGCGCGGTTTGGTGACCGTCGGTGACATTGCCTCTCGAGCGATTGGATTGTTGCAACACCCCGAAACGCTCGCCAGCATTCGTGCGAGGCTTTTTGCCACCATGCCCCAAGCTGGCACTGCCGAAAAATTATCGCATCGGGTGCTCGAGCGGCTGAATCAATTGGTGCTCGCACAATAATATGTTGATGCCTCGCTTCGCTCGAGCAGGAATACGTTCATGCCTCGCTTCGCTCGAGCAGGAATACGTTCATGCCTCGCTTCGCTCGGGCAGAAATGAATTATAATTCGCTGGCGGCACTGTACCAACTTCAGTACGCCAATTACCGCGATGACGTCGCGTTTTACAGCCGTCTCGCCGAACGCTTCAGCGCAACCAGAATCCTCGAGATCGGCGCGGGTTCGGGACGGGTCAGCATTCCACTCGCGCGGCGCGGTATTGAAGTCACAGGTTTGGAACTTAGCCCAAAGATGCTCGAGCTTGGACGTGAACATGCGTCGCTAGAGGGTGTAAACGTCAATTTTGTGCTCGGTGATGCTCGAGATTTCAAGTTGGAAGCTCAGTTTCCGCTGGTCATCGCCCCATTTAACGCCCTGATGCACCTGTATACGGTTTCAGACCAAGACAAGGCTTTGGGGTGCATCAAAGCGCACCTCGAGCCTGGAGGCGCGTTTGCGTTCGACGTGTACGCACCAAACTTTGGTTTGGAGGGTGTATTGCGCCATGAAGGGGAGACCTTCCTCGAGCCTGATGGCACACGCACCGATGTCTTTTTGTTGCAGCGCATCGACCGAACCGCGCAAATCGTCACGACCACCTATTACGTTGATACGATCTCACCAGAAAAAAACCTCTCGAGAAACGTGATTGAACTGACCCAACGGTACTTCACGCGTTTTGAATTGCAGCGCTGGCTGATCGATTTTCGGCTCGAGGTTTCTGGAGATTTTGAGGGTGCGAGGTTGGGTGCAAGCAGCAAACATCTGGTGGTAATTGCCAAAACTTAACTCGAGTTTGGTTGAAGTTCAAATGCCAATGCCTCGAGTGCCGTTTTGATCAGGCTCGAGCACTCGAGATGATTTGCAATTTCACTGGCGGTAGAATTCCGACTGGGCAGTGGAATTTCAACGCACGCGCCCTCAATCAGGTTCGCCATCATGACCGTCAAGGTTTCGCGCAAACTGGCTTGCGCAAACGCCCCTCGAGCTGTAATGCCGAACAAGGCTGTCGGTTTGCCAACCAGCTCTCCGAAGCCAACCAGCCAATCCAAAGCGTTTTTCAGGCTACCAGGAACGCCGTGCGCGTACTCTGGACTCGAGATGATGATGGCGCTCGATGTCTTGAGAAGTTGTTGAAACCCGAGAATTTGTTCAGGCGGCTCCAACTCGAGGTCGGGATTGAAATGCGGTAACGCTCCCAGATTTTCAAACACCACCACCTCGAGACTCGCGGGTGCAAGCTGCTGCGCGGCCTTTAAAATGGCGGCGTGTGATGACGCGCCGCGCAAACTGCCCGAGATTGCCAAAACCTTGAACCTCGGCTC
>CAXTTL010000375.1:0-2401 GCA_964247135.1 uncultured Deinococcales bacterium | reverse complement strand
CAGAATTGATTTTACCCGCACCAGGACAAGGTGCGATTGCTTTAATCACCCGAGATGACGATGATATCGCCACCGAGGTCGCCTACAGCATTCACCACCATGCCAGCGATGACCGCATCACCGCCGAACGCGCTTTTCTCGAGGGCGTGCTGCCCAAAGGGGCGATGTTCATGGGAAACCATGCCATCGGGGCGCTTGCCAACATTTCGGATGACGGTGTCTTGACGCTCGAGGGTGCGATTGCCGCGCCAGACGGCAGCAAAGTGATTCGGGTGACCATCGAGGGCGAAGCCGAGGAAGCCGAAGATTTGGGTTTTGAACTCGCCGAGGATATTTTGGCACAGGGCGGCGCGGAATTGATCAAAGCTTAAATTTCGAGCGATTTGAATTTGCGTCTTGCAGCACAGCCTAAACCCGTCATTTTAAGTATAAAAAATCAGCCTTGCCAAGCTCGAGCTAGCGTTCTAAGCTCGGGCTTATGAATTTAAACCTTGAATGCAGCCGCATCGTGCTTTTCGTCAAAGACATTCGGATCGTGGGCGAGTTTTACCGCGACGTACTCGGCTTGATTCCCAAAGTGACGCCCGACGACCCAAAATCTTGGCTCGAGTTTCAGGCGGGGACAATTAGCATTGCCTTGCACGAAAACGGCGCGGCGAACAAAGCCAAACGCCCTCCCAAAATCACGTTTTACGCGGCGGATGTCGCAGCGACTCGAGAAATTCTGGTCGCTCGAGGGACGAAACTCTCCAAGATCATCAAAACCGATTGGTTCGAGTTCTGCAACGGAGTTGACCCTGAAAACAATCACTTTTCAATCTCGAGCCGCCCGTAAAAACCAGGCGCATGGACATGCGCCGCTACAACTTCTTATGGTGGCTAACCAAGGTCCACACCCGCATCCAGCAACTCGAGGAACACTTTCACCACTTGCGCATCAAAATGCTGGTCAGTCTGAGCTGCAATTTCGGCTCGAGCTTGTGCAACACTCCAGGCTTGTTTGTACGGTCGTTCGCAACGCAGGGCGTCGTAAACATCGGCAACCGCAACAATCCTGCCAACCAACGGAATGTCTTCGCCCGCCAAACCCCTCGGATAACCCGTGCCATCCCAGCGTTCATGATGCGTCCAGGCAATGGTTTCCGCCATCTTCAAAAGCGGTGATTGCCCGTTGGAAAGCATGGTTGCACCAATCGTGGTATGCGTTTTCATGCGTTCAAATTCTTCAAAAGTCAGCTTGCCTGGTTTGAGCATGATGAGGTCAGTAATTCCAATTTTGCCCACATCATGCAAACGGGCAGCGGAGCGCATCAACTTGACCTGATCGCTCGGCAAGCCCAAAGCCTCAGCCAGTAACGCCGAATTGCGACCAACCCGCAAGGTGTGCTGCCCTGTGCTGTCATCACGGTATTCGGCAGCCATGGCGAGGCGCATGACAATCTCGACCCGCGCCTCCTCGAGTTCCTGGGTGCGTTCCAACACCTTTTCCTCGAGCAGATCATTGGCGCGTTCCATGGTTTCGTTCTGAACGCGGTAGACTTCGGCTTCGTGACGCGCCCGCTCGAGATCAAATTGGACGCTGAGGTTCTTGGTTTTTTGGGCGGTTTCCTGATCTAAGACTTCACGCTCGAGCCTGTGGTATTCACGAAGGTGTTCAATGGTTTTTGCCAAGTCACCCGCTTGCTGATAGGCGTCGGCAAGTTTTTGATGGGCTTCAAAAGCGGTTTTGGGTTGTTTGATCTCGAGCGAAAGGGCTAGGGCTTGCTCGAGGTGTTCTATGGCTTGGGTAGATTTTGAAAGACTAAGGTAAATGTCGCCCAATCCAAAAAGTGCACTTATTTTGCTTGGAAGATCATTAGATTGATTGGCAAGTTGAAGCGAAAGTTCTTGGAAATGAATGGCTTTTGCGTGATCTCCTAAGCTTTGGTGAGTTTTTCCAAGTCCATTGAGGATAAATGTTTCATGGTATTGCATAGAATATTTTTTTGATTTATCCAAGGCATTACCAAAAAAAACAGCAGCTTTTATAAAATTATCAGTTAGATAAAAGGATTCCCCAATATTATTCAGACAAATTACTTCATTGTACTTATCATTATTTTTTTGGGATAAAGTTAACGATTTCAAATAATATTCAACAGATGTTTGGTAATTTTTTGTGTCCTGATAAATATTTGCAATATTTATTAAACATTGTGATTCTAAAATAGAGTCTTTAAGATTTTTTTGAGCAATTTCGTGTGCTCGAAACAAAAAATCAAGTCCTTCACTATAATTTCCAAGTTCAGTTAAAGTTACTCCGATATTTATAAGTGCTATTGCCTGTCCCCGTAAATCTAAATTTTTCTCTCTAATTTTAAGCACTTTTTTAGATTTTTCAATAGCATCAACATAATCACCA
>CAXTTL010000374.1:0-2440 GCA_964247135.1 uncultured Deinococcales bacterium | reverse complement strand
TGGTCGCTCGAGTTGACTTCAATGCTGATGACCACGCGGTCATACGCCCAGTCGATCAGTTGTTTTGGCAATTGCCGCAGCATGGCGACACTTCCGCCGATGATGCCCAGCGCCAAACCGCCAGAGGCAAATTGATTCTCGAGTAACGTCTTGCGGACGTTTTCGACGATTGGGTTGATGTAATGCAGCATGTCAATGTTGGTCATAAAGTGTCCTGTACTCGCCTCGAGTTTCTTGCTCGAGTTCTCTGCGTTAAAGTCTAGGGTTTGTGCACGGGTCGCACATCCCCTGATTGGCGTAAGCCATTGCACCAAAAAGCCTTGAACAAATTCTCACGCGGTAGGGTTCTCAATCTTTTCCCACGATCAAACGCAAACAGACGTGTACCCTAAAGCCATGAGACGATTTGGACTGCTGCTTGGGTTTTGTTCGTTGATGGCGTGCAACCTCACCAGCGCCGAAATCACCGTTCCAAACTCGAGTGCCAAACCGTGGCTGGTTGGGGTTTCTTTGGCTGGCGCGGATTTTGGGGTCGGTATCGAATGCGATGGTAACGCCATTGGCACGCTTGGTAAGGACTACACCTACCCGACCCATGCTGAGGTCGATTATTACGTCGCCAAGAAAATGACGGCGTTTCGGATTCCGTTTCGTTGGGAACGGCTTGAGCCACAACTTGGCGCAGCCTTTGATCCCACCAACCTCAACGCCCTTAAGGACATCGTGGCTTACATCTCGAGCAAGGGCGCGACCTCGGTTTTGGACCCGCACAATTACGCTCGGTATTGCGTGAATGGCAAAGCCCAAATTATCGGCGATCAGGGTGCGAGTGTGACGGTGGCGCAATTTGCTGCGTTTTGGTCAAAACTCTCGAGCGTGTTTAAAAACGATCCCAAAGTGGTTTTTGGTTTGATGAACGAACCCGAGGGCATGAGCACCGAACTCTGGCGCGACGATGCCCAAGCGGCGATCACTGCGATTCGGGCGGCGGGCGCAAACAATTTGATCCTCGCACCTGGCAACGCCTGGACGGGTGCTTGGAGTTGGACGGAGAATTTTTACGGCTCGAGCAATGCCACAACGCTGCTGAGCCTAAAAGACCCTGAAAACAACTTGGGGTTTGAAGTCCATCAGTATTTTGATCAGTATCACTCTGGCACAAAAGGCGTCTGCGATTCGCCGATGACGGCGCAACAGTCGCTCGAGGGTTTTACGAACTGGCTCAAGACCAATAAATTGCGCGGTTACTTGGGCGAGTTTGCGGGTTGGCAAAACCCAACCTGCGACCAATTTTTAAACGATGCCCTGACCTACATCCAGAACAACCGCGACGTTTGGATCGGTTGGGCGTACTGGGCTGGCGGACCGTGGTGGGGCAATGAAACCAACACCTCGATCATTGAACCCGTGAATGGCATGGACAAACCGCAGATGAAGATTCTCGAGAATTACTTGAAATAAATTCCATCTCGAGACGCCATGTTTTTGGGGTTTCAACGGATTTGACTGAAATCTTCCTGAATCAACCGAGCCGTCATCTTCGCGCTCATCATCACGCTGGGCGTGCCGCCGCCGGGTTGTGCGCCCGCGCCGACCATGTAAAAGTTTTTCACGTCCTGCGAACGGTTGTGCGGTCTGAAATACGCGCTTTGCACCAGCATCGGCTCGGGTCCAAAGGCATTGCCGAGGTACGAATTGAGCGTGCCTTCAAAATAATCTGGGGTGATAAAACTCTTGTGCACCAAGCGTTCACGCAAGCCTGGAATAAAGCCGCGATCCTCGAGAAACCCGAGGATTTTGTTGCTGAACGGTTCGCCCAGCAAATCCCAATCCAACCTCGAGCCATTGTGCGGCACGGGAACGAGCGTATACGCGGCATGATGCCCTGCGGGGGCGAGGCTTGGGTCGGTCAGCGTGGGAATGTGCAAGTATTGGCTGAAGTCTTTGGCGAGGATTTTTCGTCCAAAAATGTCTTTTAAAAGTTCTTCGTAACGCGGTCCAAGAATAATATTGTGATGCCGCAAATCCAACTCGAGGTTGTCAGATTTAAAACCAAAGTAAATCACGAACAAGCTCATGCTTTGCTGCATGATTTTCACCCGAGCGTCCGCGTTCCAAAAACGGTGTTTGGCGTCGATCAATTTCAAGTGTGTGTTGGCATAATCGCCGTTGCTGACCACCAGATTCGCCTCGAGTTTTTCGCCGGTTGCCAGCGTAACCCCTCGAGCCGTTTTGTGCTCGATGTCGATGCTCGAGACTTCAGAATTGTAACGGATTTTGCCGCCCAGCTCCTCGAGTTTCTGGACGAAAGCTTTCACCAGTGCGCCCGTGCCGCCGAGCGCAAAATGAATGCCCCAGGTTTTTTCGACGAAATGGATCATCGCATAAATCGCGGGGACAGCCAATGGATTGCCGCCAACCAGCAGCGCTTCAAAACTGA
>CAXTTL010000373.1:0-2451 GCA_964247135.1 uncultured Deinococcales bacterium | reverse complement strand
TTGGTCGGGGGAACAGTCGATAAAGCATGACTGTTCCCCGCAATTTGGTATGAGACGTGATAACTGACTTTTGAGGACGGGTTTTACGGTTTTCATCGCGTCTATTTTGTCTCCTTTTGGCTGGCTCGAGTTTAGTTTGCTTGTGTGTTTTTGCTGAACCGCATGATCCAGTTGGTTTCCCAGGTTTGCCCATCGTCGTCGGAGAAAGCTTGATGCCACCGTGCGGAATCTGCCGTGATTTCCGACCAGATAAAGCGCACCCGAATTGGGCGTCCCTCGAGCAGATCATCACCTTCAAAAATCCCGACTCCATCTTGAAAACCGCCAACCACGGGCGGCTCGAGCTTGCCAGTTTGGTTGCTCATCCAGTAAATGCTCCATTGCTGGCTGGCAGGGTTGAACAAACGCAATGTCATGCCAATAAATCCGGGTCGCCAAGTGTCTGGCACAAAAGTATCAATGTTGCCGATACCGCCAAGGATTGGTTTCGCTTCGCCCAGGGCAGCAAATTTCTCCCATTCGGTGCAGTTTTCCAGGCGTTTGAGCAGGCACTCGTTTTCGATACGCCAGTGTCCACACAAAAAATCAAAATCGTGTGAAGCATCGCTGTTCATGTTTGACCTCCGCAGCTCGAGTGTGCCATCAATTGCCGACAACTTCGGGCGGGAATTCAAATTATGCTTGAACCATGTACAACCCAACCCTGCGCCTGTTGACTTTGCTCGAGTTGCTCGAGTCTTCGGAACGGGTGACTGGCACAACCCTTGCCAGCAAACTCGAGGTCAGTTTGCGCAGCGTGCAACGTTACGTGGCGCAATTGCAAGACCTTGGCATTCCAGTCCAATCGAGCCGTGGCGTGGGCGGCGCGTACCGTTTGAAACCAGGTTTTCGCCTGCCACCTTTAATGCTGACCGACGATGAAGCCCTGGCGGTGTCGCTCGGCTTGCGCACGCTCGAGTCGCTGGGCTTAAACGCCTTTGCACCCGCGACGACATCCGCGCTGTCCAAACTCAAACGCGTGCTGCCCAAAAACCTTGCCGAGCACGTGGCGGTGATGCAGGAAGCCGTGGAACTCGAGCCTTCAGGCTGGTTGGTGAAAACGGACACCAAATTGTTGATGGCTTTGGCAAGTGCCGTTCAAACGCGAAGACCCGTCGTGTTTGCCTACCGAGCGTTCGATGGCACGCCAACCGAACGTGAAGTCGAACCGTACAGCGTGCTGTTTCACGACGGACGTTGGTACTTGGTCGGTTACTGCCGTTTGCGGCTTGCCGTGCGTTCGTTTCGCTTGGACAGGATGCTCGAGTTACAAATGATTGACGGGATTTTTGTACGCCCAGCAGACTTTGACGCTCGAGCCTATTTGCGCGAATCTCTGCCGTTCGCACCAGCAAAATTTGCGGTCGAAGTCTGGCTTGACCTGCCGCTCGAGGAAGCCCGTTGGCGCGTGATGCCCCACAAAATGGCGCTCGAGGTTGAAGGGGATGGCACGGTTTTGCGATGTGGCACAGGTGATCTCGAGTGGCTGGCGGCGGTGTTGCTGGGTTTGAGATGTCAGGTTCTTGTTCGCCAGCCGCCAGCCTTGTTGGATGCGTTTAAGGTAGTGGCAGAAAAAGCCAAGGTGATTGCAACTCGAGACGAGCTTTAGCGAACCCTGCAAAATGGCTTCAAAACCCCTTGCTGTACTTCAATTTATGCGCTACGCTTTGCTTCAATGAACTGGCATGAAATTATCACGGTTGATCCTGGCAAACGTGGCGGTAAACCTTGCGTGCGTGGCATGAGAATCACGGTGGGTGATGTGCTGGGTTATCTTGCCACTTATGAAGATGTAGATCAGATCATCTCTGAATTCCCAGAACTGACCCGAGATGACATTCGGGCGTGTCTTGAGTTTGCGGCGGCTCGAGAACGCGGCTTGGTGGAGCGCGTTGCGGCGTGAAGTTGTTGTTTGATCAAAATTTATCTGCCAAACTTTGCAATCTGTTGGACACCACATTTCCTGATTCAAAACACGTCAAATATCACCTTGGGTTGCACGAGGCATCAGATGTTTTGATTTGGGATTACGCACTCGAGAACGATTATGTCATTGTGACCAAGGACGATGATTTCAGGCAACTTAGCGCATTGAGGGGCGCACCGCCCAAAGTGTTGTGGTTGAACGTTGGAAATTGCGATACGAACTTTATCGCGCAAATATTGCTTGGCAATGTCGAAACGATTTCAGAATTCGTTGCCGATACAAGTACAGGATTGCTGGTCTTGACTCGAGATTCTTAAATTGACAACACCCGAGAGAGCAAAAATTTTAAGTAGCGCCCTTCGGGAAAACTGACAGGCACTGGATGGTCTGGCGCATGACCGTTCTCTTGCAAGATTTGCAGGCGTTTTCGGGCGTCCAACCCAGCCTCGAGCAGAATCTCTTTAAAATGCTCTGGCGAAATCTGG
>CAXTTL010000372.1:0-2590 GCA_964247135.1 uncultured Deinococcales bacterium | reverse complement strand
GCTTCGGTATGGACAATCGTGTAATAGGTTTTAAGGTAATGGGCGTCGGCATTTGGACGCCAAATGTTTTCGTTGACCCAACTCAAGCCCGTGACCAACAAACCGATTGCCAAAATCGGCAGCAGTAAAACAATCGGGCGCACACCGGCGGCGAAAATCGCTTTCAGTTCCGAATCTCGAGCCACCCGCCCCAAGCCCACCAATATGCAAAACGCCAAACTTGGCGCGAGCAGCAAGCTTAAAAATTGCGGGATTTGATCGATGACCAGTTGCGCAATTAAACTCAAGCTGGCACGGTTGTTAATCAAAATTGCCAGAAAAACCGCAAACAAATTCAGGGTCAAGAGCACCAACATGATGCCAACGCCCACCACAAAAAGCGGCAGGAACTCACGGAGCAAATACCATCCCAGACGACGCACAAGCATGATTTCGAGCCTAGCCTTAAGGTATGAGAGGGGCTGTGAATCTGGGTGAGGAATCTCGGGTAGAATTCATTATGCAAGACCGTCCCACAACCAGCGAACTCAGCGACGCCGTGCGCGAATTTCTCGAGCAAGAGATTTTACCCACGGTTTCCGACGCCCGCTTAAAATTTCGCGTTTTGGTCGCCATGAACGCATTGACCATGATTTCACGCGAGGTCAACCTTGAAGAAAGCAATCTTCAAATCGAATTCTCGAGTTTGAAAAATTTGCTCGGGCTGGATGTGCCAAACCCTGAAACGTTCTCGGGTTTGAAAGCCATGACGCACGAATTAAACACTGAACTCTCGAATCGCATTCGCTTGGGGAACGCGCCTGAGAATGTTTTCGCGCATCTCGAGGAAGTGGCGAAAGCAAAATTGGCAATCACCAACCCAGGTTACTTGCGCCGCTACGAATAATCTTCAATTCGGTAACGACAAGCGCTCGCACCGGTTGAAATTTGTTGCTCACGGGTCACGCTGGCGTCCAGAATCTGGCTGTACAAATTGGATTCGGACTGGCACAACTGCGGGTATTTTCGCGCCACATCCAAACTCGGACAGTTGCCCTCGAGCAAGTAAAACACGCCCTCATCACCGTGCTCGAGCGTGGCTTCATAACCGATCTCGTTTAAGATATGCACCAACGCCTCAAGCCTGGTCTTCAAGCTGGCGCCCTGCACCCGGTCACGCCAAACCTCGAGCAACTTCGCGTTTCGTGCATCGAGCACGTCGAGCACCGCCCCCGAACCGTACAAACTCTGCACATGCTCGAGGATGTCGTCGCACAGTTGCGCGTAGCGTTTTGGGAAATGTTCCTCGCCACGGGAGGATAATTTAAACACGTGCTGTGGACGCCCACGACCACCAGGACGCTCCACTTGAGACTCGATCAGCCCGTCCGCCTCCAAGTCCATCAAATGTTTTCTGGCGGCAGGCGCACTGATCTCGAGCGTGCTGGCAACGGCTTGCGCCGTGCCGCGCCCGCTGCCGCGCAGCAAATACAACACTCGGCTCTTGGTGGAGTCGCTGGCTACTGAAATCATCATTGGAATCCTTGAAAGTGTACGGGAACATCAACTTCTAAATTGTGAGACAAGCCAAAAAGCTTGCATTACACCATCGGCAACAACTCGAGCGTTGAAACGCTGATGCGTCCCGCCAGAACCCGAGCGATGCTGACCAGCGCCTGGGCTTCGACGGTTTCGGGGTGCGCCAACACCACAGGTACTCCCAGATCGCCGTCCTCGCGGACTTGCATTCCAATTGGCACCTCGCCCAAGAACGGAATGTTGTTGCGTTCCGCCTCGCGTTTCGCGCCGCCGTGACCAAAAATGTCGTAACGCTTGCCCGTGTCTGGCGCGACAAAATAACTCATGTTTTCGACCATGCCCAGAATTGGCACGTTGGCTTTCCTGAACATGTCCATCGCACGCGTCGCATCGATTAACGCCACATCTTGCGGCGTGCTGACAATGATCGCGCCCGTCATGCTGACCGTCTGTGACAGACTTAACTGCACGTCTCCCGTGCCTGGTGGCAGGTCAATGATCAAATAATCGAGTTCGCCCCACGCCGCATCTTTCAGGGTTTGCTGCACAAAACTGTGCAACATCGGACCGCGCCAAACTGTGGCTTGCCCAGGCGCGACCAAGTTCGCCATCGAAATAAACTTCAGCCCGTGCTTCTCGAGCGGCAGCATTTTCTTGTCGTCGTTGGCGAACATGCGTTCATTGGTCGCGCCCATCATCTGCCCAATGCTTGGACCGTAGACGTCCGAATCGAGCAGACCGACTTTCGCGCCGTCCAGTGCCAGCGAAAGCGCCAGGTTTGCCGCCACCGTGCTTTTGCCCACGCCGCCCTTGCCCGAACCCACCGCGATGATGTGCTTCACGCCAGGCAGCGGGTTTTGCATTGGCGGACGAACTTGCGCCCCAAAACTGACGTTGACGTGCGTGACATTCGGAACTTTCAGCACCGCCGCCACCACATCGCCCTCGATTTTGCCCTTTAACGGACAGGCGGGCGTGGTCAATTCGACCTTAACGTTCACGATGCTGCCATCGATATGAATTTTTTCGATCATGCCCAAACTCACCAGGTCTTTGTGAAGTTCTGGATCGT
>CAXTTL010000371.1:0-2634 GCA_964247135.1 uncultured Deinococcales bacterium | reverse complement strand
AAACCAATAAAAAATCCCAGCTTGCTTTTCTAAGCCACTGGGGGCATCCCAGATTTGAAAAAGAAAAACGTTGACTGGGGGGTGCGTCCATAAGACCAGCAGGAGTATAGCAGATTCTACCCAGTGAACCGATGGCGCCTTCATGTTTTTCTCATGAGATGATCAAAATCCAAGTTCGCCAGACTCAAATCAAGGGTCACTCGAGATGCCAAATCAATTGATCCTGACGACAAGATACGCTCTTGGGACTTTAACGACCTCAAACCAGCCAAATTAGAAACTCGAGCCAATACGCGTCACGTGCGAGTTTTGGACTTTGGAATTCAAAACCACGTCCTAGAATTCACGTCAATGAGCTTAAGGCTAGCAATCATCACCGACCTTCACTATGGACGCGACACCGGCAACGTGCGGGGACCCGCCGCGCTGGACATTCTCGAGCGCATCCAAAAACACATTCACAGCCTCGAACCAGACCTGGTGCTCGAGCTTGGTGACCGTCTGACCGACGAAAACACCGCCACCGACCATCAAAACCTGCTCGAGCTGTCACGGGTCTTTAAGCGCCTGCCCTACCCGCGCCACCACATCAGCGGCAACCACGACCTGTTGCCCAAAGCCGAACAAGAGGCGATTCTCGAGACCAACCTGGGTTCCCATAGCGTTGAAAAACACGGCTGGCACTTGATTTTTCTCGAAACCAGCAACGGTTCACCCGCAGGGACACTCTCCAGCGACACCCTCGAATGGCTCGAGAAAGAACTGACCCGCTCGAGTTTACCCGCAGTCGTTTTTAGCCACCAACCGCTGCACGGACAACCCATGATCGGCAACCCCTACTTTGAAACCGAGTACGCCCCGTTCGCCTTCCCGAAAAACCATGAGAAAGCCAGAAAAATTCTCGAGAACAGTGGCAAGGTCAAGTTCTGCGTCAGCGGTCACGCCCACTGGTTCGACAAACGCAACGTGAACGGTTTGGATTACATCACCCTGCTTGGACCCACCGAAACCCAATGGACCAACGGCACACCGCCCGAAACCTGGGCGCTCCTCGAGTTGGACAGCACACCAAAACTCGAGGTTTTTGGCGCCATGCCTCAAACTTTGAATTGGTAGGGTGCGCCTCGCGCACCGTTGAACACGTGCTTTTGGTGCGCAAGGCGCACCTTACAGATGGTGTAGACTCTGGGGCATGGCAGAGTTTCAAATTCGTGTGGCTGCACCCAGCGACGCCAAAGGTATCGCGCCAATCCTCGCCGAACTCTTAAAACGCCCCAAACTCGAGACTGGCATTGCGGAGGGCTTGAACACCAACCTGTTGCGCGTGCTGCAAACCCCAGGCACGACCATGCTGGTTGCCGAAGCCGACGACGGCAGGTTGCTGGGTTTCGTTTCACTCTGGACGCGCTGGGGCATCCTCGATCAAAACCCGAGCGGCTTGATCGACCGCATCGTGGTGCGCCCAAGTTACCGCGATAAAACCGTCTCGAGTGCGCTCTTGGAGCAAGCCCTGGGCGCGTGTCAAGCGATGGGTTGTGGCAGCGTCGAACTGGTGTTGACCTTGGAGAGCACCGTGGACATTGGCGCGTTGCAGGGTTTTGGGTTTGAAGAACAAGGGAAACGGTACTACCTCGAGATTTTGTAAAACTCGAGGTGGATTAGTTTGCAAACCCGATATTGCTCAAGTCGAGAATCGCTCGGGTGGTTAGTAAAAAATTGAGACCCAGAATGCCATCCAATTCAATTCCGTAATCAAGCCAACCAACTTCAACCGAAAAATCTGACATCGTTAATTCCGAACAAACGATTTTGCCAAGCCGTTTTTGAAAAACCAATTCCGAACCACCAACCCCAAAAACCTCGTGAACTTCGTCATCTGGGGCGTAAATGAGTCCAATTGAAGCCAGAATTTCTGTTTGAAAAATGGTCGCCGCCGAACCCGTGTCCACCAAAACACGATTCAAGGTGATTGATTGATCTAAATGCTCGAGCACAACACTGGTGAACAACAAACTTCGCTCGAGATACAACTTCAAATTGCACCCCGAACGCCAACGTAATGTCGTTGCAAAATGCTGGATTCCGTGCGGTGTGTGTGCAAGACCAATAACTCCCGATTTGCTTGGGTTTTCTTCAAATCACGGTATGCCCTTAAAGCTGTCATCGAATCCGCAAATGGCTCGAGCACCGCCAAGTTCTTAAGATGACGGACTTCGTTCTCAGATTCGGCTTCCAGCACTTCCAGAAGCAACCATTGCTCTGGGTACAATTCTCGAATGGCTTGCCAGGTCATGTCAGAAGTCTAGCGCATGATTTTGAATCGTGCCAGAATTCGAGTGGGAATCTCGGGGACTTTAAAGATTGTACCAAACTCGAGATGCTTGTTCTAATCGTTGCTCGAGTAGGATAAAAGCATGAAAGCATTCGTTCTCGTTGTTGCAATTGTGCTCACGGCTAGCGGTTTGACAGCCCCATTTTTAGGCACTTTTGGAATGCGAACCACGCTCGAAAAGAAGTTTTTGCGCACTGCCTTCTGTCAAGAGTTCAAATGCCTGCCACGACCAAACTCGGATTTACGCTTGGTGTTCAAACTTGCCAACGGCATCGAAATCAAACTCGATACTTGCTGTCAAC
>CAXTTL010000370.1:0-2646 GCA_964247135.1 uncultured Deinococcales bacterium | reverse complement strand
AATCGGCTTACAAAGTTTTCAAGTTTCAATGCTAAAATCAATTTATCGAAACTCGAGACTCCGCAACTTCCCCAGCACGGCAGACAGCCGGCGCTGGTTTTTGACCATTCAAGGAGGTCATTACGGAAAAAGTTCATGGCAACATTCACGGTCTTCGCCCGAGCATCATCAAGCGCCTCTCGCATTTGTACCGCCGAAAATTGCCACCAAATGCGATCATCACCAACGAGGTCGCCCGAACCATCTCTGAACTCTGTCTCGAGACCAACCGCGAGATCGTGCTGGTCTTGGATCGTCGTGGGCGTGTGGTCACGGTGTCTGTGGGTGATGCCAGCAAAACCGAATTTCCAAATTTAGCCAGGGGTCGTGAAGCCGAATCGCGTCTTAAAGGCTTGAGTTTGTTGTACGCGCACCCAAAACCTGGGGCAATCTCGAGGTCGGCACTTTCAACGCTGTTTTTAAACCGTCTCGATGCGATTGCCGCCGTCGATGTACGCTCCGATGGCTTGCCTGGCATGTGCCACCTCGCGCACCTCACGCCACCGAACGCGGCACTCGAGGAAGAGGACTGGCGCGTTTTCGTGCCGCAATCGGTGCAGCAACTCGAGGATTGGGATTTGGCGGCGAACACGATGGCGCTCGAGGAGGAGTTTGCGCGTTTTGCGAAAACCCGCACGGTCAAACGCTCTGGGGCGGAACGCGCCATTTTGGTTGGGGTCGATCATGGGCGCGGCGTCAGCGCCGAAGAGAGCCTTGATGAACTGGCGGAATTGGCTCGGACGGCTGGCGCGGAAGTGGTTCACCGCGAGCTGCAATACCGCCGTTATCTCAAACCAGGCACGGTCATTGGACACGGCAAGCTCGAGGAATTGACGAGTAAGGCTTATCACTTGGACGCCGACGTGCTGATGTTTGATCAGGAACTCAATCCTGCCCAAGCTCGAGAGATCGAAGAAATCACGGGTTTGAAAATCATTGACCGCACGCAATTGATCCTCGATATTTTCGCGCAGCACGCCAGCGGTCCAGAATCCAAACTTCAGGTCGAACTGGCGCAATTGCGGTACATGCTGCCGCGATTGATTGGGCAAGGCAGCAAACTCTCCAAAATCGGTGGCGGCGCGGCGGGTTCGGGCGGCGCGATTGGCACCCGTGGTCCTGGCGAAACCAAACTTGAGCTTGACCGGCGGCGTATCAATGACCGCATCGCGTTTCTCGAGCGTGGGTTAAAAGAAATTGGCAAGCGCCAAACCGAACGCCGTAAATCGCGCGGACGCAACAACGTGCCAGTGATTGGCATTGTTGGTTACACCAATGCGGGCAAAAGCACACTTTTAAACGTCCTGACACACTCGAGCGTCCTGGCAGAAAACAAACTCTTCGCCACATTGTCTCCAACCTCGAGACGCGGATTCTTGCCGGGCTTTGGCGAGGTGGTTTTCACCGACACCGTGGGTTTTATTCGTGACTTGCCCAAAGATTTGATGCGGGCTTTCCGCAGCACGCTCGAGGAACTTCGAGACGTGGACGTTCTGTTGCATGTTCTGGACATAGCCAGTGACGGCGCCGAAGACCGTTACAGCGCCGTCGAAGAAATTCTGGAAGAACTCGAGCTTGCAGGACTGCCCAGAGTTTTGGCTTTAAACAAAGCCGACAGTGCTGACCCATTCGATCTTGACACCGCGCTCGAGCGTTGGAATGCTGTGGCGATCAGCGCCATGCAGCGCGAAGGCATGATTGAGTTGCGCCAGCGTTTGCTCGAGACGATGGTCTTTGCCCGAAGTAAAGTTGAAGTTGTCCCCGACGCCTTTGATTACGCCAGCCCAAGTTTGTAACGTCTTGAACCCTCGAGTTTGTGATTTGATTCGAGGGTTTATTTTGCAAAAATTTCCTCATCGAGACTGACGCTAAAATATCGATACGGCATTGGACACTCTCGAGCCAATGCGTGTTGGAGGCTGTCATGCGCGAATACAAATCCAGTGGCATTGCACCATTTTCAGGCATCATCCGAGCAACCGCATACGGTTTGATCGCCGCCGCCGTGGTTGGCGGTCTTTTGTTTGCGATAGATCACTATATTGGTTTTTATTTGATCGTGCTTTTTCCTATTGTGGCAGGATTTATTGTGAGTTTCGTCGTGTCTCAAGGCATCACGGCTGGTAAAATTCGCAACAGTGGCGTCGCCATTTTAATTGGGGCAATTTGTGGTTTTGCCACGATGGGCGTGTATCACTTTTTGGATTATCAAATCGCTTTCAAAAACGACATCAAAAACGCCATCTCTCAGGGTGGCTCGAGCATCAGCGACCCAGTCGAACAATTGGCAGAGGATGCCTTTTTAAAGGGTGAGGTCAAACAGACTGGCTTTATGGGATTTTTAAACTACCAAGCCAATCAGGGCATCACCATCACCCGCAGCACCTCGAGCAACGGCATTCATTTGATTGGCGCTTGGGCGTGGGGTTATTTTGGTCTCGAGGTTTTGATTGTCATGTTTATCGTTGCCTTGATGGCATCTTCTGAAGCCTCCGAACCTTTTGATGAACGCTCGAACGCTTGGTACGGCAGTGCGGTTCATGTGCTCAGTGCGTCGCTCGAGCAAGCGCAGGCGATTCGGGAGGCGTTAAAAAATGGTTCGTTTGA
>CAXTTL010000369.1:0-2658 GCA_964247135.1 uncultured Deinococcales bacterium | reverse complement strand
CAAACCGCATTGCCGAAGAACTCATCAAAAACGGTAAGGTCAAGCACGCCACGCTTGGTGTGACCGGCAAAAATGACCTGCCCGCCAAAATTGAAACCGTGCTGCCAGGCTCGAGCGCCGAACGTTCTGGCATCAAAACGGGCGATCTGGTCTTAAGTGCCGATGGTGTGCCGCTCGAGACGTTTGCCGAACTCGCCGCCGTCGTTGCACACGCCGCCATCAACACCAGCCTCAAGCTCGAGATTCTGCGTTCTGGTGAACGAAAAACCATAGGGTTGCAATTGTAAAGCCAAAAATAAACTAGAATGCGCTCATGGATGACAGCACCGCCCTGAAAGCCCTGATCGAAGAAATCGTCAAACGCGCCATTGTGCCGCTCGAGACGGAAATCAAAACCTTGCGCTCTGAAATTGAAGCCATGAAGCACACTGGCGTTCGTGTCTTCGATGACCGTCACAAAATTGAAGGCGGAACGATAGTCGCCTCGCCAGGACTGGAAAACCTCGAGATTGACATTGTCGAACCACCCCTGACGCACAATATACCCGTCGCCAGCGAAGTTCCTGCCGAACGCACCGACTTTGCCAGGTTCTTGCAGCGTGGTTTGGAACAAGAGAAAGAGACGTACAGGGAAGAAAAGCCACTTGAAAGTCAGAAGAAAAAAGGTTGGAATCCGTTTAAACGTTAGGTCAAATGAAAAGCTCGAGCTTGAACCTTAAAACTCGAAGCGAAAGGAATTCAATCGTAGGGTGCGCCTTGCGCACCGTTGGAAACGTGTTATTGGTGCGTAAGGCGCCCCCTAGCCCACATTTTGGTCCGGACTTCCATTCCAATCGAAACCCAAACATGCTATTCTAAAATCCCGGAGGGGCTGATGCCCGCCGGATTTTCTTTTTTCGCCACTTTTCAAAACCTCGAGTCTTCAACGCTCGAGTGAAGGACGTTTTTGATGAAATATATTTTTGTGACCGGCGGTGTGGTTTCAAGTCTGGGAAAAGGCGTCGTGACCTCGAGTTTGGGCGCACTGCTTCGCGCCAGAGGACACCGCGTTGCTGCCGTGAAAATTGACCCGTACATCAACCTCGACGCTGGCACGATGCGCCCTTATGAACACGGCGAGGTTTTTGTGACCGCCGACGGCGCGGAAACCGACCTTGACCTCGGCAATTACGAGCGTTTCATGGACATTGAAGTCAAACGCTCGAGCAACATCACCACGGGACAAGTTTACAAATCCGTGATCGAAAAAGAACGCGCCGGCGAGTATTTATCGCAAACCGTGCAAGTCATTCCACACATCACCGACGAAATCAAAGACCGCATCCGCCGCGTGGCGCTCGAGGTTCAAGCCGACATCTGCGTGATCGAAGTCGGCGGCACGGTGGGCGATATTGAAAGCCTGCCATTCCTCGAGGCGATTCGCACCATGCGTTTCGATGAGGGTTACGAAAACACCGCCTACATTCACCTGACGCTCGCGCCAACCGTTTCTGGCGGCGAGGTCAAAACCAAACCCACCCAACACAGCGTGTCCGCGCTTCGCGGCGTGGGCATCACCCCAGATTTCGTCATGGTGCGCAGCAAAACCCCACTCGAGGACGACGTGCGCCGCAAGATTGCGCTCTTTACCAGCGTTGACCCCGAGAGTGTCTTCTCGAGTTTTGATGTTGAATACCTGTACGAAGTGCCGCTCGCGCTCGAGGCTCAAGGTTTGGGACGTGCGGTTGAAAAGCGTTTGAAACTCGAGAAAATCCCGCCCAGTCTTTCTTTTTGGCACGATGCGATCAAGAAACTCAAAGACCCAGCCTTTGAGGTCAACATCGCCTTCGTCGGCAAGTATGTGGCAATGGGAGACGCGTACATCAGCATTCTCGAGGCTTTCAGGCACGCTGGGATTTACCACAACGCTCGGGTCAACATCAACTGGGTCAACGCCGAAGAACTCGAGCCTGAAAACGTCAATGCTTCTTTTGCGGGCATGGACGGCATTCTGGTTGGTCCTGGCTTTGGACATCGAGGCATTGAAGGCAAGATTTTGGCAGCCAAATTTGCTCGAGAGAACAAAATACCCTACTTTGGCATTTGCCTCGGCTTGCAAATTGCCGTGATCGAATTCGCCCGCCATCAAGCCAAGCTCGAGGAGGCGAACAGCATCGAATTTGATGAATACAGCAAACACCCCGTCATTGGTCTGATGCCCGAACAGCTCGAGGTTGCAGGCATGGGCGGCACGATGCGCCTCGGCGATTGGAGTATGCAAATTGTGCCAGGGACGTTACTCGAGCGTGTTTACGGCTCGAAAGATGTGCTCGAGCGTCACCGTCACCGTTACGAGGTCAACCCCGCTTACGTCGAAACCCTGAAAGAGGCTGGACTGGTGGTTTCGGGCGTGACCAAAGGCAAACTCGAGCGCGGCGCGGGACTGGTTGAAGCCATCGAACTCGAGAATCATCCGTTTTTCTTGGGGTTGCAAGCGCACCCCGAATTTAAGTCTCGCCCGATGCGTCCAAGTCCACCGTTTAAGGCTTTTGTGGGTGCGGCGCTCGAGTTTAAAGGAATTAAAACCCAGCTTGAACGCAACACTGAAAGCGTCTAAACTTCTTCAATGACCGCCATTTCGACCAAATCAATGCTCGAACCCAAACCGTATCGTTTTAC
>CAXTTL010000368.1:0-2745 GCA_964247135.1 uncultured Deinococcales bacterium | reverse complement strand
CCTCTGGCGCCAAAATGTTTGTCAGGTTCTCTTCGGTCACATGCACAAAACCCGAAGTCCAATCCACCCTTGGGATTTTTGCCAGACAACCCCAAAACTCGAGCGGCACAGGATTTTTACTGGTTCGGTAACGTAAGTACAACCGTCCGTCGTCGGTTTCTTTGATGCCCCGCATCGATTCGACATGCTCGAGGATCGCGTCCGGAAGTTCAATCTCAAAATTTGGATTTGCCCGAATGGCAGTGTCCACAGCCTCGAGCATCGATTGCTCTCGGGCGTCCAAGGCAGCCTCGTGCAGTTTTCCGTCGCCGGCAATCACGATTGTTTTGACATTCTCGAGATTCATAATCTCACCTCGGCAGCGTCCCAACGTATTTTTGATAGGCGAGCGTCCAGTCATTGGCTATCATGCGCTGTGCCGCCGACAATTTCAATCTGCCAGCACAGACCAAATCGTGTAAAACATTCTCGAGTCTGTCTTTGACATGCGCGTTGAGTGGTTGCGAGACATACGATTCCGCCCATAGGTTTTGCAAACTGTTGCTGCCACCCAACTCGAGCGAAATCAAATGATCGACCTCGTAATCGCCAGGTTGACGGTTGGTCACACTGTACTCTTGAAAGACTTGTTCCTTCAGGCTTTCGGGAACGTTGCGCACGGTTTTGGTGTAACCACTGACACAAACCACGTTTGCATCAGTCGTCAGGACATCGCCAGGGGTCAGTTGCGAATTGGGTTTTCCTGGTGCGTTTAATGCTTGGCTTGAGCCTGAGCCGTTTTGGGTCGTGGTGATCGTCGGGTGAAAGTATTGCCAGAGCGCAATGCCGAGGACGATTGCCAGCATTATCAGGCGAAACGTTTGATTTTGTTGTGGTCTTCGCAAAAAACCCTCTTCTCGAGCTTGAAGGGTACAACCTGAAAATGTTGAGGAGATGAAACGAATTGTTTCACTGAAGTTCTATTTCGTAACGACAGAAGATAGAGTTAAAAAATTCTCCGATGTCGCGCAACTCAAAACCTGCGTTTTCGTAAATCGCCCGTATTTTGGGTTCATCGCGGCAATCCAACCTCAAAAACTTGCGACCAAGGCGCCGCACCTCGAGTTTGGCAAATTCGATCAACGCCTGGGAAACCCCAGTTCCTCGAGCGCCCAAACCGACCGCAAGTTTGTGGATAAAAAGACTTTCAGTCTTTGGAACGTCTGACCAGAAGGTTTGATCCTCGGGTTGCAAGTACATTGTTCCAACTGCCTTGTTGGCTCGAAATGCCAGGTACAGTTCGCCAGAATGTACCAACGGCTCGAGCAAGTCTCGGCTGAATTGCTCTGGCTTCCAGCGCAGTTCGCCCGTCTGTGCCAGCCAATGTGCCGCCTCGATCAAAATGCTCGAGGCTTGAGGCACCTCATCCAAAGTTGCGCGTCTGATCTCGAGGGACATGCCGAATATCATAAACTGGGAGCATGGTTGAGATTCACACGCTCGATTTGAAACTTCGCGGCTCGAGCAACGCCTTGGCAGCACATGTCATCAAAACCGAGCGGGGCAGTATTTTGGTTGATTGTGGACCCGAAAGCACCCTGGAAAATTTGTACGCCGAACTCGAGCGGGTGAAGGCTCGAAATTTAAAATACTTGCTGCTGACCCACATTCATCTCGATCATGCGGGCGCGGCAGGACGGCTCGCTCGAGAACTTGGTTTAACAGTTTTCGTTCATGCCAGGGGCGCAAAGCACCTGCAAGACCCGACGCGATTGCTCGACAGCGCCAAACAAATTTTTGGCGACCGAATGACCGAAATCTGGGGACACATCGAACCCGTCAAGAATCTCGAGGTGCTGAATGGGGGAGAGCGGCTCGAGTTGTGCAACCTCGAGTTTGAAACGCTTTACACCCCTGGTCACGCCGTGCATCACTTGGCATTTCAACAGGGGGATGTGATTTTTGCGGGCGACGTGGCAGGGATGCGCATCGGAAGTCAAGCGCCAGTGCCACCCACGCCGCCGCCCGACATTAACCTCGAGCATTGGCGAACCAGCATCGGGCTTCTCAAATCTCGAGCCGCCAAAACCTTGTACCTGGCGCACTTTGGACGTTTTGATGACGTGCCAGAGCACCTCGAGAGATTGTCAGAAAACCTTGAGCGTTTCGCGCAGATTTCGCTTTCGGGTTTGCAGGCAGCGGAGACGAGAGACGAAATTGCGGCTCAGCTTCGCAGTGCCATCGGTTCGCAGGCATCCGACGAATTTGCGGGCGGTTACGTCCCAGCCGGCATTTCCGCCTCCGACGTGGCAGGACTCGAGCGGTATTGGCGTACAGTTCACCCAAAGTTACTGTGATTTTGCCTCGCCAGAGTTGACATTCACCATCAAACTCGAGATGTCTACCGCCTCAAAATCTGACCCCTTGATTTTGCTGATACCCGAGAGAACGTCATTGTCCCAAGCCTCGTCCTGCGTGCCAGAGATGTACCAATTCGAGCCGTTGTCCGCCAAGATCAACCCATAGGTTTTTAAGGCTTGCAAAATCACACGCATTTCTTTGGAAAAACCCGAGAGGTCAACGCTGGCTTTGAGGCGAAACCGTGCGCCCATCGGCGGCAGTTTGGGGTCGCTCGAGGCTCCGGCTTGATGTCGGGCAGCCCACACGAAGGCGGTTTGCGTGGCTTGGGCGGTGAAACGGATGGCATGGGCAATCACGCCCGCCGCCACCTCGTCGCGCCGTACCAGCCCTGGCAAAATCGGTAAT
>CAXTTL010000367.1:0-2751 GCA_964247135.1 uncultured Deinococcales bacterium | reverse complement strand
CGGACACCAGCGATTTTAAGACGGCATTAAAATACGCCATGCGTCAAGACCCCGATGTCATCATGATCGGTGAGATGCGCGACAAAGAAACCGTCGAGGCGGCGATCACCGCCGCACAGACGGGACACTTGGTGCTCAGTACGCTTCACACCCAAGACGCGGTGCGGACCATCAACCGGATCATCGACTTTTTTGCGCCGCACGAGCGCGAGCAAATTCGGATTTTGTTTGCCGAGTCCCTGGTCGGCATTCTCTCGCAGCGCCTGTTGCCTCGAGCCGACGGGGCTGGGCGCGTGCTGGCGGTCGAAAGTTTGGTCGCCACGCCGTTGATCCGCGATTACATCAAAGACGAGGACAAGACGCCGCTCATTAAAGACGCCATGATCGAGGACAATTTGCGCGGAATGCAAACCTTCGACCAGCACCTGGTGAAACTTTACAAAAACGGTTTTATCTCGCTCGAGGAAGCCAAATCGAGTGCCACCAGCGTCAATGATTTCAATATTTTGTTGACCCAAACCCAGAACAACGCCTCAGAGAACCCCAACGGTGGTCCAAGCTCGTTCAATCCGATTCGGATTTAAAAATTCGATCACCCGCGACGGCAAGCGTTCTTGAGCTTGCCGTTTTTGTTTTAAAAATCTCGAGTAGGCTATGATACTGACTAAAATCTTGTCCTGCTCGAGAATGGTTCATCTGAGGTTCAATTGTGAATTCACGTTTCGCCGTTTCGGTTCATATTTTGACGGTTCTCGCCTCGAGGACCGGTCAGTTGTTGACGTCCGAAACGATTGCGGGGCATGTCAACACCAATCCTGCAGTGGTGCGAAAGCTTGTGGGTGCATTGCAAAAAGCGGGTTTGGTTTGTTCCAAACTTGGACCTGGTGGTGGTCTGAGTTTGGCGCTCGAGGCTTCAAGAATTTCTTTGGCTTGCGTTTACCTGGCTTTAAAGGAGGACGACAGCAATTTGTTGATTCCAGAACATGCCATGAATTCCAATTGTGATTTCGCAAAAGGTGTTTTGACATCGCTTGAGGATTCGTGTGGCAAGGCGGAACAGGCGTTGCAGACGGCGCTTGGTCAGACCACGATTGCCGATATTTTGGCAAATGCGCAAGCTGGAATTCCCCAAACCCATCTCGAGTTACAAAGCACAGGTCTTTCTTAATACATTTTTTATACTGGCAATGTGTAATCATCTTGATAACGCATTTGGGATCAACCCAGAATGCAATACCAAAAGGAGAAACACAATGGCGAACGTACTTTTAGTCACCGCACACCCAGGCTCGAGCAGCCACTCCGTCTCACTCGGCATGGCAGACAAATTCCTCGAGACCTACAAGACCAACAACCCAAACGACACGGTCACGACCCTGAACTTGTACAGTGAAGAAATCCCACTGATTGACAGCGATGTCCTCAGCGCCTGGGGCAAATTCCAAGCCGGTCAAGCCGATCAAGTCACCGCCGAAGAGGGGCGCAAAGTAAACCGTTTGGGCGTACTGTCTGATCAATTTGTTGCCGCCGACAAGGTCATTTTTGCCGCCCCAATGTGGAATTTCGGCTACCCACCGCTGATGAAAGCCTACATGGACGGCGCGATGGTCGTGTCCGGCAAAACCTTCAAGTACACCGACAAAGGTCCGCAAGGACTGTTGAACGACAAGAAAGCCGTGATTCTCGAGGCGAGCGGTTCGCACTTCACGGGCACGCCAATTGAAGCGTTCACCCACGCCAGCAACCACCTGAAGGGCATTTTGAACTTCATCGGCATTCAGGACGTGACCGTGGTCAAAGCCGAGGGGCTTGCGCAGTCTCCAGACAAGCGCGACGAGATCATCGCCAGCGCCAACGCCGTTGCCACCAGCACCGCCGCCAGCTTCTAAATAAGTATTTTCAAGAGCCGCAGACTTTTGGTCTGCGGTTTTTTCGTAGCCCCGAACCTTCAGTTTTGTCATACCGAACGTTCAGTTTTTGTTCTAAACCTATTTTGCGTTACAATAAAAGCGGAGGAAACACTATGCCACTCGTAACTGGAGGAGTCATCTTAACCGCCGCACGCGCCGGAAAGTACGGCGTCGGGGCGTTCAACTCGAACAACCTCGAAACCACCCAAGCCGTGCTCGAGGTTGCCGAGGCACTCAAAAGCCCGGTGATCTTGCAAATTTCCGAAGGTGCCCGCAAATACGCCGGCACCGAGACCCTGGCGCACATGATGGCAGACATGGCATCTCGAGTCTCCGTTCCTGTCGCCATTCACCTCGATCACGGCTCGAGCTTTGAAAGCTGCAAAACCGCGATTGATGCGGGCTTCACCAGCGTCATGATTGACGCCAGCCACGACGTTTTTGAAGAAAATATTCGTGTCACCAAAGAGGTCGTGGACATGGCGCACGCACGCGGCGTGACCGTCGAAGCCGAACTCGGACGTTTGGGCGGCATCGAAGAACACGTCGACGTCAGCGCCGAAGACGCGTTTTTGACCGACCCAGAGGAAGCGCTCGAGTTTATTCAGCGCACCGGCATCGATTACCTGGCGGTCGCCATCGGCACGAGTCACGGCGCGTACAAAGGCAAGGGTCGCCCGTTTATTGACCACGCCCGCATCGAAAAAATTGCCAGCCTGACCCCAATTCCGTTGGTCATGCACGGCGCGAGCGGTGTGCCGACCTGGTTGACCGAACGCTTCAAAGCCGCCGGTGGCGAAATCGGTGATGCCGCCGGAATCCACGACGAGGATGTCTCGAG
>CAXTTL010000366.1:0-2813 GCA_964247135.1 uncultured Deinococcales bacterium | reverse complement strand
GAGTCGAAGCGCTTCAAAAGGTTCGGGAGGTTCGTTGCGGCTGGTGACGATCAACGCCACACCCTTCAAACGCGTGACCACTTTTGCCAGTGCGACAATCCACTCGAGTTGTTCTGGGCTGGCTTCGTGAATATCCTCGAAGTGCAACATAAACGGTGCAATTCCCGAGAGCACCACACCAAAAGCGCTG
This sequence comes from uncultured Deinococcales bacterium, assembly GCA_964247135.1. Taxonomy (GTDB): domain Bacteria; phylum Deinococcota; class Deinococci; order Deinococcales; family JAAFIG01; genus JANXTZ01. Next base: position 2,623 of record CAXTTL010000366.1, on the reverse strand, counting down.
GTTGTTTGCTCGATGGTCAAGACCTCGTTGTTTTCAAGTTTTTCAAAGATTCGTGATGCCCAAACCGCCAATTTTTTGGGTTTGGGTAAGGCTCGAGCCAGGTTTGAGCTACCCGTGGTGGCATGTTGGCTGAGGCTTTCGCACGGAATTTCTTGTAGCAGGTGGTGTGTTGTGTGGGTTTTGCCAATGCCCGCCTCGCCCCATAAACCAAGTGCCAACCCAGGGCGTTTGACGAGCAAGCCCTTCAAGCGTTTGAGGATTTGCTGATCAAGGCTTGTCACTGCAAATCAGTGTAACAGCAAAATGAAACTGTCAGCCTCGAGATTTCAATGCGCCCTCAGACGCGTAAGAAAGCCACGCCAACCACAGCAAAGCTGCCGCCTGCTTGGTCAGCGCATAACCCTCTTTCAAAAACACCACGCCACAACCAAACGCCAGCAATGCCTCGAGTCCGCCGAGCCGTCGCGCGAGCCGCCGAAAAGTCTCGTTCATTTGGGACGGTCTACCGAAAATCGTCGCAGGTGGTTTTGTGTGTGGTTGTAAACGTCGTGATCGTCTCGAATACAGACCACATGGCTGCAATCTTAAACCTGCTTCGAGCGATGGGGGATGATGTACCGAAAATGTGGCTCGGGTTTCTCGGTTGAACCTGAGGCGTATCAATGTGCTTGGGGGTACAAGTTTGGTTTTCATCCAGATGTGCTCGAGGCTGACCAACGAGCGCTTTGTTTGAGTGCCAGTAAATTTGGGAGCTTTGACCTGGATTCGGACAGCCCAAACTCAGTAGACTGCCATCATGATTGAGAAGGTTTATCTCGCCCAACCCAGGGGTTTTTGCGCGGGGGTGGTCATGGCTATCGACGCGGTGAAACTGGCTGCCAAGTCTGCCAGCGACCAAAACACCGGCGATCTGGTGGTTTATCACAGCATCGTTCACAACGACACCGTGGTCGGTCGGCTCGAGCGTGAGGACGGCGTGCGATTTGTCGAAAATTTGGCTGACCTCGAGAAGTTGCCCAACGCGGGCGATACCGTGGTGTTTTCGGCGCACGGCGTCTCCCCCGCTTTGCGTCAGGAGGCGGCGGCTCGAGGTTTGGCGACGATTGATGCGACCTGCCCGCTCGTGACCAAAGTGCATTCGGAATCCAAGCGTTATGCCGCCTTGGGTTATCAAATCTTGTTGATCGGTGACTCGAGCAACCATCAGGAGATTGTTGGGACCTTCGGCGAGGCGCCAGACCAAACAACCTTGGTAAGCGTTCTTGGCAATCGCAAAATTGACCCCAAAATGGCTGATCCGTACACGGTTGAAGTTCCTGATCCCGAAAAAGTGGTCGTGCTGACCCAAACCACGCTTTCGGTCGATGACACCGACAAAACTGTTGAAGTCCTCAAATCGCGCTTTCCCAAATTGACCGTTCCATCCCGAGACGATCTGTGCTACGCCACCAAAAACCGTCAGGCAGCCGTCAAACAGATTGCGCCCCATGTCGATTTGTTCTTGGTGGTCACCAGCACCGCCTCGAGCAACGGAATGCGGTTGCTCGAGCTTGCCGAAAGTTTGACGCCAAATGCAGAGCGGCTGGGTACGATTGCCGATTTGCAAGATTCCTGGCTCGAGGGTGTGAGCGCCGTGGGAATGACGAGTGCCGCCAGTACACCCGACGATTTGGTTCAAGAAATTATTGCCTTTTTCAGAACCCAGAATCCAAACCTTCAGGTTATCGAAGAGGGCGAACCCGAAGACATTGAGTTTAGAATGCCCGAGCGCGTCCCGGCACCAATTGCCCTCGGATAACTCGGGTTTTCAGGCTTGTTCAAGCTCGAGTTGATTTGAGACAAAATTCATCAGTCCTTTCACCACCTGCGCATCAAAAGGCAATTGAATTCCGGCGGCGGCAAACAATTCCGCCAAGCCTTTGGTGTAACCCAAACCGAGGGCGCGACGGTATCGCTGCACGGTTTCACGCGGTTTCTCGAGCGAGTTCTGCCAAAGTTGCAAGGCACCCAGTTGCGCGATGCCGTATTCGATGTAATAAAACGGCGCGGTGAAAATATGGCTTTGCAATTGCCAACGCATTGAAAGTCCAGGCTCGACGCCCGAAAAATCGATAGATGGCAAAAATTGTCTGTGAAGCTCGGCGAACTTGGCGTGAATCTCACTCATGCTGACATCTTCGGGCGCATCCACATACAACCAGTGTTGAAAGGCGTCCACGACCGCCATGTAGGGTAAAAATTGGATGGCTGAATTGCGCAAATGATTGACTCGAGCGCGGTTCGCATCCTGGCTCGTGTAAAACCCGCCCTTGTCTCGCTCGAGGTACGGACTGGCGAGCAATTCCATGCCCATGCTGGCAACTTCACAAAATTCCATCGGTCCATGATAATTCCAGTGCAGCTTTTGCTGATCAAACGACTCGAGCGCGTGAAAGGCGTGTCCAGCCTCGTGCAGCATGGTTTGGACATCGTCGTGGGTTCCGACCGCATTCATAAAAATATAGGCTTGCCCAGAGACCGGAAAAAAGTCACAGTAACCGCCTGGACCCTTCCCCGCCCGAGCGTCCAGGTCAAGGTCGTGTTCGCGCAAGCTATCAAACTGTGCGCCCAGTTCTGGGTCCAG
>CAXTTL010000365.1:0-2828 GCA_964247135.1 uncultured Deinococcales bacterium | reverse complement strand
AAAAACGTGCCGACAAAACCCATCAACGACCCAAAGACCGCGACGCTGACCAGCACCGAAAGCGGTTGCAATTGCGTGGTGCGCCTGAAGACCATCGGACTTAAAAAATAACCATCGAGCTGCTGCAAGCCAATTGGAATCACCACCGCCCAAGCCGCCCCCGTCCAGTTGGCATCGGCAACCGAAGTCAAGATGGCGGGCAACATGCCAACCAGCGGTCCAACCACCGGCACCAGATTACAGACCGCGTAAATCGCGCCAAACAACAGCGCGTTCTGAAATCCGGTCAGTGCCAGACCAACCGCCACCAGCGTGCCCAAAATCACCGAAACCGTGACCGCTGCCACCAGCCACAGGCTCAACTGACGCCCGAGCCTCGAGAGCAAACGCTCGAGCGGCGCACGCACGGTACTCGGAATGGCACTGAGCACACCGCGCACAATCGGTTGCGGATTGGCGAGCAAAAAAATCACCATCGTGACCATCAAAAACAGCGAAGCCAAAGTGCCAATCAGGCTCGAGGCTGCCGATGAAACGCCGTTGATTAAACCCGAGCCTCCAGAACCCAGCAAAGAGCCAAAGTTGATTTTGCCCGAAAGCAAATCTGACGCGCCAGGAATCTGGTTTAACCAAGGCAAGGAGTTTTTCATGCGGTTGAGCATTTCTGGAGCGCCAGAGACAAAACGCGAACCCTGGGCGTAAAGCAAAGGGGCAATAAATGCCAGCGTGCCAACCAACAACAACACGCTCATCAGCACCACCAACGCGGCGCCAAGACCGCGCGGAACTCGGCGCAACTCGAGCCAAACCACCAAAGGATGCAGCGCCAACGCCAGAATGCTCGCCGCCAAAACCAGCAACAACGAACCCGCCGCCGCCGCCGCCCAAGAACCCAGCAGCAAGACCCCCAAGACGATGCCGGCAACGATCAACAAAACCCGCAATAAAGGCGCCTGCAAAAGCGCAATCCAACCCCATTCGGAGCGCATGATTTTGGACTGGTGTTTCTCGAGTTTCTGGTTGGGGGTTGCCATAATGATCTCCTGGGTGAGGTTACAAAATCAAAAAATGACCTTGTACAACATCTGTTTGTACAAAGCAGCAAAATCAAGAAAACTTGAGCTGTTCATTTATTCTCTGCGTCCACCCGTGCTGATTTCGCGTCCGACGGCACGTACCGCCCGCATCCACCAGGGCATGGTTGCCCCAATCGGAATCTCCGTCAAAACCGCCAGCACGGCTCGGGCACCAAACTCGAGCGGCGTGTGTTTGATGGCGCTCCAGGCGCCTTTGAGGGAGCTGACGGATTCCAGAATTCTTTGGGTCTCGCCGTCAAATTGTGCGGCGTGGGAACGCAAACTCGCCTTGATTTGACTGGCTTTGTTGTCCACGGGCAAGTGAAGGTTTTTACTTGGTTGAAGCTTGGAATCTTGTTTCATGGGCGGTCGCTCCACCACAGCAACCCTCCGGCAAAAATAAACATCAATATGCCCGAAATCAGCCCAGCCAAAGGTGGCGTGAGCATCGCGCTGAGTTGCGCAAATCCCGCCCAGCCGAGCCAGATCAAACCGACAATCAACAGCACAATCGCACCAAGTTTTAAGGCAAACCCGAGCACCGTTTTGCTGACCCGACGCCGCAACGAAAGGCTTTCCTGCTCGAGCAACTCGACCACGCCGATCATCATCTCGGCGACACCCGACATCATTTGCGACCCCGCATCAACCTCGAGATCACCATGCCCAAACCAAACGCCATGCCGAGCGTGGCGATGGGTTGATCCTGCACCTGATGTTCAACCCCAGATTTCAGTTTCGATTGACGTTCCTGCAAATCCTCGACCAGATCACGAATTTGCTGGCTGAGCGGAATCGCTTGTTGACCGACCGGATCGGCATCTTCATTTTCGCTGACCTTGGATTTGCTGGATTTGCCGTTTTGGGTTTTTGGTTCATGCTGAGTCAACAACACTTTCATGCTGGCTTTCAACTCGCTCAACTCGTGGCGAATTTCGTCGAGTTTGGCTTCGAGCGACTCGGGTGGCGAAGCCGAATCTGGCTTGGAATCCGTCTTGGTTTTTTGGGTTTTCAAATCCTGATCCTGATCTTCAACCACGGCTTTTTCGTCTCGAGTTGGGTTTGGACCTGCCGCCGAATTTTGTTGTTGGGTCGCCATAAGAACCTCACTGAAAAAAGTGTAGTCACGTCGGCTGATGCTCGCCTGAAGCCAAGCTGAGATTCAATGTTTTCAGCCTGTCTTTAAAGTGATACAAAGTCTGTGATCGACAACCAAAATCGTTTTTGAGCCACTTGACCATTCCAGTCTCTAAAACCCCGTGGCATACTAAAACCATGCCCGAAACAGCCCACCCTGCCAAACGCGGACGCCACAAAATTTACCTCGGCATGGCGGCAGGCGTCGGCAAAACCGTGCGGGCACTCTTGGAGATTCGTGACCTGCGCACCGACGGCATTGACGCCATTGTGGGTTTGCTCGAAACCCACGGGCGCAAAGACACGATTTTGGCGGCAGCCGACCTGCCGCTGTTCGGTCTGCTCGAGATTGCCTACAAGGGCGTGACCTTAAAAGAACTCGATGTCGCCGGCATTCTCGAGCGCCGCCCAGAGTGGGTCATGGTGGACGAACTGGCGCACACCAACGCGCCAGGTTCGATAAATCCAAAACGGTACATGGATGTCGAAAAAATACTCGAGAACGGCATCAACGTCATCAGCACCCTGAACGTTCAACACCTCGAGAGCCTCAACGACGAGGTGGCACGCCTGACCGGCGTTCGAGTGCGAGAACGGGTGCCCGACAGGGTGGCG
>CAXTTL010000364.1:0-2829 GCA_964247135.1 uncultured Deinococcales bacterium | reverse complement strand
GGGTCGCTTCGCGCTTTCACTCCAATGCAAGGCGCTGCTTGTTTGTGCTCGCACAGCTCGAAAATGATTGACAAACAGCATCAATCATTTTGAAATTTGCTGTAAACTCGAGCGTCTAAGCCGTGCGAAACCGCCCCAAATCGCTCGAGTTCAAACGCATTGCTTTGTCCAGTCACCATGTCCGCCAACAATTCACCCAAAAACGGCGCGAACTTAAAGCCGTGCCCACTGCAAGGGCTGGCAATCAACACGTCGCTCGAGCCTGCGGGGTCAAACTTAGCGTGCCAGTCGATCAAGAAATCATGGTTTTTGGTATTCGAGTACAGGCAGGTTTTGGCATGAATGATCTCGCCCGCCGCGTCAGGCAGGTGCTCGAGCATCCAGGTTTGCAGTGCCGTTAGGGTGCGTTGTGACACCTCAAAATGACGGTTGCTGGCGGTCACGGTTTCGCCGCTGTGATGCAAACCAACTTTGACCCCAGGCAAGCCGTAAATTGGAAAACCATAGGCTTGTGCGGCGTCAAAACGCTCCATTTCGGGCGTTGTAATGCGGTGTTCGATAAAAAGCGGAAAGCGTTCTGGCATGAACATCGCTAGGTTTTTGGGTCTGAAAAAAACGCCACTCTCGAGCGTGACCTCAAGGTTTAAATTCAGATTCGGGATGAGTTCTGGCAGCCAAGCGCCCGCCGCGACAATGATTTTGTCGGCAGCGAAGTTGCCTTTGGAAGTCACAACAGTATTTGTCTCAAACTCGAGTTTTGTCACGCTGGTGTGCTCCAGAACCCTTGCACCGTGAGCCAGTGCCATGCCCGCAATCACCTCGATAGAGTGCGTGGGGTTGAGGATTCCAGCATCCTGTGAATGCAACGCCACCCAGTTTTCAGGCACGCGCCACTGCGGAAAACGCCGCATCAGTTCGCTCGAGGTTAATCGTTCAAAGCTTGCGCCAGCGCTCGTCATGCCGTGCGCGGTCGCCTCGAGAGACGCCGCGCCAGCCGCGCCAACGTCAAGCCCACCCGTCATGGTCAGCAGCTTTAAGCCGGCGTCCGCCTCGAGGTTGCGCCACGAAACCAAAGACCGCATTGCCATTGCGGCGTAATCGGCGTTGTCATACGCGAACCTGAAAATTCTCGAGTGACCTTGCGACGCCCCGAGATCGTGACCGACGGCGTACTGCTCGAGGAGCAACACGTTTTTCCCGCGTTTTGCCAGTTGATAGGCGGCACTTGCGCCAGCCGCGCCCGCACCGATGACAATACAATCAAATTCTTGGGGCATGGCTTAGTTTAACGCAAAGTGATGTCACGACCGCCAACGCGGTAAAACAAGAAATTCACGGGCAAGTAAGACCCGCTGGCAGGCACAAACTCGAGTTCCATGCGGTTGTTCTCGAGCTTGCCCTCCAAGGCGCGGTACAACAAAATCGGCAGGTCTTTGCGGTAGAGCACGCCGCTGTCGGGCAGGGCGGTGTATGCGCCGTTGACCCGCACCGCACCGGCGTAAGGTCCACCGCGCGGCACAATCGCGCCCACGGTGCCAATCGCATTCTCGAGGCTGATCTTGTAGGTCACGCCAAAGTTGCCTTTTAAGACCATCGTGTCGCCCGTCAGGGCATCGCGCCCAACCAGGTGCTGGTCCATGTTGCCATCGCCGATGATAATTTTGGCGGGTTGTTGCGCACTGATTCGTGACAAATCGAGTTTTAAACTGCGAATCGCACCGTAAAACGTGCCGCGTTGATGGTTGAGGTCGCGGCTCAACGCCGGCAATGAGCGCAGGGTGGTCAGGACTTCGGGCGTGTTGACATAAGGCAAACTCGAGGCGATCAGGCTTTCTTCAATAAAAAACACGGACAGTTGAACCCTTCCACTGGTTTCAAGGTCGAACATCAAATTCAAACCCTGCCCAGGCTCGAGCGGGTTGGAAAAGTACAATGGCGTGGATTGACTTGGCTCGAGGTTCAAAGATTCGCGCCCCTGGCTGGTCAGAAAATCCAGCAAACTGGCACGCCCCAGCGTGGCAACGACGGTGGTGGCGCTGGTTTCACCAAAGCGGTTGATTTTGGTGGTCACGCCAAAATTCTCTAAATTGGTGGCGAGCACCAGCAGTCTCGCCGTGCCGCTGGCATTGTTGGTGTGATACGCGATCAAGCGTGCCGCACCGTTGACGGTGTCCTCGTACATCAGACCGCTGCGGTCTGGGTCTTCGGGCGAATCCGAAAGCAGCAGCGCGGTCGTGTCATCGTCGCGGAAGGGCGCAATGGTCGGATAGGTCAGCACGTCCGAATCTGGGAAGGTGCGACCGATGTTAAAAAACCGCAATGCGTAATCGCGCTGTGAAAACAGAACTTCGCTGACCACCTTGATTTGCTGGGTAAAAACCTCGCTCGAGATGGCTTTGTTGTTGATCACCAATAAACTCAAGGTTTTGACGCCAGGATTGAAATACGCCTCTTCTTTACCCGACCATTTTTCGGCGACAATGGCGTTGCCATCGGGGTCGTAACTGTACTCGACAATTTTGACGGGTTCACCGATGCGGTACTCGCGTTTGTCGGTCGAAAAGCGTGCCACCGGCGCCCTGGCTTTGTCGCCGCTCCTCGAGACGGTCACGGTGATCAGGCGTTGAATCGCGTCGAGCGACCACGAGGCGTTGATGGCTTTGTCGAGCACCCGCACCGCCACGTACAACGTGCCATCGAGCACCCCGCCGATTTCGTTTAACGACACCTGCTTGCCGTCAACCCGTGCCAGGCGCACGTCTGGGAAAATCTCGAGCTTGCCGAAGCGAATCGCGGTCGGCGCTCCGGCGATAGGCTCAAGCTCAATGG
>CAXTTL010000363.1:0-2883 GCA_964247135.1 uncultured Deinococcales bacterium | reverse complement strand
TTTATTGGCGCGATGTTCCTGGGCGGTGCGGGCATTTTTCTCGCCATCGGTTTTTTTGCGAACCTGGCATTCTCGAGCTACCTCGGCATCAATTTGCCGTGGTGGGTTTGGTCGCTGATTGCCATTGGGATCGTCTTTGCCGCCAACCACTTTGGGATTCAAACTGCCACCCGCACCCAATTGATCCTGACCGCCTTCGCCGTTTTGCCAGTTTTAATTATCGCCTTTGCCATCGTGTTTTCGGGTGGCGCTCACGGCAACACGCTCGAGGTGTTTAACCCAGGCAACCCGAATGCGGGAAATTTGTTTAAAGGCGTGCTGTTTGCCGTCACGCTGTTCATTGGGTTTGAAGCCAGCGCCAGTTTAAGTGAAGAAACCGCCAACCCCAAAAAGACCGTGCCTTTTGCCGTGATGGGAACAGTGATTATTGCCGCCGTTTTTTACGTGCTGGTCCTGTACGCCAGCGCGATTGGCTTTGGCGTGGACAAGGTTGCAGACTGGATCAAAGACCCGTCGCCGCTCGGGACACTGGGCACAAAATACGTTGGAAGCTGGATTGCACCCTGGATTGACGTCGCCATTATCGTGGACATGATCGCCGTCGGCAGCGCCTTCACCGCCACCGCCGCTCGAGGTTGGTTTGCCCTGGCACGCCATAACCTGCTGCCAAAAGCTTTAGCCAGCACCTCGAGTTACGGCACGCCGATTGGTGGGAATTTGCTGGTGGCTGGTTTGGCAATAATTTTGGTGATTGTGGCATTTTTCTCTGGTTTGGATGTCATGGTCGTGTTCGGCGCCAGCGCTTTGGCTGGAACGCTGTTGATCTCGAGCATTTACATTGTGCTGGCGATTCTGGCATTCAGGCTTGTGCCCGCCAGTGCGCCCTGGCAATACCTGGTTTTGGTCGGCGCGATTCTGACGCCAGTCTTTGCGATTTACGGTTCGATCTTTCCGTTCCCAGCTTACCCAGGCAGCATTGGCGTCTGGCTGACGGTGGCAGGCATCATCATCAGCGCGATTTGGACGCTGACCTCGAGCAAAAACCTTGGGCTTGTCAAAACCCTCGAGCCTGCCGAGATTTAAACCCTCAATTTTAAGGAACATTTTATGGAAACCTACAAACGCATCCGCGCCCTTTTTCCCGACCATCACGGACTGGCTCGAGGCAAATACCTGCCGACGGCTCATGCCGCACACGGCACGCACCACTGCATCACGACCTTCGCGCTGGCATTTGACCGCACGATGGTTCCCGCCCCAGGTGCAAGGTTGCTCGAGGGACTGCCCGATTGCGACCTCGAGTTTGAAATGCAGGATGTCCGTCCTGGTTGGGAAGCGGATACGGGCGTGGTGGTCGGTGATCTGAGCTTTCGCGGCGAGGCGCTGTCCATCTCGCCGCGCCACGCCTTAAAACGGGCGATCAAAGCTTGGGACGATTTGGGCTACACGGTCAAAGTCGGCATCGAACTCGAGGCGTTTGTCATGCAACCCAACGGGCAGGGCGGTTGGACGGAATGGGACACGCCAGGGGCTTACGTTTACGGCACCGGTCCAGCCGTTGACCCCGTGGGTTTGATCGACGAAATCATGGCAGTCGCCGACCGCGTCGGGCTGCCCGTCGAGAGTATCAACTCCGAATTTGACACGCCGCAATTTGAAATGACACTCGCTTACGGCAACGCACTCGAGGCGGTGGACAACATTTTCTTGTTTAAACTGATGGCTCGAGAAATCGCGTTCAAACACGGTTTGCTGCTGACCTACATGGGCAAACCTTTCGCAGACCGTGGCGGCAGCGGCTTGCACGTCAACCTCTCGCTCGAGGACAAAAATGGCAACAACGCCATGTTTGACGCCAACGCCACCGACGGACTCTCCGCCCTCGCGCATCAATGTATCGCTGGAATGCTCGAGCATTTTGAAGCCAGCGCCGCACTTTGCGCCCCAACCGTCAACGCCTTTAAGCGCCTCAAACCCGCGCAACTCGCGGGATACTGGGCGAACTGGGGTTACGACCACCGAGGCGCGACCATCCGTATTCCAGCCACCCGAGGACGCGGCACACGACTCGAGCACCGCATGTCCGACGGCGCAGCCAACCCGTACCTGGCAACCGCCGCCGTTCTGCAAGCCGCACTGTTGGGCATCAAGCACAACCTCAAATCCCCTCCCGCCGAAGAACAAGACTGCCTCGAGCATCAAAGCACCACCAGACATGTCCCGAACAACCTCGAGCTAGCCCTTGACGCGCTCGAGGCGGACACGGAGTTTGTTGAAGCCTTCGGCGCGGATGTGGTCGGGCAGTTTGTGGCGGTCAAACGCGCCGAATGGGAGAAGTTTATCAGCGCTGTGACGGACTGGGAATTAAAATTCTACATGCCGTACTTGTAACGATATTTTTGACAAAATATTTGTCAAATTTAATAAGTACCCATCCTTGAGGGCGCAGCAAGCAGCGCCCCTACATTCCCCCGCAGGAATAAACATTGCGTTTCTCGAGAAAAGAACCAAAACTCTCTTCTCCTGATGTTGGGAGAAGGGTCGGGGATGAGGGTAGAGCAATTGCTGCTTTTCTGATCCGACACCTCTAGCAAGGAGTTCGCACCATGACACAACCCATCAACCTCGAGCGTCCAGATTTGGACATCACCGATCCCGAAGTGTACGTTCAAGGCGTCCCCCATGCCACCTTTAAGCGCTTGCGTGACGAAGACCCCGTGTCTTGGTGGGATGAACAAGGCGGCGCGGGCTTCTGGGCGGTCACACGCTACAACGACATTCTCGAGGTCAGTAAAAACCCGCAGATTTTCTCGAGCAAAAAAGGCATTCGGATCGAGGACATGCAACCCGATGAACTCGAGGCGCGAAAATCCGTGATGGAGA
>CAXTTL010000362.1:0-2907 GCA_964247135.1 uncultured Deinococcales bacterium | reverse complement strand
AGCTGGAGCTATTTCGAGATCGATCCCGAAGTCGTGCGCATCGCCACCGACCGCGCCACCCGCATAAGCCCCGAGTTTTTGGTCAATCCGCTCGAGTTTCGCGCCCAATTCGAGTTTCATGACGTGCAAGTGCGGATCGCCAGGTTGCTCGTGCATGGTGTTGCTGGCGAGAACCGCAACCATTTTGCCGTCGGGGGAAACGACGGGCGACGACAGGCTTGCATCCCAATTTGAGAGTTGAACCGTGCTCGGTTTTTTGCCCTCAAACTTCACCAAAAACAGTTCGCAGCTCCAACGCGCACGCTGTGCCACGTTTTTGGGCGCGACAAAAACCAAGCTCGAGTTTGAAGCCCAGTCAAATCCTGCAATATTGGTTTTGATGTTGGTGATGACTTTTTGTTCGTTCGTCTCGAGGTTGTAAACCCAAATTTGATTCGCTTCGTCAATCGCAAAACCAGGGCTGGGCATTCCGTCGGCTTTGTACGGAATCTCTTCAAACGCTCGAGCCTCGCCCTCCTCGCTACGTTTGTCTTCCCAGTCACCACGGGAGACAAACGCGATTTTATTGCCGTCGGGCGAAAACTTGGGGCTAGAAACCCCAGATTTCAACATGGTGAGTTGCTCCGCCTCGCCTCCACCAAGCTCGAGCAAGTACAACTGCATTTTCTCGAGCTTTTCGGGGTTGGCGCGGTTGGACAAGAACGCCAAACTGCTGCCATCGGGCGAGAATCTGGGACTGGTATCGCGGTACAAACCCGAGGTGAACTGCTCGGCGTCCAAACCATTTTTGGAAAAGCCAATGCTCGAGCGGTACACTTTTTTTGGTTTTTCGGCTTTTAAAGCCTCATCCTGAATGCTGGTCACGACAAAAGCCACCATCGTGCCATCTTTTGAAATTTGCGGATCGGAAGCGAATTGCAAATGGTAAAGACTTTCGGGTTCTAAAGTTTTTTGAATCGATTTTTTTTGGCTCATGCCCGAGTTTACACCGCCATGCTAATTTGAACACGTGAGCACGCAATCTATTACGGCATCAAATCCTATCAACTCGACCTGGTGGATCGTTGAGAATCCAACCGTTGCCGGAGAATTGATCACCTTGACGGCGGGTGAAATCAAATACGCTTTGGTGTTCAGCAACCCCAGGTTGGCACTCGATTTTTTGCGCGGCATGAACGATCCAAGTTTGCAAATCGCCACGCTCGAGACTTGGGTGATGAAGGACGCGCTTTTGACCGCCGCCGAAATCTTGGGCGCTAGCCGAATCATGTTTGACTATGCTCCAGGGCAGCAATCCGCGCAAAGTGCGCCGCTCGAGAACCTGATCGAACTGATGAAATCAAGGATCGGCGCATGAAACCACGCGCTCGAGATTTGGGATTGGTGTTTGATGGTTTTCCTGGCGAATTGAATACCATCACGGATGTTCCTGGCGTCGAGGTCGGACAATGCAGCTTGATCGAGGGCGAGCATGTCCGAACTGGGGTCACCGCCATTTTGCCGCACGGACTGGCTCGAGGGTTTGACTCCGTGCCTGCCGCCTGGTATTCGTTAAACGGCAACGGTGAGATGACCGGCACGGCTTGGCTGGACGAAACGGGCAGTCTGGCGGGTCCGATCATGCTGACCAACACGCATTCAGTTGGCGTGGTACGGGATACCGTGATCGACTGGGCGAACAAACGCGGTTGGCTCGAGGCGTGGTCACTGCCCGTGGTGGCTGAAACGTATGACGGTTTTTTAAACGACATCAACGGTTTTCACGTGAAACCAGAACACGCCGTCACCGCGCTCGAGAATGCGAAACCTGGAATGGTGCTCGAGGGCAACGTTGGCGGCGGCACGGGCATGATCGTCTCGAAGTTTAAAGGTGGTATTGGCAGCAGTTCCAGAAAGCTCGAGCGCAACATTCTCGAGCCTGAATTTTCAGATTGGACCTTGGGCGTGTTGGTGCAAGCCAATTACGGTACTCGAGAGGACCTGACCATTTTGGGTGTACCCGTGGGAAAACACATCACCGACCTGATGCCGCCCCAGTCACCAACCAAAGACGGTTCGATCATTGTTGTCATTGCCACCGACGCGCCGTTATTGCCCCACCAATTAAAGCGCCTGGCAAAACGCGCTGGCATGGGTTTGGCGCGGACAGGCTCGAGCGCCTACAACAGTTCAGGCGATTTGTTCATCGCGTTCTCGAAAGCCACACCCGAAAAATCTGGCAAGCTCGAGCTTTGGAAATCATTGCCCGAAACCGCACTCGACCCGTTGTTTCGCGCCGTGATCCGAGCCACCGAGGAAGCGATTGTCAACGCGCTGGTTGCGGCACAAACGATGACTGGATTCAAAGGTCGAACCGTGCACGCCCTGCCACATGACCGTTTGCTCGAGATTATGAAAACGTACAACCGAATTTAAGTTCTGGAATCGTAACACCGTGTTCGGCACACCTGTGCGCACGGCGCACCCTACAAAATCTTGTTACTGGGCAATCAAGGATTCTCGAGTTAATAATTTTTGTCGAATGTCCGTCAATGCTTTCACGGCGTCCACCTTGCCATTTTCAATGAATACTTGCCCCGTAAAACGCCCAGCATAAACACTCCCAATCACATACAAACCCTCCAAGTCTCGAGATTCAAAAGTTTCAGGGTCAAAGGTTATTCGCCCATCCGTATCAACTTTGATGCCAGCCTCCTCGAGCATGGTGGTATCGGGTTTATAGCCAACCAGCAAAAACGTGAAATCGGTTGGGATTGAGACTTCGCTGGATTCAGTCTCGAGAATTACCGCATTGTCCGTGATTTCCTTGACGGTGCTCGAGAGACAGGCTGTGATGCGGCCCTCTTTAATGCGATTCTCGAGGTCGGGTTTGACCCAGTATTTGATGGAGTGCCGCAAATCTGCGCC
>CAXTTL010000361.1:0-2937 GCA_964247135.1 uncultured Deinococcales bacterium | reverse complement strand
CCGCGCAGCAACAAGAACAAAGCGTAATAGGTCACACCGCCCAAACCGACGGCAGCCACCGCGCCCGAGCCGAGATGACCCATGAACAGCGTGTCAATCACACCAAGCAACGCATACGCCAAGTTGACCGCAACAATTGGCGCGGCAAGTTTGAGAAGCTCGAGGGTCAAAAGTGGCTTTGACATGCTCGAGTTTGGAAGCACGGCATTCACGTTTAAATTTTAACCCAGGATGATGTTTTGGTCTGTGCGCGTAATGGCGTATTGACCAAATTAAATGGCTCGAGGCTTATTTTGCGGTTTGAATGATCAGCCCGATCACGGTAATGACCACGCCAAACGGCACGGTGACCAGCGCCACCTCGCTCGGTTTGAGTTCTGGAAGCAAGGCACGCCTTCCCACAACGCTGCCAAGCCCGAGCGCCAACATCAACACACCACAAAGAATCGTCAAAATACCCATGTGTCTCGAGTTTAACCTAAAACCTCGATTTGAGATGAATTCAGGTGAGAAGGACTGCCTCGCTTTTGCACCTCGAGTTAGGATAATGTCATGGAAAAACGGGGCGTTTACCTGATCAATTTGATTCCAGGAATCTTGTTCGCAGTTGGCATTTTTATTTTGTGGGGCGCGATTGCCAGTCTTGCACAACCATTGTTGCTGATTTCGCTCGCCATGATTATCGCGGCAGGGCTGAATCCGCTCGTGATCTGGGCAAACACCAAACTCAGAATGCCTCGCGCTCTGGGCGCAGCGATCATCTTGTTCGTGGTGCTCGGCGGAACGTTCCTGCTCGTCTGGTCGCTCGTACCTGCACTCATCTCTCAAATCTCGAGTTTGGTTTCGAGCTTGCCGAGCGGTGTGCAGAAAATTCAGGCGTGGCTGTCAAGTTTGACCGCGAAATCGCCTCTTTTTAAAGATTTGTCTGAAGGTTTAAACTCGAGCGACCTTTCCAAACAATTGACCGGTGCACTCTCGAGCTTGCCTGGAACGCTGCTGGGCGCGTTGGGCGCGACGACGGGTTTGCTGAATAATTTGCTGCTCGGTGCGTTGCTGTTGATTATGGGTTTCACCGTTTTGATCGACCCACTTCCCCTCATTCGTGGAGCACTGGCTGGTGTTCCCGCGCATTACCGCGATGATGTCTCGAGGGCGATGGTCAGGATTGGGGCGCAGTTGGGTGGTTGGTTGCTCGCCACGCTGATATTGTCCCTTGCCATGACGGTGCTGGTGTTTATTGGCTTAACCGTGCTGTCATGGTTCGGGATTCAAACCCAAAATATGTTCTTGTTTGCCGTTATCGCTGGCGTGACCCAAGTGATTCCCGTCATCGGAAGCTTGTTCGGACTTCTTCCGCCCGTGCTCTCGAGCCTCTCGCCCAATCCCATCAACGCCCTGTGGGTTGGGATAGTCGTCTTTGGCGTGCAACAAATTGTTTTCAACTTCATCAGCCCGATTGTGCTCTCCTCGAGGGTCAGCCTTCACCCCGCATCGTTGTTGGCTGGCGTGCTGATTTTTTCGGGTTTATTCGGTTTTGTTGGCGCGTTTCTCGCCGTGCCGTTTTTAATCATCATCAAAAGCCTCTATGAAGAACTGTACTTGCCCAGCCTCGGCTCGAGCCGCGTCAGCGTCAAAGAGGTCGAGGATTTGATTCAGGGCAAGCCGCTCGAGGAAGTCAAACCAGAGGAGAACGCATGAATTTGTACTGGGCTGGTTTTGCGCTGATTGTGGTCAGCGTGGTGTCGTACAACATTGCGCAAAAGTTTTTGCCCGCGCACCTCAACCCGTTTGCGATGCTGACGGTGGTGTATTTGGTGGCGGGCTTGATCTGCTTTTTCTTTGCCCTGTTCTCGAGCGGAAAACCCGAATTCAATGCCATCTCGGGCGCGTTTGCAGGCACGAATTGGACGGTCTGGTTGCTGGCACTGGCAGTCGTTGGCATTGAAGTTGGTTATGTGATCGCGTTTCGGGCGGGTTGGAAAGCCAGTTTGTTGGCAATCACCGTGCAAGCCACGGCATTGGTGGCGCTTGCACCGATTGGCGTTTTGTTCTTCAAAGAAAAACTCAGCACCATGAATTGGCTTGGTCTGGGGTTGTGTTTGCTCGGTTTGATTTTGGTCACGCAACGCCAAACTTAGGGCAGCGCCTCACGTAAAAACGAAATCCAGTTTTGTCCCAAAACCCCGTCTCGAGCCTCAATCGGCACAACATCACCAATTTTGACAACATCACCATGAACCTCGAGTCCGGCTGGGGTTTCATCGCGTCCCAAACCGCCGTCGATGTCTGAACCAATGCCCACCTTGTCCCAACCAATGAGGTTTGCCATGTGGGTCAAGTGATTTAACACCTGTCCGTCCAGGGTCACGGGGTAATCTGGGGTTTCTCGAGACCAGTGTTGTTCCAAAAAGCGGTTGAACAAGACGATGCCGATGCGTCCGTTGCGTTCGCCGATGGCTTTGATCATTTCGTCGGTGATGTGGCGGTTGCTGGTTGGGTTGATGCTAAATGAATTGCTATGGCTGGCAATCACCTTGTACACGCCAACATCCATTGAATCCCAGAATGCCTCGTGGCTTTGATGCGACGCGTCCAAAATCATGCCCTGCGACTTCATGGCGGCAATCAGCTCACGTCCAATATCGGTCAAGCCTGTGGGCGTTCCAGTGCCGCCCGCGTAACGGGTTGGTCCCCAGGAAGTGCCAATAATTCGCACCCCTCGAGTCCACCAATTGCCAAGATCATCGGGCGTCATGATCGGGTCTGCGCCCTCCATCAAGACCACCAAACCCGTCACGCCGTCAGATTGCCACAACTCGAGGTGATGCTCGAGATCGGTTTTTGATTTGATGATGCGAATGCGCCCAGACTTTTCCCAGCCCTCATAGACCGCCAGTTGTGCCAAACCTTGGGCGTTTGCTTCTTCGGGCGTGTCGT
>CAXTTL010000360.1:0-2962 GCA_964247135.1 uncultured Deinococcales bacterium | reverse complement strand
AAAGGTGATTCTCGCGTGAAACGACTTGGGAATGCCAGTATTCATTCTGAGTGCAGGTTGCCGCATGAAATATTTGGTTGACCAAATTAATTTCAATAAACAATTCACGAGTAAAATAATCGTGAATATATTCACATGATATCGTCCTGTGCTTCAATCCAGCGTATGATTTTCTAACCAAGGAGCACACATGGACTTCAGTCATTCTCCAGCCATCGAAGACTTACGTCAACGCACACGCGAATTTATCAACAACACGGTCATCCCTCGAGAACCCGAACTGACCAAAGACATGTCTCAGCTCGAAAGAGTTCGCGCCGAACTTCAAGCCCAAGCCAAAACCGCAGGTTTGTTCTTGCCACACATGCCCAAAAAATACGGTGGACTTGGGCTAAATTGGACCGAAATCGCCGTGATGCTCGAGGAAGCTGGCAGAAGTTTATTGGGGGCGCAAGCCCTGAACGCCAGCGCCCCCGACGAGGGCAACATGCACCTGCTGTCGCACGTGGCAAATCCTGAACAGCAAAAAACGTTTCTCGAGCCATTGCTGACAGGCGAAACCCGTTCGTGTTTTTCGATGACCGAACCGCCGCCAGGCGCAGGTTCAGACCCGTCGATGTTGAAATCTGTCGCCAGACGCGTGGGCGGCAAATGGCAACTCGAGGCTGGAAAGTGGTTTATTTCTGGCGCCGACGGCGCGGCATTCACCATGATTTTGACCAGGGCGTTTGACGGTGAAACCGACCTTGGCGCCACCGTTTTCTTGTTGCCGATGAACACCCCAGGCATCACCCTCAAACGACTGATCCCAACGCTCGACCATTTTGTGCCAGGCGGACATTGCGAACTCGAGTTTGACGGTGTGGAAGTCGGGAGTGAACACGTTCTGGGCGAGGTCGGCAAAGGTTTTGATTATGCTCAACTTCGCCTCGATCCAGCCCGCTTGACCCACTGTATGCGCTGGCTCGGCATTGCCGTGCGCAGCATGGAACTTGCCCAAAAATACGCCCTCGAGCGTCAAAGTTTTGGCAAAATGCTCTCCGAGCACCAAGCCATCGGTTGGATGGTCGCCGAATCCGAGATTGAAATTCACGCTTCAAGGTTGATGATCGCCCAAGCCTGCTGGAAGCTCGACAGGGGAGAGCGGGTGCGTCACGAAGCCAGCATGACCAAAGTCTTTGTCTCCGAAACCGTCAACCGCGTGGTGGATCGCGCCCTGCAAATTTGCGGATCGCTCGGCGTCAGTCAAGACATTCCGATCAGTCAGTTTTACCAGGAAGTGCGTCCGTTCAGGATTTACGACGGCGCAACCGAAGTTCATAAAATGAGCATCGCAAGGCGTTTGTTTCGTCGTGCGGCAGGAAAAACGGCAGCATGATTGAAGATTTAAAACAAAACCTTGAGCAACTTTTAACGCCGCAATTTGGCGAGAACCAAATCTCTAGCCTCAAAATGTTGGCTGGTGGTGCGAGCAAAGAAGCCTGGGCGTTTGACCTCGAGACACCAACCCAGAAACTCGAGTTGATTCTGCGCCGCGCGGGTGGTGGGGTCATGAACGCAGACCAGATCAGTTTAAAAGAGGAATTCCAGGTTCTCGAAGCCGCACGTGATGCTGGCGTGACGGTTGCCAAACCAATCGCCTATTTTGCCGATGTTTTGGGCAAAGAGGCTTTCATTTCAGCACATCTTCACGGTGAAGCGGTTGGCAGACGCGTCGTGACGCGACCAGAATTTGCTCAGGCTCGAGATTCGCTGCCCGTTGGACTTGCACAAGAACTGGCAAAAATCCACAGCATCAACCTCGAACGACTGGATTTTTTACCTGGAACCCGAGATTTGAACGCGGCAAAATACCTGATTGCCAGACTTCGCAGCGAACTTGACACGACCCTCGAGCCGCATCCAGTCATCGAATTCGCGCTCCTGTGGCTCGAGCGAAATGTTCCAGAACAAACACAAGTCGTTGTGCTTCACGGCGACTTCAGAATCGGCAATCTGATGATCTCAGAAACCGAATTGATCGGCGTGCTCGACTGGGAATTTGCCCACGTTGGCGATCCCGCCGAAGACCTCGCCTGGCTGTTGGTGCGGGCTTGGCGGTTTGGCAATGACACGATGCGACTCGGCGGCATTGGCGAAGTCAAGCCGTTTTTTGAGCATTACAACGCCCTGACAAACCGAAACATCACGCTCGAGCAACTTTTTTACTGGGAGGTCATGGGCAACGTGAAATGGGCTGTAGGATCACTCACCCAAGCCCGACGGCACCTTGAAGGTCATGAACGAAGCGTCGAACTGGCGGTGCTCGGGCGATTGTGCGCCGAGATGGAACTCGAGCTGTTGCACTTGTTGCGCGACAAAAAAACGTAGGGGCGAGACGCGTCTCGCCCCTACAAGCCATAGCCTTATTTTTTCTTTTTCTTCTTGCTGGTGCTGCCAACTGCACCCTCGCCAGCCGTGGTGCGTTCTTTGGCATCGCGCATGAACGAACGCAATTTCGCTTCAAATGCAGGGCTTTGCTTGCCAATGCGTTTGGGCTTGGGGATTTCTTCGGGTTCTTCTTGCATCTCCTTGATCGAGAGGTCCAACCTGCCCTTTTCATCACGTCCGAGCACCTTGACGGTAATCTCCTGACCCTCTTTTAAAAAGTCAGCGACGCTACGCACGAACTCGTGCGCGATTTGCGAGATGTGAACCAAACCTGTCTCGCCCGTTTCCTTGAGTTCAACGAACGCGCCGAAATCCGTCACTCGCGTGACTTTACCCTCTACCACCGCACCAGAATCTATAATCACTCCTTCAAACCTCCTGGAGCTTCCCGAATTGAATCTCGAGCGCCCGCTTGTTGAAGTGCCGTAGGTTAACACATTAAAGGCGTTTTTCGTTGGTTTTGGGCAAATCATGTTTCTCGAGCAACCAGGTTGTTTTTGCCAAGGGGTTAAACTGCGCTCCATGCAACGTC
>CAXTTL010000359.1:0-2963 GCA_964247135.1 uncultured Deinococcales bacterium | reverse complement strand
AATAAATGACTGCTGATCGGCGGGCACGTCTTCTTCTGGAAAGATCGCGTTGACCGGACAGGCGGGGACGCAGGCGCCGCAGTCGATGCACTCGTCGGGATGAATAAAAAACTGGTCGTCGCCCTCGTAAATACATTCGACTGGGCAAACCTCAACGCAGGCGGAATCTTTGGTGCCGATGCAGGGCTGGGTGATGACAAATGCCATGATGATGTTGCCTCCTAAAGTTCTGGCTCGAGAATCGTTGTTTTGCTTACGCGGGCGAGGGATTGAGCAAAGCGGCGTTTTCGTTCGAGGGCTGGCTCGATGCTGCGCTCGAGTCGACTGCCGCCTCTGAAACGTTGACTGGATGGTTGCGAACCAGCAAGACTGGAATGGTGGAATGGTGCGAAACCTGTTCGGCAACACTGCCAAGCAATAAACGCTCCACGCCGCTGCGCCCGTGCGTTCCAACGACAATCAGGTCGGCACCGTGCTCGAGTGCCGTTTTCACAATGGCATCTCCGAGCATCAAACCCTTGGCTGGGACGCTCGAACTGCGAACGTCAAGCACTTTTGCCGAGGCTGTTTTCAGTTGCTCGAGCGCTCCGGCAATGATGGCTTGGCTTTGTGCCGCCAGGTCTTTTTCATAACGGTCGTAATCGATCATCGGCGCAAACTCCATGCCGGTATAACCAGTCATGGGCGGCAAGTCAGGGATCACGTGCAAGACCTCGAGACTCAACCCCAGGGCTGCCGCAAGGTTGTTGGCTGTGCTCAGCGCCTGTTGACTTTGCAGGCTGCCGTCAATGGCGACCAGAATATGCTCGAGCCGCAGGGGTTTTTCGCTTGTGGTCTTCTCGTCTCGGGTATCGCGTACCAGCATGACTGGCACGTGCGCCTGCCGGGTGACCCGTTCTGCGACGCTGCCCAAGAGCAAATGTTGGATGCCCTCGCGTCCGTGGGTTCCCATGATGATCAAATCGCAATTTGTCTCGAGGCATATTTGAACGATACCGTCTCCCACACTCATCTGCCGACCTTCGGCAAAACGGGTTTCAAACCCAATCCCCAGCGTTTCGGCATCGCGCCGCGACGGGGCAAGGGCATTATTTCCGTCCTCTTCGGTCGCGTATTCGACCAGCGCGTGGGTCAGCACCACTCGAGCATTCAGACGTTTGGCGAATTCCAGACCGATCTGGGCGGCGTGCTGGCTGCCTACAGAATCATCCACTGGGATCAGTATTTTCTCGAACATATGTTGACCTCGCATTTCTATTGGAGTCTCGAGCAAAACCATTACCAATCCATTACCGCAAAGATTCGTCATGATCTGGTTCGAGAAATTGTTTGCCCTACGGAAAACGAGAAGGCAGGCTTACAACACGAGGCTAGACATTGGTCTTGAACCAAACCTGATGAAAACTTGAATGGCAACTGAATGTGCCCAGAACCTTCAGCACAGCATCAGTTAGGCTTCAGCCAAGACCTGTTGTTGCTCTGAAAAAATGATTTCTAACCGTCTGCATGACCGCTACACCCAAAAATAAAATTCGGGGCGATACGGATTTTGAAGTCTCGAGGGGAATTTGTGCAGGATTTTTTAACCAATCACAAACACCCTTGGCAACCTCGAAACCTTGTGGCTCGAGGTTTGGTGATTTTGTTGTTGATTGGTTTTGCTATGGATTCTCATGCCCTGCCAGCGAACCTTGGTGGCGTGTACACTGCCGAGTCTGAAATCACCACCGAAACCGATGGCAGCAGCAAAGTCGCGCAGGGTCTAAAGCTTGCACTCAAGCTCGAGTTCAGCGATTTGGATGGAATTCTTAAAGGAAATTTGACCGCAACGACCCACAATTCGGTGCTTCCATTGACGTTCGTGTTTGGATTTAACGGCAAACTCTCAAATTCTTTGATGCGTTTAAAAGTCAATGTTGGCATCTGCCTCGAATATCCAAGCATGACTTTGGAAGCAAAAATGAATGCTGATGGCACGATTGAAGTACCCCAAAGTTCTCAGGTCGTGAATTGCAATTTTGAACCCGCGCGAATTTCCTTGTTACGTCAGGTTGTATTCGTTCATCAAATCAAAAAATAATCAAAATCCGATCTTCAGATCAACCGCTCGAGCGACCTTAAAGTTTCAATTCGGCTTTGCTGGACTGTATCCCAGCTCACCTTCAGTTTTCCCTCAACTTGAAAATAAGCCTCGAGCTTAAGGTCAGTTTGAGGTATAGGCTCGACACTTTACAACCCAGATCGCTCACTCGAGAAACCCGAATAGCTACACCTTGTTTTGCTGCGCTGTGTTTTTTGAGGAGTCATCCATGAATCCGTCACAGAAACAAATTTCTCCAGCAATTTTGACCGAACACCATTTGAAAATCAGCACCCTCGGTCAAGCCCAAGTGCTGGTGTTTGGAAAACCCGCCATATGGCATTCCGATTCGGCTCGAGCACTGTTTTTTTACTTGCTCTCGCATCCCAACGGCAAAAGCCGCGAAGAAATCATCGATGCACTTTGGAACTGCGAACCAAGCGCAGCCTCGAGCAATCGTTTTCGCGTGACCATGTGCCGTTTGCGCAACGCGCTGGGTTGGCGCGAGGCGATAGCCGAATCGCACAGCCGTTATCAACTCGGTCAAGTGGTACTCGAGGCTTCCGACACGCACGAATTTTATGTGTTGCTCGCCCAGGCAGAACACGCCAGCAATCCCGCGATCAGGCTCGAGTGCTATCAGCAGGCATTTGTGGTTTATGCCGGCGATTACCTGCCGTTTGAAGCCTCATCTTGGGTGCTGAAAATCCGCAACGAGCACAATGCCGCTTTTGCCCGAGCCAAGATTGCCGTGTCTTTGCTGCGCTGCCATCATGGCTTGTGTCAAAGCTCGGTTGGGGCGCTGACAGTCGCTTTGGAAAACGACTCGTTTCTGGGCGAGAACCACCATCAAAAACTGATGTCTTGCCTGTCGGTGGTCGAG
>CAXTTL010000358.1:0-2971 GCA_964247135.1 uncultured Deinococcales bacterium | reverse complement strand
GCAGCTCATAATTTAGGGATTTGGTTAGGGCTATGAACCGATAGCACTCGACGTATTCCATGAAAAACGAAACCCTGGGAGGATCAGGGTCTCGAGAAAAAAGGGATGGCTGTCAATTGCTATTTAGGTTGTTTTAGCAATCAGCGCTGCATTGGAATGATTTATTCAAGGTTGAAGGGTCTTTTGCGACAATGATCATTTTGGCGCTGGCGCACATGGCGAGGTTGAGGATTGAAATTAAGCCAAGGGTGATTGCGAATTTCTTTCTCATAGGCGTTCCTTTTGTGTAGCACGGGTTGGTTTTGAATTTTAGCAACTCGGTACTTTTACCGACCAACTTCAAATTTAGTTTGCCTCGTGTTCAACGGCATGAAGACGGAAATTAAGTTCACTTAGACCGTCGCTGGTGATGTGGTACTCGCGGATGCCATTGATAATTTTCTTGTTGACTAAATGATCGCTTTCGAGCTTGTACAAAACGCCTTGTAGTTTGTCGAGTTCTTCACCCGCGAATTCGTCAACGATTTCTTGGTGAATCCGTGGGCTTTCTACGGTCAAGAAAATTAGTACGCGCCAACGCAGTGCCTGGAACTTCACCACGTTCTCACGGTGAAACAGTTTTCCCTCGATGATCAGGCGTTGCTGCATGGCTTCGGCTTCGATGTTCAGGATGTTGAGCCATTCATTCAAAGTACGGTCGCCCGCCGCGATTGCGTTGGCAGGAGATTTTGAGGTCACACCACGCATGAATCGTTCATTTGCTTTTGCTGCCACGGTCTTTGTCATGATTGATGCCTCCCAACGTACTTTTGAGTCGTTCGGTCTTTTGGATCGCCTGGACTTCTGCTCGAGGTGTTGACTGGGTTGACGGCTGCGGTTGGTGTTTCGGTCTTGATTTGGGCGACAGCCTTAAAGCTTGGGACGTTGGTGGTCGTTTGGGTGGCGACGACTCCGGTCTCGTTTAAGCTGATGTGGTTGGTGATTGCTGCGCTCATGGGTTTAATATGCCAGGCTGCTGTTAAATGACTGTTAAATAAAATTTGAAATTCAGTCCTAAACGTGTTTTTTTTGAGGTCGTTGGCTGACCATAGGGATTTGTCAAAAGCTGCTAAACTTCATTATGCGGGCGACGACAGAACTCAAACGAAGCGGATTGCTTAGATTGCTCGAGCAAAATAGCCAGCCTTTGGTTGTGATGGCGGCACCCAACGGTTACGGCAAAACGGTGCTCTGTCGCCAGTACATTGCCGACAAGACCGCGCTGTTTGTTTCCTGTCAGCTCAAACACCTCAATTCGAGCGTCTTTTTGAAAGACTTGTTTGCGCAGCTCAAATTGGTGTGTTCAATTGAAATCCGCGAGGATGAGCAGTCGACACAGTCGTTTCTCGAGAACCTGCCTGAAGGCGTTCTGGTGGTGTTTGACGGCGTTCAGGAACTGAGCGACGCCAGTTTGAGGATCATGCGCGAGATTGCGTATGGGCTGTTGGCCACCAACCAGGTCATCATCACCACGCACATGATCAAACCCCTGCGTTGGGGTGCGTTGCTGGCACAAACCTTGCTGCTCGGCAATCAAGAACTAAAATTTAGCGTGGCGGAAATACAGTCGCTCGGAACGTCATTCGGCGTCAAGGTGCGACATGCACAAATCAATCAGTTGGACGGATGGCCACTGCTTTGCGTGCTGGCCCTCTCAGGTGGGCAATTCTCGAGCGATCCAGGCGAATTGATTGAGGATTTCTTGTACCAGTTGCCGCCTGAATTGCTCGAGTTGCTGCTGCCCTTGTCGTACATGAACACCTGGACGGAGACATTGCCCCAACAATTTGGATTCTCAAACACCTTGGCAGACGACGGTAAAATCGGTGCCAGTTATTTGGACCTTTGTTACAAATACCGTCTGCCGCTGTTTGAGGTCACGCGGGGCGAGTACAAACCACATTCATTGTTGCTCGAGGCATTGCGCAAGGAATACCTGGCTCGAGGGGTGGTTGCGGAGCACGAACGGGTTGCGATTGAACTGTACGTCCAAGACAAAAACGCCTTGGAAGCCGTGCCCTTGATGTTAAACGCCGGACAACTCTCAGAGGCGCTCGTGTTCAGTTTAAACTTTGTTTCGCAGCTTGACTATCAGGGCAATGTCGATGGAATCGTGCGTTTTGTTCGGAGTCTGGGTTTACCGACGTTGCTTGCCGCCAAACTGTATTCAGGGGAAGACAAGCTTAATCTGGAGCGGGTTCATTTTCAATTGCAAGCGCACTTGGTTCACGCCATACTTTATTCGGTCAATCCAACCTCAGCTTCCGTTGAATTGGAATACTTAAAAACTCTACCAGTTCCAGATGACAAGCTGAGTCAAGTCTTTTCGCGTGTTTTACCGCTTAAACTGGTTCAGCAATTGCCCACAACCCGCGCCGAAAAAGAATTGGCACTCGACCTCTTTTTAGACGAATGGTCTGAATTTCATCAAGCTTCTTTTCAATGCGCCTTGGTCCGTGCTGAACTTGGCATGTTGGTTTTGCATCCAAAGATGCGTCAGTTCTATGATGAATGGCGGTCCAAAGACGGGGTTTACACCGATGACACGCCGTCTCGAGGAATTCGCCTTCTAATGGCTGAGGGCAAGTTGGATTTGGCATTGACCGAATCGGAATTGCTCGTCTCGCATTATAAGAACTTGATTGATCTCGAGCCAGAGTCCGAGTCTCATTACGGGGAATGTTTGGCCTACGTGCTGGAGGATAAATCATTTGTCCTGGCGTTGTTGAATCGTCCAGAGGAAAGTTTAAGGACCGTCACCGAGTCGATTTCGTTTGCACTTGGTTGCACCTCAACCACCGTGATTTCAGTGAAAACATCCTTTATTGAGGTTTGTATTTTTCATCACAGGTTCGAGGAGGCGTGGGAAGCCTTTGAGGTGCTTGAATCCTATGCTTCTTCGATGGGGATTTTGGCAGATGTGGGACGCATT
>CAXTTL010000357.1:0-2995 GCA_964247135.1 uncultured Deinococcales bacterium | reverse complement strand
ATCTGATAATATACGAAAAATAAAACCCAATAGTATAAAAAACAATATTAAAATCAGCAGTCCAAAGGCAATAATGTCTTTGTACGATGAACTGATGTACTGCGCCGCCAGTTGCTCGAGAAGCCCCAGCACCACACCGCCGAGCATTGCCCCAGGAATACTGCCGATGCCGCCGAGGACAGCCGCCGTAAAAGCCTTCAGTCCTGGCAAAAAACCGCTGTAGGGATTGAGCGTCCCAAACTTTAAAGCGTAGAGCACGCCCGCCACACCGCCCAAAGCGCCACCGATTAAGAAGGTCACGGTGATGATGTTGTTAACGTTGATGCCCATCAGGCTCGAGGTGCTTTGATCTTGGGCGACGGCGCGAATGGCGCGACCCGTTTTGGTGTAATTGACAAAATAGGTCAATCCAGCCAGCATGATTGCGCCGACCACAAAAATAGTCAAGGTCGTGTTTGAGATGGTCGCACCGCTGATTAAAGGGTGGGTGATGGCAAAAAAGTCTGGTTCGTTGCCCCTAATATAACTCGGAAACGGTCGGTTGAAATTGCCGAACAAACTTTCCACCAGGCGCACGATGTCCTGCAAGAAAAGGCTCATGCCGATGGCAGAAATGAGTGGCACAAGCCTTGGCGCACCACGCAAGCGCAAGGGTCGGTAGGCAACCCTTTCGACGGTTACGGCAAGCACTCCAGACGCCGCCGCGCCTACAATTAGAGCAAAGACCAATTGCAACAATGGATGCCAGGTGGTTTTGGTCAGAACCCCAAGCAACAATTCCACGCCGACAATGCCACCGAACATAAAAATTTCTGAGTGGGCAAAATTAATCAGCTCGAGCACACCGTAAACCATCGTGTAACCAAGTGCGATGACCGAATAGACCAGTCCCAGTGCCAGACCGCTCAGCAGGGTTTCAATAAAGAGCTGCATTCGTCTGTATCATCACTCCTCTCTTGTGACGCTCGAGCATCTGAACACTCGAACGAACGTTTGGTTCTATACTGATCTAAAAATGTTAACACGCGAAAGCTCCACCACGACGCAAGCTCGAACTGACTTGCTTTAAAGAACCCCAACAAAAAATAGAAAATCTTGCAATCAGCCTCGAGCACCACAGTCTCCTCGAGTTTGAATGTCTTTTTTGACGTGCGATTTGGCTCTGGTTTGAAATTCTAGGCTCGAGCGAGCCAGCATTTCAAAATTCTATACAAAATGAGGGGTGGATTTCCCCACCCCTCGAGTCAAGCAATAAAACCGATTACTTCATTTCGGGTTCTGGAGCGTTGAAGGTGATGCTCTTGATGACTTTGTTGTCATTGTATTGCGGTTGGGCAGCCACGACAACGTACTTGGCAACTTTCAAATCGCCGCGAGCGTTGAGCGCAATTTTGCCCGTCACGCCGTTGAAGGTCACGTTACGAACTTGTTTTGCCACATCCAAGCGCTCTGGTTTGTTGCCATTGTTGGCTTTGAGGGCGGCGGCAATGGCACGGATGACTACGCGGGCGGCATCGTAACCGTAGGCGCTGTAACCTTCTGGGTCGGCACCGTACTTGGTCTTGTACTTCTTGGCAAACGCTTTGGCGGCTGGCAAGAGGTTGATTGGCACGGCGGTGGTGGTGAAGTAAATGTTCTTCATGTTGTCGGCACCGGCGGTGTTCTGAAGGTCCTGACCGTCAAAACCGTCGCCACCAACCAGTGGGGTGTTCAAGCCAGCTTGACGAAGTTGCTTGAGCATTGGGGCAGCCTCGGTGTAGATCGCACCGAAGTAGATGGCGTCTGGCTTGTCGGCTTTGGCTTTGTTGATGAACGAGCTGAAATCGGTATCGGCAGCTTCCTGACCGGCTTCGACCAAGACTTTTGCGCCGAGTTGCTTGGCACGTGCCGCGAATGCGTTGGCAATGCCCTCGCCGTAAGCGGTCTTGTTGTTGAGGACGTAAATGCGCTTGGCTTTGAGCACATTGACCACGAAGTCGGCGCCGACTGGTCCTTGCACATCGTCACGACCACAGATGCGGTTGGTGACTTCTTTTGTGCTCAAACGGTCTGTGACGCGTGGGTTGGTGTTGGCTGGGCTGACCATCGTGAGGTTCACTTTGGCATAGACTTCGCTCGAGGGGATTGCCACACCCGAGTTGAGGTGTCCGACAACGCCCAAAATGTCAGGGTCATTGATCAGACGGTTGGCGTTGGCAACGCCGACGTTGGCGGTGGCTTGGTCGTCTTCTGGTTGGTAAACGACTTTGTAACCGTAGGCTTCGATCAGGCGCTTCTCTTCAGAGATTGCCATTTCGGCGCCGTTCTTGATGGCGGTTCCAAGGTTCGATTGACCGCCCGAAAGTGGGGTCTGGCTGGCAATCTTGATCGTGCCTTTGGTTTGAGCGTCCGCACCAACGAACACACCTGCCGCCAAGGCTGCCGTTAACAAAATACGTTTCTTCATCCCTTACTCCTCCTTAGAACTTTTGGGTTTCGAGCGCGTTGGCTCAATTCCCGTTTTTTGATTCCGTGAAATCATAAAGATTGCATACAACCCTGTCAACGCCTTGATGCACCAAAACCTGAACAATCTTCACCAAAACCTTCATGAGACAGCCCTGGGTCACATGATCTCAAGATACCTGTTCAGTTCCCAGTCATGAACCGTGGCGGCATACAAACCCCATTCGGCACGTTTGGCGTCCAGGAAGTGATCAAAAATATGATCACCCAACGCCTCGCGGATGGTGCGGTCAGACTCGAGTTCATCGAGTGCCTCGCGCAACGTTCCAGGTAAGGTCTTGACCTTGTGGCGGCGTTTATCGCGCACGCTCATGTCGTCAACATCGCGTTGAATCGGTGGCGGCGGCTCGAGTTTTTCAGAAATGCCGTGCAATCCTGCCGCAAACATGGCTGACAATGCCAGGTAGGGGTTGCAAGTGCCGTCGGGCATTCGCAACTCGGCTCGAGTTCCCGCGCCGCGCCGTGCCGGCACACGAATCATGGCGCTGCG
>CAXTTL010000356.1:0-3038 GCA_964247135.1 uncultured Deinococcales bacterium | reverse complement strand
ACCGGAAATACCTTCCATCAATGCGACCTGATTGTCGCCCAAACCAAAGTGTTGTTTAACCAGCAACGGCGTTAACGAACAAGTTGGCATTAAAGTCAAAATCACCAAGCCCAAAATGCCGTACAGCGTCAACAACCCACGATCTCGAGCCACAAAACGCACACCCTCTTTAAAATCAGTCCAGACGCTCGAGGTTTTGTTCTGGGTCTCTTTAGGTTGCGGAATTGCATAAAACAGCAGTGGCGCGATGCCCAAAATGGCGGTAACCACATCGATCATCAGTGCGCCTTGAAATGGCAACCAAGCCAGCGCCAGTGCGCCCAAGGGAGCGGCGGCGATGGTCATGATGCCCTGCAAGCTCTGGTTGAGTCCCGCCACCCGAGGCAGCCAAGATTGCGGCACAAGGTTGGCGGTGCTGGCGGCGGCGGCAGGGCTTTGGAAGGCTTGCATGCTGGAGCGAATGAACATCAATACATAAATATGCCAGAGTTGTACGGTGTGGCTCGAGAACAGCAAAACCAGCACGATCATGCAGAGCGCTGTGATGCTGTCAGAGACCATCATGATGAGGCGGCGCGGCAATCGATCCGCCAACGTGCCGCCGAGGGGTCCCAGCAGGGCTTGTGGCAGCAATGCCATCACGCCGGCAATGGCAAGCGCACTGGCGGAATTGGTGGTGCTGGTGATCCACCACAGCAGTACAAATTGCGTCAGGCTGCTGCCGATCAAAGACAGCGCCTGCCCAAGCCAGATGCTCCAAAAGCGTGGTTTCCAGTGGCTCGAGGGTTCAATGGCGAGTTCTGAAGTCATGATCTCATCTCGAGTTTTAAGAGTTTCGGCAGAAAGAACAGTGGATACAGCATCAGGTACAAGTTTGGAATCCACCAAGTCGGCTCAAAGTCCCCGCGAATCACCCAGAAGGCAATGGCGTTTAAACCAGAACTGAACGTGAGCACCAACGAAATCAATGCCAGTGGACGCCAAAGCTCGAGTTTTTGCTTGAATGCCCAAAGTGATGCCAGACCACTGGCGCTGACCATCAAATCGAGCGGTAAAAAAGACCAATTCCAGGCGGTTAATATGGGGTTGGTGTAATTCTGAAACAAGTATTGTGCTGGAATTAAATGCAGCGCCGTGACCAACCAGTAAACAATAAAACCCAGGTCGGTGAACCAGAAAACCCCTTTCAGGGTCTTCATTTGGTCAACTCCAGCAATTCGGCAAGCAAACTCGAGCGGCGCGGTTCTTCGATCACTTCGATTCCCAGCAATTCCGAAAACCAAAGTCCGTCGCAAGCCAAGCGAATCAAGGTCGCTCGAGCCTCGGATAGACCGTCTTTGGAAAATTGTTTTTCGATAAACCCGAACTCTTGGCGCAGTTGGTCGATCAATTCTGGAAAATGAACAATCACGTTTGCTAGCGCGTTGGTCAACTCGAGTTCGCTCTGTTCGGGTTCAAAACTGGCGCGAATGTATGCCCGCGCGAACCGTCCGCGTTTGCGTTTGGGTTCAAGCTCGAGCGAAGCTTGCAAACGCTGTTCAAATGTTTGGGTCAGTTGATTCATTAACGCACTGAGAAGCTCGAGTTTGGTTGGGAAGTGATGCAGCAACCCGCCTTTGCTGACACTTGCCACTTGCGCCACTTGCTCGAGTGTAAATTGCGTGTTGCCGCTATTGATCACGATTTGTGCGGCGGCTTGAAGCAGTTTTTCTCGGGTTTCGATGGGTGATTTTTTTGGCATAAATTGTACCGTCCATTCAGACGGTTTAAGATACCGTCCAATCAGACGGTTTGTCAAGTTCAAAAAAGCGCTGGGTCCCCCCAACGCTTTTGTTCATCTCAATACTCGAGTCAGAAATCAAGTTAAGGCGTACACAACCAGTAAAATCACGCCAGGTACAACGTAAATCATTGGGATTGAAGTCACGATGTTCGCAGTTTTATGCTTTTGTTGCCGCCATAAAATCCAAGCCGCCACGATACAAACCAGCAACACCAGAGGATAACTTGCAACCAAATAAAAGATGTTCGCCAGCAATGCCCGACCCTCAGTGCCAAGTGCCGCCGCCAACGAAGCCCCACCGATGTACAACAACCACGGAAAGATTGCCAGAACACCAATCACTTGCGACACAATCAACCAAACCGCAGATTCTTTTTTGACTTCCATTCAGGCTAATCCCTTCAAGGCTCGAGCGAGCATTTACTTCATGTCAACGCTGACATCCTCAAACGATTCGTTGCCCGCCCAGTCGGTCGCGCCAACCAAAACGCTGTAGGCTCCTGCGGGCACTCTAGCGAAACCAGCTTTCAGTTTTGTCACACCGCCCTTGGGGATAACCAATTTGATGCCCGTTTTGGCGTAGGTGTAATCGTCTTTGGTGTCATCGATTTGCAAGTATTCAAACTCGAGCTTGCCACCCGCCAGCAACTCCATCTCTCGAGGTGAGGTGCCAGAATCATCGAGGGCACTGATGAATTCCATGCTTTCAGAATCGAGTTGGATGATCACATCCTGGGCTTCGGTATCGCCTGGGGCGGTGTACAGGGCGCTGGCGGTCAGCACCACATCGTCGGTTTCCTGGTAAAAACCTGGGAACAAACTGCGGTTTTTGCCGTCGGTCACGTAAACAATGCGCCCGTCCCACTGGGTGTCGTACTCGCCAGGGTCGGCGGCTTCGTAAAACAAATCGCCGTACAAATTAAACACGCTGTCGTTCACAGAACGCCCCACCGAGGCGTAAACGGCTTCCAAATCTTTGTCGGCAACTTTAAATGAAATCTTGGTCGGCACTTTTTCGGTCGGGTTGACATCGTTTTGCGTGTCGGTAATCTCGAGGGTCGGCGCATCCTTGTTGCCCTCGACCTCGCCAAACCACAATTTTAAAAACTCATCCCAACCGCTGTTGACGCTCGAGCCAAGCTTGTTGTACGCCTGAAGCGTGGCTTCATCGGGCAGTTTGCTGCGGTCTGCTGGCATCCAAACGCTCAGCGCCCGCGCACTTTTGTTGTTCTGCCCAAGGGTTTTTGCCAGCACC
>CAXTTL010000355.1:0-3074 GCA_964247135.1 uncultured Deinococcales bacterium | reverse complement strand
AACGCACTTCGACTAAACTCGTAGTAACACTTATGAAACCCGAAATCCCTCCCGCCCAAACTTCGTGGTTGCCGCTTGGCGTGCTGCTGCTCGTCTTGTTGTTCACCCCACTTGGCGGTTTGTGGTGGTTGTTTTTAATCGCTGTGATCGCTTTGGCGTGGCTTAAGTTTTTGCCGCTCGAGCGAACGCTGTTGTGGGGCGCAGTGATTTTTGCGGGCGGCTTGTTCAGCGCGGGCGGTTGGAATGCCAGCAGCCTAAGTCCGGTGTTCAACCCTCGAGAGGTTGAAGACTCGCAGCCATTTGACACGAACGGTTTAAGACGGCTCGAGGTGCACGGTTTTAACGGATTTATTCGTTTGAGTGTGGCAAACGAATCCAAGCTTGGCGTTGAACGCAAAGGCGGCGCAAGCCTCAGCCTCGAGCGGCGCGGTGATGTCTTGTTGTTGACGGCGAAAAAACCGTTTTTCGCCTGGAATTCTGGGATCAATTTGACTTTAAGTGTACCCGCCAACCTCGAGTTGAGTTTGAAAACCTCCAATGGTGTAATAGATGTCGTTGGCGCAATCAAAAACCTTGAAGCCAGTACCTCCAACGCCAGCATCAACGTCAAAGACACGGGCAACACCGATTTAAAACTCGAGACGAGCAACGACATCATTAGCCTCGAACGAATTGCCGGCAAGGTCAACGCCAGAACATCCAACGGCAGCATTCGCGTGAATGGCGCGACCGAGGTCGAACTGAAACTCGAGACCAGCAACGCCAGCGTCACGCTCGAGCGGGTGAATTTTGCCAACAACACCAAAAGCAGTTTGTTCACCAGCAATGGCAACGTGCAACTGAGCGGTTTGAATGCGCCGTCAGGTTTTGTGATTCGCGGCAGCACCAGCAACTCGAAAATAGACGTGAACCTGCCAGGCTTTGACTTGAAGCTCGAGGATCAAAAGTTTGAAGCCAGGCGCAACAATGGTTTTGGGTTGGCGGAACTCGAGGTGCAAACCAGCAATGATCGGGTGACGGTCAGACCGTGAATCGTATTGGAGGTTGCACTGGATGAATCAAATCTCAAGAGCACAATTGATTGAATGGATTAACTCCATCATTGCTTGTCGTGGAACTGAGGAGGAAATCGATCAATTGATCGAAAAATTCAGCAAGGCAGTACCTCATCCTGCTCCGATGGATTTGATCTTTTGGGACTCGAGAGAATTGAATCCCGAAGAAATTGTTGATCTGGCGCTGGCTTATCGACCTTTGATCGGAGCGTCAAATTCTTGAGTTGGAAACTTGTTCAAGACGCCCGAGTTTGGAAGAGGGTCAATTGATCGCGTGGCTCGAGATGGAACTTATTTCTCTTCCCAAACGGTTTCTAAATCTCTTCTGCCATGAATCACTCGAGCCAACACAATGTCTTCGTTACGAATTTTGTAGAACGCCAAGTAACCTTGAACGTTCAAGCAACGAATGCCCGTACCAAATTCTTCACGCAATCGTCCCAATTCTGGAAAGGTTTCTAAATCTCTGACTCGAGCAAAGAACGTGTCTATCGCGTGATCGGCAGCCGTTTGTGATTCTTTCCCATACTAACTGGCATTTTTGTAAACAAAAGACCAGTAATCTGCAAGGTCATCTTTGGCTTCAATTGATAAAACAAGTTTCATAGCTTATTGCGTTGACGAGCCAACTGCTTGATTTCTGTTATCAGTTCGTCATTGACCACACTCACCCGTCCAGATTCGGCACTTTTTAACCCCAAGTCAATCAAGGCTTTTAGTTCCTCGAGTTTCGCCGTTTGGCTTTGCTCGAGTCGCACCATTAAACGCAAAGCTTCTTGAATCACATCGCTTGAAGATGAGTAGAAACCGCTTTGGACACGATTTTCGACCCAAGTTTGCAATTCTGGAGCAAGGGCAATATTCATGGTTCAAGCCTAGTGGCAAGTGATGGCTTTGTCAATTTTTCAAAACTCGAGATGGGAGTTTTGATTCAGGTTGCTCGAGTTGCAGTAAAACTTTTCAAATTCATGCCCGTCACCAAACTTGCGCCAGCCAAAATAATGGCGCACGCCAGAATTTTCTCGAGTCCGATGGGTTCGTGCAAGAAAATGGCGCCCCAAAGTGTGCCGAAAATGGGAACTAAAAATGTGACTGTTAAAGCTTTGGTCGCGCCAATATCGGCAATCAAACGGTAATAAATGACCAGCGCGATGGCGGTACAACCGAGCGCCAATCCCAACATCGACAAGACCACCGTCAAGTCTGGGACGGCTTTGGGAAGCTCAAGCGGCATCAGGACAAGCAAAAACAAACTCGAGGCGAGTTGTGAGGCGACGCTCGAGCCGAGTGGCGGTGCACCTTTCAGTTTGGCTTTGGCAAGGTTGGCGGCAATCCCGTAACACAGGGTCGCGCCGAGCATGGCGGCAATGCTGAGAATGGTTTGTACGTTTGGCTCGAGTGGCGACCAACCAACCAGTACGATCACGCCAACCACGCCCAGAATCAAGCCGATGCCTTTTGCAGCATTGAATATTTCTTTGAAAAAGATGGCGCCAACCGATGCCCCCCAAAGTGGACTGGTGGCGTTCAGGATGGCGGCAAGCGAGGCTGAGAGATGAAGTTCGGCAAAAGCGATCATAGCATACGGTATGCCGCCATTGAGGACGCCCGCAACCACGTACCACTTCCAGCGCTCAGCCAGCTCGAGTTTGGTGCGGGTGAACAAGGCAAATCCGAGAAGCGCGATTCCGGCGATGAGCGTGCGAAACTCTGCCGTCCAAATTGCGCCCAAAACAGGCGCAATGATTCTAAAAAAAATAAAACTTGCGCCCCAAATGGCAGCAAGCAACAACAAACGTTGAAGGTCAACGACACGCATCAAAAAACCTCGGGTTCAGAACAGGGCAACTCGATTGGGTTTCTCGAGTGGTTTTTGCAATTTCACACCTTCGTGCTCGAGGAGCCAGCGTTTGCGTTCCAGCCCGCCCGCGTAACCCGTCAAGGTTCCTGAAGCCCCGATGACACGGTGGCAGGGCAGCACAATGGATATTGGGTTTAAACCGTTGGTCATACCGACGG
>CAXTTL010000354.1:0-3077 GCA_964247135.1 uncultured Deinococcales bacterium | reverse complement strand
CAACCTGCCCGCCTACGCCCAGCGCGACGCCGAGTTGTTGCGGATGTACATGGCGTGCCGCGATCCACTGGGTTACGCCCCTTCGGGCGCACTCGAGGACGCGCCGCTGACCCAAGAATTTGTCAAAAAACTCCTCGAGACTGGGCGTTGCTACTGGCATGAAGTCAAGGGCGAAGCCTTCAAACTTGGGGCGGCTCGAGCCGCGAAAGCCGTGTGGCGCGTCGATGCCAGGGGGGTGCAACGCGGCGGTTTTGACGCCGAACCAGCCGCGACGCTCGAGTTGCCGTTCTCGCCGCCGTGGTTTGTGGATGTGCAAAACCATGAACTTGGTTTGCTCGAGACGGGCATTCCCAACCGTGTGGCAAAAACCTTTTTGGCTGTTCCCGCCTTGAAACCAGAACTCGTGCCCGCGTTTTTAAGCCAGTTCGATGCCAAGTACAAGGGCACGCTGCCCGCCCCGAGGGTGTTCGAGGAACGAACCAGCAACGAGACGTGCATCCCAGTCATCAAACTCTTCTCAAACCAGGTCAAGTTCGACTGGTCGGGCTTGAACAAAAACCTCGAGTCCCTCACCCTCGAGTTTGAATACGGCGGCGTGCGCGTCATGCCGCGCGACGGCAACCGCCTGCTGGTGTTCCGCGACGGCGTGCTGTACTCGAGTGCCCGCGACGAGCGCACCGAACTGAGTGCCTTAAAAAGTTTGCAGGCGTTTGGTTTTGTCGGCATCTCGAGGGTCGTGCCATCATACTGGATGTCGCCAGGGCGCGAAAACCATTTGGCGATTCTGGGAGACCCCAAAACCGCCCGCGATCCAGACTGGCTTAAATTCGTGACCGACGAAATTCCGCGCCTCAAGGCTTTGGGTTGGAAAATCGAATACGACAGCAGTTTCAGGTTTAACATCGCCCAAGTTTCGGAATTTTATGGCGACCTCGAGGACGGCTCGGGCTGGTTCGGACTCGAGCTTGGCGTGATCGTGGATGGCAACCGCGTCAGCCTGATCCCGCTCCTGGTGCAACTCTTGCGCGACAACACCGCCACACTCTCGAGCGAGCAACTCGAGAAACTGCCCGAGGGCACCATGTTTTACCCCAAACTTCCTGACGGGCGCTTGCTGCAACTGCCCATCGCCCGGGTTCGCGCCATTCTGGGCGTGCTGCTCGAGTTGTACATGGGCAACAAACTGACCGACGGCAAACTGCGCCTCTCCATGCTCGACGCCGCACGGCTCGCCGAACTCGAGAAAAGCTTGGAATTGCGTTGGTTCGGTGACAAGAAAATGCTCGATCTGGGCAGGAAACTCCAGAATTTTGAGGGCATTAAGACTGTGGACGTTCCCAAGTCGCTGACCGCCGATTTGCGCCATTATCAACTGCAAGGCTTGAGTTGGTTGCAATTTCTGCGCGAAAACGAACTGGGCGGCATCCTCGCCGACGACATGGGTTTGGGCAAAACCGTGCAAGCCCTGGCGCATTTTGCGCTCGAAAAACAAGAAAAACGCGCCAAACTGCCAATACTGGTGATCGCGCCCACCAGCCTGATGACCAACTGGCGGCTCGAGTCTGAACGTTTCACGCCAAACCTGAAGGTGCTGGTGCTGCACGGCGCAGGACGCTTTGATGACTTTGCCAGAATCGGTGAGTTTGACCTGGTGTTGACCACCTATCCGCTGGTGCTTCGTGACCTCGAGCATCTGAAAAAACACAAATACCACATGCTGGTGCTGGACGAGGCGCAAAACATCAAGAACGCCAAAAGCGGTGCCGCCAAAACCATTGCCAGCCTCAAAGCCAACCACCGTTTATGCTTGACGGGTACGCCGCTCGAGAATCATTTGGGCGAGCTTTGGAGTTTGTTTCACTTCCTGATGCCAGGATTTTTGGGCGACGAAAAAAGCTTTAAAGAATTTTACCGCAACCCGATTGAAAAAAAAGGCGACAACTTGCGCCGCAATGCGCTCGCCACACGGGTCAAGCCGTTTTTGTTGCGCCGCAGCAAAGCCCTGGTTGCTTCTGAACTTCCCGCCAAAACCGAGATCATCGAACGCCTCGAGCTTGAAGGCTCACAACGCGACCTTTACGAAACCCTGCGCACCAGCATGAGCGACAAGGTGCGCGAGGAGATCATGAAAAAAGGCTTGGCGAAAAGCCAGATCATGATCCTCGACGCGCTTTTAAAGTTGCGTCAAGCCTGCTGCGACCCGAGGCTTCTCAAACTCGAGGCAGCCAGAAAAGCCACCAACAGCGCCAAGCTCGAGTGGCTGCAAGAAAACCTGCCGCAAATGCTCGAGGAGGGACGCAAGGTTTTGATCTTCTCGCAATTTGCCACGTTGCTTGGTTTGCTTGAGCTTGAATTGCAAACCATGAACGTGCCGTACTCGAAATTGACCGGCGAAACCAAAGACCGTCCGCATCAGATTGATTCGTTTCAATTGGGCGAGAACAAAGTCTTTTTGATCAGCCTGAAAGCTGGTGGCGTGGGCTTAAACCTGACCGCCGCCGACACCGTGATTCACTTTGACCCGTGGTGGAACCCAGCCGCCGAAAACCAAGCCACAGACCGCGCCCACCGCATCGGGCAGGACAAACCCGTGTTCGTTTACAAACTGATTGCCGAGGGCAGTTTGGAAGAAAAGATTTTGCTGCTGCAAGAAAAGAAAGCCGAACTGGCACGTGGGATTCTCGAGGGTGGGTTGACCTCGAGCACGGCGCTGACGAATGAGGATTTGAATTTCTTGTTCGCGCCGTTGGGGGACTCGAGTGCGGCAAAAGATGTTGTCAAGCAAGTTTAAGACTCGAGGAACAATTGCACTTTATCGGACTTCCAAGTACGCACGCCAATACCGAAAAAATCTAAATCTTCTGTCCAAATTGGACAATCAAACGCCAACGCCAAAGCCAGAATATGCGCGTCATCTTCATCACGACCAAACAACCTGCTTCGCGCATCGAACATAAAATCCTGGAATACTTCTTGCGGCACGACCTCGAGTCTTGTTGGGAGAAGTTCGTGTGTTTCAAGATATTCAGGAATTCCAGCCCAACCACGTTTCTCGAGGATGTTCGGGATGTGTTCTC
>CAXTTL010000353.1:0-3109 GCA_964247135.1 uncultured Deinococcales bacterium | reverse complement strand
AAAATGCTCGAGGTAGCGGTGGTGCTCGGCGGCGACCCCGCACTTATTTACGCGGCGACCGCCCCGATTCCGCCCGTGCCAGGCATCAACGAATACAGCCTGACTGGTTTTTTGCGCGGTCAATCCCAAGAGGTCGTGAAGGGCATCACCGTCAACCTGGACGTGCCAGCCAACGCCGAATTTGTGCTCGAGGGATATATTGACCCGAACGAACCCTGGGCGGTTGAGGGTCCATTTGGCGATCACACGGGGTTTTACACGCTCGAGGATTTATACCCGACGTTTCATGTGACGGCGGTGACCATGCGCAAAAATGCGGTTTATCCTGCGACCATCGTCGGGCGTCCACCGATGGAAGACGCGTACCTGATCGAAGCCACCGAACGTATTTTCCTCGTGCCAGCACAACTGATTTTGCCCGAAATTCTCAATTATCACCTGCCACCCTGCGGAATCGCCCACAACTTGGTGAACGTCGTGATCAAAAAATCCTACCCAGGTCACGGCTTTAAAGTCGCCAACGGCATGTTCGGGCTTGGGCAAGCCATGTTCTCCAAAGTGATTGTTGTATCAGATGACATAAGCATCAAAC
Source organism: uncultured Deinococcales bacterium (assembly GCA_964247135.1). Classification (GTDB taxonomy): domain Bacteria; phylum Deinococcota; class Deinococci; order Deinococcales; family JAAFIG01; genus JANXTZ01. Next base: position 2,517 of record CAXTTL010000353.1, on the reverse strand, counting down.
CGCAAAACAACTTTGAATTCTGGGCAAATGCCTTAAGCCACTGCGTCCCAGGACGCGATACGGTCTTCACCAAAGGACCGGTGGACGTGCTCGATCACAGTTCGCAAGCCTGGAGTTACGGCAGCAAATTGATTCTGGACGGCACCAAAAAATGGAGCGAGGAGGGCGGCGAACTCGAGTGGCAAGCGGCATCACCTCGAGCCGAAACTGAACTGCCAAAATTCGACGGGATTCTCGAGCAAGCCCAACCTGGCGGCGGCATGTGGTTTGTGGCGGTGGACAAAACCCGTCCGCATCAAGGACTCGAGCTTGGCATGGAACTTGCCAAAACCTCGGTCTCGAGTGGAATACGTCTGATTTGTATTGTTGACGATCAAACCGAGGTCACCGATCATGAAGATGTCTTCTGGACGGTTCTGAACAACATTGATCCCGAACGCGACTGCCGCATTCTCGAGGGAGCAACCGGAAACGTTCTGGTGATGGACGGCACACGAAAAATTGCCGCCGAAGGATTCACCAGAAACTGGCCCGACAAAATCACCATGCCCGACGAAATTGTGGCGCTGGTCGATGCGAAATGGGAAAAGTACGGGCTGGGCAAGAAACTCAAATCACCGACGGGTGGACGCGGGGCGAAAAACAAAGGCTCGAGCTGAGTTTTGACTGGTGCTAGAATATGCCCATGACCATGATTCTCGTACCGCCAGAACTCGAGAAACCATTGCTGGAAGCAGCGAAGCAACAAGGGATAGACCCTGAAACGTTTGCTGTCAATCGGTTACGTGAAGTGCTTGGAGTACCTGAAGAAAATAAGGCTGGCTCAAGTTTATTTGATCGTCTTCAAGGTTTAGTTGGCACCGTTTCTGGAAATGGTGAGGCGTATTCAGAGAATACAACTGAACGCTACACGGCTTCGTTGCTCGAGAAGAAAAAACAAGGACGGTTGTGAATCTTGTTGATTCTGGTGTTCTCATTGCGCTCTTGGATCGTGATGACCCAAACCACAATCGTTGTTTAAATGCAACACAGTTATTACCGAACCAACCGATGTTGACAACTTGGTGTTGTTTTACGGAGGCAATGTATTTTCTTGGCAAAATTGATGGTCATCATGCTCAAGCAAAACTTTGGGAGTGGGTATTTTCAGAAGATTTGGAACTACATTCTTTGTCCACATTTGAAATTTCTAGGATGTCAGAATTGATGAAAAAATATGCAGACACACCAATGGATTTGGCGGATGCCTCTTTGATGGTGGTTGCTGAAGCTCGGAACATTCAACAAATTCTGACGCTTGACAGCGACTTTTATGTCTATCGCAAAGCAGATGGCACAGCGTTGCAATGCTTGCCGTAAATTGAGACCACCGACGGGTGGGCGCGGGGCGAAAAACAAAGTCTCGAGCGGAGACACGCAACAGACCAAATCGGTTAATCTCAAACCATGATCAACATTCTTGGAATCCCACTGGACGAAAACTCGAGCTTCCAACGGGGAGCAGCCCAAGCTCCACGCAAAATCATCGAGGCTTTGTTTTCGGATTCATCGAACCTCTCGAGCGAAAACGGTGTTGACCTGGGGCAAAAAAATGGTTTTTGGCGCGACGCTGGCGATCTGGTTTTAACATCAGGCTCGAGTGCCTTTCAGACCATTCAAGATGAAGTCACAACCCTGCTCGAGCGCGGCGAAAAAGTGCTGAGTCTCGGTGGCGATCACAGCGTTTCCTTACCGCTCGTTCGGGCGCACGCCGCCAAATTTGGTCCGCTCGAGATTCTGCACCTCGACGCGCATCCTGATTTGTACGACGAACTGGATGGCAATCGGTATTCCCATGCTTGCCCATTTGCCCGAATGCTCGAGGAGGGACTGGTGCGCCGATTGGTGCAGGTGGGCATTCGCACCATGAACCCGCATCAACGTGAACAAGCCAAGCGCTTTGGCGTGAAAGTCATCGAAATGCGGAATTTCAATCCAAAACAAAAACTCGAGTTTCAAGCGCCGTTTTACATTTCACTCGATCTTGATGTGCTCGATCCAGCTTTCGTGCCTGGCGTTTCGCATCACGAACCTGGCGGCATGAGCACCCGCGAACTGTTGAGTGTTTTGGCTTCACTCGAGCAAACCCCAATTGGAATTGATTTGGTCGAGTACAACCCGCTTCGTGACGTGAACGGCGTGACAGCAATGGTTGCGGCAAAATTACTGAAAGAACTTGTGGTGCTGCTGGCAGGTTTGGATACTTGAACCATCATATTTGCGGCTCGAGCATTCCTCAAAGCCCAAGCACCGTGACACAACCATGCGCTCGAGCTTTCTCTTCAACCCAATTGCACAATTCTTCAATCACTTCAGCCAAAGTATTTTTGTTGGTTTGAAAATCTTGTGCAAAACGCTCCGCAGTTCCAACAAAAATAAATCCAACTTGATCGCGCAATTCACCAACCGACTGCGCATTTTTTAATCTCTGCGGGTTTATTCCTCGAAGCTTGCTTCGTTCGTTTCGCACTGGGTTTA
>CAXTTL010000352.1:0-3146 GCA_964247135.1 uncultured Deinococcales bacterium | reverse complement strand
AACGCCTGCCAGGAAGCCGCCGAACGCCTCCAAGCACTGCCCGCCGACACCTTTCCGATTTGTCTCGGCGGCGATCATTCGATGGCGATGGGAACCGTGGCTGGGGTGACTCGAGGTTTACGCACGGGTTTGATCTGGGTCGATGCCCATACCGATTTTAACGTCCCGCAAATCAGTCCGACCGGAAACATTCACGGAATGCCGGTCGCGCACCTGGTTGGTCTGGGCGACGAAAGATTGATCAACATTGGTGGAATTGGCGCCAAAATAAAAGCCGAAGACATCGTGATGATCGGCATTCGCAGCGTTGACCTCGAGGAACGTGAGCTGCTTCGCGCCCGAGGGGCAACCATTTACACCATGAAGGAAGTGGACACCCTCGGCATGGCACGCATCACTGCCGAAACCCTCGAGAAACTCGGCACGCTCTCCAGGGTGCATGTAAGCTTCGACGCGGACGCTTTTGACCCGAGTGTCTGCCCTGGCGTCGGCACACCCGTTCCTGGCGGTCTGACGTACCGTGAAGGGCATTTATTGATGGAACTCTTAAGCGACTCTGGCAAAATCTCGAGCCTTGACTTGGTAGAGGTCAACCCCGTGCTCGATTCTCAGAACGCCACCGCCAAAATCATGGTCGAAATGGCAGCCAGCCTGCTCGGTAAAAAGATTTTGTAAGCCTCGAGTTTTTTGGTCAACACGGTGGCGCAGCAACGAATGCCTTCTTTGGCTGCCACACCATCTCACGCACAAAATCCGCATCGAAAAAAGTGTAACCAGGTCCAGTCTGGCGACGATCCAACCACACGCGTTTGCCCGCCGCATCAAAATAAAACCGCAACTCGAGCTGCGTGTCATTCACCGCACCTGCTTTGACCAGCACAAAACGCAACCGACCTCGAACATCATAGGTGTGCTCGAATGTCACCACGCTGTCCTCGCTGCCACCGGCTTTGATGTAACGCCGAACCACGCCGTTCGCATCTGTGAACTTGGAACGTTCCAGATCCCAAGATGGACAATACCCAAATTTCTGCTGCTCGAGCTTTAATTTTTTGCTCACAGCGAGTTTGTTCACCGCCGCATAAACCGTCCGAACCTCAAGAATTCTTGGATCGTTACGCCAATTGTTGACCGTGATGGTTTGGGTTTGAACCACACCAACCAGCAACAACAACCCAAGAAAAAACTTCATGACCACAGCCTAGATCAAACTCGAGCAAGCATCAATCCGAAATGACCGCATCCACCTGAATCTCGATCAGCATTTCACGCGCAATAAACCTCGAGACTTCAATCATGGTCGCGGCAGGGCGAATCTCGCCGAAAACCTCACCATGCGCCCGCCCGACCGCTTCCCAATCGTCGATGTTCTGCAAAAAAATCGTGGAACGCACCACATGATCGACTTTCGCCCCCGCAAGCTCGAGTGCCCGACGAACGTTCGCCAAGGTTTTCACGGTTTGCGCATACGCATCACCCGAAACCTGCCCGCTCGAATCCGCCGCCGTACAACCCGACACGAACACCAAATCCCCGACTTTCACCGTTCTCGAGTAGCCGATGATGGGTTCCCACTTGCCGCCACTGGAAAAAATTTCGCGCTTCATAAAACTCCTTTGCGCTTACATGATGGATTTGTTTACCGCACAAAGGGCGCAGCAAGCAGCGCCCCTACAGCATAATCATGCGCAAACATTCAAGAAATTCTCGAGCATCTTATGCCCATGATCGGTCAAGGCACTCTCGGGATGAAATTGCACACCATGAATTGGAAAGGTTTTGTGCTTCACACCCATGATGGTACGCCCGTGCGCCTCGTCCACCCAAGCGTTCACCAACAAGCTTTCAGGCAAATCTTCGATCACCAAACTGTGATACCGCGTTGCCGTGAAATCATTTGGCAACCCTGCAAAAACCCCTGTGCCATCATGCGCGATGCTCGAGACTTTCCCGTGCATCAGGTTTTTCGCCCGCACGACCTTCGCACCAAACGCCTGCCCAATGCTCTGATGCCCCAAACACACGCCCAACAACGGAATGTGCTCCCCGAATTCCTCAATCACATTCACCGACAAGCCAGCCTCGAGCGGCGTGCAAGGACCCGGCGACACCACAATCCCATTGGGTTTAAGGCTTCCGATGTCCTCGAGTTTGAATTGATCGTTGCGCCACACCACAGGGTCAGCGCCCAACTCGCCAAGGTATTGCACGAGGTTGTACGTGAACGAATCGTAATTGTCGATCACCAAAATTTTCATAACGCCTCCGAATTCAAACCTCGACCCGATACGATAACTCGAGTTCGTCCCCTGGCACACCTCGAATGCCCCAATTGTGTTTTGGTGTTTCAAAAATCGTAATCTCGAGGTCGTTGCTCGAAATGCCCAAACCCTCAAAATTCTGGTACAGCAAACCAATCAATTTCTTTTTCGCGGCAACGCTCCGACCTTCAAACATCGAAATCTCGAGAATCGTGTACTTTTCGCTGCGGTCTTTGCCAAACACGAAATCTTCAGGCTCGAGCGGGAAGAATCGGTGAAATTTCTTGTCGGCTGGATACTCGAGCGCGGTCATGACGCTTTTGTGAATGGCGTTTGATATTTGTGCTCGAGGTTCGAGGGTTTGACGCAGGGCGTAAATTTTGACTTGCGCCATGTTCACGCCGCCTTAAAGTAATCGAGGTGCATGTGTTGTTTCACCACATCCAGGGTTTCTCGAGCGACATCACGCGCTTTTTTCGTGCCTTCAAACAGAATCTCGAGAATTTCAGTTGGCTCGAGCACTGCACGTTTTTCTCGGATCGGTTCGAGTTTGGCATTCACATTCTGGGCAAGTTCTCGTTTGCACGCCACGCAACCTCGAGCGCCTGCACGGCATTCGTTGGCTATCGTCTCGAGGTTTTCCGAAAACAATTTGAGGTATTCAAAGACCGTGCAAATATCGGGATTTCCAACATCGCGCAACCTGATTTTTGCAGGATCGGTGATGGCACTCGAGACTTTACTCGAGACAGTTTCTGTCGTATCAGACAAAAAAATCGCATTCCCCAAACTCTTGCCCATTTTCGCGTCGCCGTCCAAACCCTTGACTCGCATATTTGGAATCACCCGAGCTTCGGGCAGCAACAAAGTCTCGCCGTAAATGCT
>CAXTTL010000351.1:0-3157 GCA_964247135.1 uncultured Deinococcales bacterium | reverse complement strand
AAAAGAGATTTATCCAAGTCCGAGATGATGGTGCAAACATGAAAGTATTGACTCGAGAAAAGCGAAAACCCGAGTTCTTGGAATGAACATTGTGAGCCAATCCGAAGTCGCAATGAAACCTTGAAAAGCTCGAGTTTGTATTCACCCTCGAGCCGCAAGTTTTTAGTGCGTGTTTCGTGGATCGAGGGCGTCACGCAAGCCGTCACCGACCAAGTTAAACGCCAGCACCGCCAGCAAGATGGCAATGGCGGGCGCAGAACTTGCCCAAGGCGCTTCAGAAATAAAATTGCGGGTTTCACTGACCATCGCGCCCCATTCGGGCGTGGGCGCTTGCGCTCCAAATCCAATAAACGACAGACCTGCGGCGGTCAGAATGGCTTGCCCAATGTCAAAACTGGCTTGAATCAAAACGGGTGTCAAGGTGTTTGGCAGCACGTGCTTAAGCGCAATCCCAAGCCTTGAAGTGCCAATCGCTCGAGCTGCCTCGACAAATTCGCGTTCGCGCAATGCCAGGGCTTGAGCGCGAACCAGACGGGCGTAACTGGGCCAATTCACGATTGCCACGGCAATGATGGTGTTGGTTAAACTCGGTCCGAGCGCGGCGGCAATCGCCATCGCCAGAATCAAACTCGGGAAGGCAAAGAAAATGTCGGTCACACGCATTAACACGTTATCCCAAATGCCGCCAAAGGTTCCAGCCAGCAACCCGACCAGCACGCCGACACTGACCGAAATCAGGGTCACGATCACACCGACCTGCAACGAGAGCGCCGCACCGTGCGCCACACGTCCCCAAACGCTGCGCCCGAGTTGATCCGTGCCGAGCCAATGTTCACTCGAGGGTGGAAGGAGACGGTTGCTTAAATTTTGCACGATTGGGTCGGGCGAGATCAGCGAGGCGAAAACGGCAACCAACACCAACACGGCAATCAGCACCAGACCCACGATGGCGGCAGGGTTGCGCCAGAAGCGCCTGCTGGCTTTGGATGCCTGTTTTTTGGCGGGCAGCGCAGCCTTAAGCATAAGTAATCCTCGGGTCAAACAGTGCGTACAACAGGTCGGTGACCAGGTTGATGATCGAATACGCCATGCCAGCCAGCAAGGTCACGCCCATGACCGCCGGAAAGTCCAGGCTGATGGCGGCATCGGTGGTGTAACGCCCAACGCCGGGCCAACTGAAAATGGTTTCGGTCAAAACCGCACCAGAAAGCAGACCACCCAGCACGCCACCGAGCACCGTCAGCACGGGCAAAAACGCATTCCTGAGGGCGTGTTTGACCACCACTTGCGCTTGCGAAACGCCCTTGGAACGCGCCGTGCGAATAAAATCTTGGCTGAGCGTCTCGAGCATTGAGGCTCGGGTCATGCGAGCCAAAAGCGCCGAACTGAATGCGCCGAGCACAAACGCAGGCAGAATCAGATGCGCGAGGCTGTCGCCGAAAACCTGCCAGTCGCGTGCCAGCAGCGCGTCGATGCCGACAAAACCCGTGACTCGAGTCGGGGCAATCAGGTACGCGTCCAAACGCCCGGGTCCTGGCAGGATGCGCAGTTTGTTGTGCAAAAACTCGAGCAGCAAAATTGCCAGCCAGTAAATTGGGGTCGCGCCGCCCAGCAACGCCAGAAACCGAATGATGAAATCGGGGGCTTTGTTCTGGTTTAATGCCGCCAGAATACCCGCCGGAATGCCGATCAGGGCAGCAATCAGCAAAGCCGTGATCGAAAGCTCGAGCGTGCCAGGGAAAAAGTCGCGCAGGTCGTCGATGATTGGGCGTCCGGTGCGCAAACTCGTGCCAAGGTCGCCCTGCAACAGACGCCCGACATAACTGAAATACTGGACGACCACAGGCTTATCCAGACCATTTTTGACCCGAAAATTGGCAATCATTTCGTCGGTGGCTTTGTCGCCGAGTGCCACCAAAGCGGGATCGCCGGGCACGACTTGTGACAGGAAAAAAGTCGCCACGGACACGCCCCAAACCACGAACAGGACAAAAAATAATCTTCTGATGGTGTAATTGAGCATTTATAGTTCTCGGGTTTCTGGTCTACGAATTGGGGAGCGCCATGTTGCGCTCCCCGTTGAGATTCAATTGGAATTATTTCTTGGTGATCTTTTCAAAACGCACTTGACCCTGTGCGTTGCGCAAATAACCTTTGACGCTGGTTGACAGGGTGATTGGCACTTTGGGTTGATACAAAATCGCAAATGGACCCTCGTCAAGTTGCAGCTCTGTCAGTTGCTTGTACAACGCCGCACGCTTGGTCGGGTTGGTCTCGAGCGCCGCCTGTTGCGCGAGCTTGCTGGCGGTCGCATTGTTCCAAGCGTTGCGCCACGCGAGGCTCTTGGCGCCGTAATCGCTCATTGGGGTGGCATTGCCGTCCGGATCGGGAAAGTCCGGACTCCAACCCACCAAGACCATCTGGGCTTTCTGGGCGCGGTAAATGCCGAGCAGCTCGGATTGCACGATTTGCTTGATGTTGGCTTTGAGACCAATTTTGGCAAGATCAGATTGAATTTTGGCTGCCAAATCCGAGCAAGGCACACCAGCCGCACAAGAACCTTGTGGCACGAGCATTTCAAACTCGAAACCATTTGCTTTGCCCGCCGCCGCCAACAACGCTTTGGCTTTTTCGATGTTGACGCTGTAAGGTGTAGCAGCGTTAAAGCCGAACAAACCGGCGGGAATGATGGTTTGGACTTTACGGGCATTGCCACCAGCCAGCACGTTCACGATACTGTCTTGATCCACAGCCCAGCGCACGGCTTGGCGAACTCGAGCATCCTCGAAGACACTGCCCGCACCAGAGTTCATGCCCAGGTATTGCAAGCGCAAAGAATCGGCTTTGTAGATCACAAATTTGGAATCGGTCGCTTTGGCTTTCACCATGTCTGGTGTGAGGTCTCCGGCGATATCAATTTCGCCACTCTCGAGCGCGATTTTTTGCGTGTTGGCTTCTTTCATTTCGCGCAACACAATTCGGCTCAGGCGCGGTCTCAACCTCGAGTTTTTGTTGGCATCCAAGACCACCTGCTGGCTTTGATCCCAACGGTTTAAAACGTAAGGTCCTGAACCCGCCGAGTTGTTCTTGTGCCAAGCCGAACCGTAATCGTTGTTGACCACGTGAGATTCGACCCCCACGCTGTCCACAATGCCAC
>CAXTTL010000350.1:0-3317 GCA_964247135.1 uncultured Deinococcales bacterium | reverse complement strand
CCACCGCCACCGTATTCGATCCAGAAATTTTACGAATTGAGAGCAGCACCACAGGTTGACCGTTGAACCGCGCGTAACTGTTGGTGTTGGCGGCACTGTCACGCACCACACCCAAATCGCCGATTTGCGTGCCGCCTGCGGGGTCAACCAAAAATTGTTCGATCTGTCCCAAACTGGTCGGGACATTGCGTGTGGCGAACGAAACGTTTGATCCATTTGCCGTAATATCACCGGCTGGCAAGTCGAGCGCCGAGCTTCGCAGTGCGTTGCTCACCCTCGAGAAGCTAAGGTTGTACGAGGCGAGTTTGGCGGGGTCGAGCAGCACTTGAATCTCTCGGGCTGGAGCGCCCGAGATGCCGATGTCTGCCACGCCCGAAACCCGCTCGAGGGCGTTGCGTAAGTCCTTGTCGGCGTAATCGAAAACCGCACGCAGGCTCGAGCCGCCGCCGCCGACCGCCACGGTGATGATCGGTTGGTCGTTGGGGTTGAAACGTTGGACGTTTGGGGCGTTGGCGTCGCTGGGCAGGGCGCTTCTGATTGCCGAGACTTTCTGGCTGACATCGTTGGCTGCCACGGCGGTGTCCACACCGTTACCAAAACTGATCGTGACCTGTGAAATCCCGTTGCTGCTCGAGGATGAAATGTCGGAGACGCCAGTCAGGGTCGAGACGGCGTCCTCGATTTTGCGGGACACCTGCTTGTCAACGTCTTCTGGGGTTGCGCCAGGGTAGGTGGTTGTGACTGCCACGATTGGAATATCGAATTTGGGCAGCAAATCCACGCCCAGACCGATGGCGGCGACCAGTCCAAAAATAAAAATCGCCACAAAAATGCCCAATGACAGCACGTACCTCGAGACGCTGAATTTGATCGCCGGATTCTCGCGGACTTCGGCTTGGGGCGGCTGACTGACTGCCAATTCGCTGGCGGTTTGATCGAGTTGAGTCTGTGGGCGCTCGAGTTCGCTCATTTGGTGCTCCCTGGGTTGCTGAGAACCTTGATGGTTTCATTGTTTTGCAGGCTTCCTGGCACTGGGTAGACCACTTGCGTTCCAGCCTCGATGCCAGTTATTGCCACCTGCCCTCCCGACTCCCCGAGGACGTTGACGTTGCGCTGTACCGCGCTGCCGTCTTTTACCAGATAAACGTAGGTTTGACCGCCGCTCGTTTGCAGTGCTCCGGTCGGCACCAGCACGCCCTGGGCAACCTTTAGGGTGTACTCAACTTGGATCGTGCTGCCCGCGCTGAAGCCGCTGGTGTTTTGATTGCCAACAAGCCGCGCAAACGTCTCGACCAGACGGCTTGAGCCTGCAATTTGCGAGCTGCGCGTCACCTTTGCCTCGAGCGTGCGCCCGAGTGCTTTGATGCGAAGGCTGCTGCCGGTTTGAAGGGTGTTGGCGTCCTGGGTTGGGACTTTAAACCGCGCCCTGAGACTCGAGGTGTCTACCAAACGCAAGACTTTTGCGCCCGCATTGACAAATTCGCCGACTTCGGTGAACATCTCGGCTATTTCACCGCCAAACGGAGCTTTCACGACCGTTTGCCCCAGGCTGCGGCTGGTCTGAGCGATTTTGTTTTGGGCTTGCGCCACCTGAACCTCCAAGAGTGCCAAGTTCTCGCTTTTCGCCCGTTCGGCTTGCGCCAGGCTGGCTTGTGCCTGTTTAAAACTCGCCTCAGACTGGGCAAGGTTGGCTTTGCTGGTGTCGAGGTCGGTTTTTGACACCCCGCCAATTTTAAAGACCGCCAGATTGGCTTGATAGGTTTGTTGCGCCTTGTCCAAACTGATTTTGGCACTCTCGAGCGACGAGCGGCTTTGGTTTGTTGTCTCTGGGGATTTTCGTTGGCTGCTCGAGAGGTTGATCTGGGCGGTTTTGAGTTGCAATTGCGCGTCGATCAGTTGTTGTTGCAATCCAGTGTCATCGAGTTTCAAGATCACCTCACCAAGCGCAACCTTTGATCCCTCGCGGTGCTTGATGCTGACCACCTGACCGCTGGTTTGGGCGGCGATGGTGCTGTCGATGGTTGGCTCGAGCGTCCCGTTGACGTTGCGGTTGGTCTTGAGGACGCCTGCATTGACCGTGATTGCCCGCACAGAGGTCGCCGTTTGGCTGGGCGCAAGTGCGGTTTGGGTTTGTTGGGTTTTGTTGGCGCTCGGCTGATTGCAAGCCGAAAACAAAAGGGCAAGGGAAACGAGCATGACACTGGATTTAAGATATCGCATGTTGGTTGGAACTCCTCTGGATTGGTCGGTTCGATGATCAATTTTTCAAATGCTGTTCAAAATTCAAGTTTAAAAACGAAATGACTGAACTGACGGTCAGTCATTTCTGAGTATATGCTGAAAATCAAGGTCAAATTGTTCTTTTGACGCAAATCTTTGGCTGAGTTTATGAGGCGACTCGAGATTCAAATTTTCTGATAATCTCGTTTCTCGGCACAGGATTGACATTTTTTGGGTTTGTTTCAGCAGTTGTAACTCGAGAACCGATCAAACGAACTGTTTGATTTGTCTTTTGGTTAATTTCGAGAAGTTCTTGCCAATATTTATAAAATAAAAATCTGATACTTTCAGGCTTTCTTATTTCTTTGAGTGAATAACAGCAGGCAATTTACCGTGCGCCAATTGCCAATTGATCTCTTAATACTCGAGAAACATTCACCGACACCCGCTAAGCATTACTTTTCAACGCTTGAACATACGAAATCTGCCCCTCGAGCATGGTCGCAAAGAACTGTTTGACAAACTCGAGTTCGCTGACCTTGCTGCCCGCCATCGAGGCTTGGTACACCTCATGAAGGTGCTGCCTGACGACCAGAACATAATCGCGTCCACTTTGGGTTAACCTCACCAAGACAACCCTGCGATCAATTTCGCTCGAGTGACGCTCAATCCAACCGCGTTCCACCAACGCATCGACCACGCCGGTCAACGATGAGGGTTTCATGCCGATGCTGATTGAGAGTTGACGCATGGTCGTACCGTCAGAAAAATCTTCAAACAGCGTCTCGAGAATCATCCAGTCGCCCATGTCCAAGTTGTCGCGCTCCAAAGTGCCGACAAACAATTTGCGTCCGTGCCAAGAAATCTGGTGCATCAAGCCAATCAGGTCGGTTTCGACGGCGGCTCGAGAATTTTTGCGCGGTGTTGGGGTATTGCTCGATTTTTTGACTTTAGAAATTTCCATGTTTAAATAATACGAGTTTTAAACTATTGCAAATCAGAACCATGCCACAATTGAACCCTGGGCAATGAAAAAACGGCTGCACCCGTCTCTCGAGCGCAACCGTCTGTTTTTAGGCTTTACGCGGCAACCAAAT
>CAXTTL010000349.1:0-3450 GCA_964247135.1 uncultured Deinococcales bacterium | reverse complement strand
CGTCTGACTTTCAGTTCTCAAGATTCAAGGCTGAAAGTCAAACGCCTTAAAATCTCGAGCAGGATTTGTAAGTTACCCGTCAGGGCTGGCTGCTAGAATCATGGCATGAAAACGAGTCCAGACCACCAAAAACGACGATTTCAAAACCGTTTCGGTCATCGTTTTCAAGACCCTGGCGTTTGTCGGGTTGCACGAATTGGGTTGGGTCAAAACGATGGCTGAGTTCGTTCAACGGTCCGAAAAACTGACCCTCAACCCAACCGATCAACCCTCGAGCCGAGGTTGGCGTGAGGGCTTGGTGCGCCTGGGTCGTTGGCGAGCCTTGCTGCTGGTTTCGGTCTGGTCAATTCTTGCCTCGGTGGTGATTGCCCTGCCGATCAGTTGGCTGTTTGGGGCTAAAGCTGCGGATTTACCTTTTGTGCTGCTGACCTCGATTCTGGTGCCGATGCTTGTTGCGCCGACAGTCACCCATTTTTTGATGCAATTGCTGTTCGAGCTTGAAGAAAATCGAGCGCGACTGTTGAACATGGCAACCCGTGACAGCCTGACGCAGTTGTACAACCGCCGCTTTTTCATGGAGAGCTTTGAGCTTGAAACGACTCGAGCCTTGCGAACCAATGCCAACCTTGCCGTTTTGATGATTGACATTGACGATTTCAAATCGGTCAATGACCAGTACGGACACGCCACTGGGGACCGTGTGCTGCAAAAAGTGGCTCGAGCTTGCGCGGACATGGTGCGTTCATACGATGTGCTGGCACGGCTCGGCGGCGAAGAATTTGTGGTGTTGTTGCCGAGTTTGTCCTTAAAATCCGCCTGCGATGTGGCGGAGAGACTTCGAGTGGTTGTACAAGGCTCGCGTATCCTAACGGATTCAGGCACTCCGATCAAGGTCACGATCAGCCTGGGGGTCGGCTTTTTGAACTCCAATACCCCCGACCCTCAAAGTTTGCTGCTTCAAGCCGATCAAGCCCTGTACCAAGCCAAAACCGAGGGCAAAAACCGCTGGGTTTGCTTTCCCGAAACTTAAACTTTGCTCGAGTTTTTGCATCATTTGGCCTGATGGCACATCATGCACTGCGCGCTCGAGGCGTTGGTCATTTCTGGCTGTTGACTGACATCGGGATTCTGAAAAGCTTTGGCTCGAGCATCGGCATTTTGAAGATTTCGCTCGAGGATGTTCTTAAAAGGGTACGTGCTGTAGCTTGGGCTGATTTTGGCTTGCTGGTACATGATTTTGGCGGCATCGGCGCGTCCTTGCTTGACCAGAACATCGCCAAAATGCAAGAAAAATCCTTCCCAGTTATGAGGTACTTTTTCGGAATTCAGGCAAACGTTGCGAACCCTCGGCGAAAGCTGATCTTTACGGTCTAAAAAGGCTTGGCTTTGGGCGCTGAGCGCCGCCAGGTCTGGGTTTTTGTTGACCGGCGCATTCAGACACAGCGCCACGTTGGTCCACATGGCGTCCACCGATTCGGTGAAGCGATCCGACCCGAGCGGCTGAGAGCTGAGGCTGTCGCTGAAGGTAAAATAATTAAACTCTGGATAGAGCTTGATCCCGTCCAGCAGCGTGTAATAACCCTCAACGGTGACGCGTTCGTCTTGGTGAATGCTGCCCAGAGCCAGACGAATGGCGCCGATAAAACCTGGTAGGCGATCATCGCTCGGCTCGAGTTTGTACGCCTCGAGCAGATACCGTTCGGCGAGAATCGCGGCATCGGTGATTTCTGGACCGGCGTTGGTATCACGGTCACGTTCGGCAATCGTCCAAAGGTAGCTCAAGCCCAGCAACCTGGCGCGGTTTGGGTCGCGCGGTTGCTCGAGGTAAGACGCCAACAGCAGGGTTCGGAGTTCTTTCAGGCGTTCGTACTGTCCGGCATGAAAGGCTGTCCAGAAGGTGTTATTGGCTTTTTGGCTTAAGGGCGTATCGACGTGTTCGGCAGTTTTGGCGCTGGTGAACAACAACGCGGTTTGCAACGGCGAACACGCCACAATCCCAACGGCGAGCGCAGCGATCAAAACGCTGGCGACCAAGAATTGAAGACTCGAGAAGTGTTGCTTTCGCATGGGCATCCTCCTAAAAGCTTGGCAGACTCTGCCGTATGATGTGTGGTGGTTCAATGACGGGCGGGTTTTCCTGAACGTTTTGATCCTCTCTTGGGTACGCGACGGCGTTTTGCTTGCAGGCGACCAACCGTTGCGTACTTTGCTTTCACTTCACAGGCTTCATGGATGCTGCCTGAAAGTCACGACTTTGTTTTAACCGCACGGCGTTGCGGAGCGGTCTTGGGAAGTTTGAATTGGCTCGAGTTTTGGTGTTGATTTGACGCCAACCAACCCATGATGGTGCTTTGGCAGGCAAAGGCAAACAGGTTCTGTCCCTCGCTGGCGCTAAAATGCTTGCCCAATTCCAAACTGACCGCGCCGTGCGAGACAATCCAGAGCACGCTGGCGCAAGCTCGAGCGTCTAAGTCTTGAAACAATCCCGCATCGATACAGCGCCCGACCGCATCCACCATCGTCTCAAAGGTCAGGTTGACTCGAGCGATGGTCTGGGATGAGGGCGTGAAATCGGGCAATGCCTGCCCGAACATCAGGGCGTAAAAATGTGGATGCTCGAGCGCATTGGTGCGGTACGCCGTGCCCAGGTTTTGCAGATGCTCGAGCGGGTTGGCGGTCACAGGAAGCTTGGCAAAGGCAATACCAAGCCGTTCAAAACCCTCGAGGTACAGGGCTTCTGCCAAACCATTTTTATCGCCGAACATGGTGTAAATCACGCTGGTCGAGCAACCGAGTTGTTCGCTGATTGCCCGAACCGTCAAGGCTTGCGAACCCTGCTCGGACAGCAAACGGCTTGCGGTCTCGAGCGCGTTGCGTCGCTGCAAATCGCGGCTGTGTTGTCGCACTTGCTGATGGGATGTAACGCTGGTCTTTTTCTGTAACACTGTTACAAAACCATAACACCAATTTTATTTTTTGGCAAGTTTCAACGCCACCCAACCTCGAGGTTGGGTGGCGATTGGCTTTCAAACTCGAGGTTTCAGAATGGAAATTTCAGTGTGCCTTGCATCGGCACACCGTGCCCACAACACACAACCTCAGCGCCCAAAGCCGACTGAATTCGCACCGAATTTTGCCCCGCCGTAAAATCGTCGGTAAACGGGCCCGCCATAAATTGCAATTTTCCTCCCATCGTGTTCAGCGAATCCCCAGCAAATAAAATCTTGCGGCTCGAGCTGAAAAACGACACGTGCCCTGGCGTGTGCCCTGGCGTAAAAATTGCTTTCAACCCACCCAGCACAGGCAATTCTTGCCCATCCTCGAGCAACACATCGGCGGTTTGCGGTGCGGCGGCGGGCATCAGGTACTTGGTCAAGATGCCCACCAATCCCTTTGCATTGCGCCCAGGCAAACCCAGCGCCATTTTCTCGCCGTCGTGAGGGCTGGCAT
>CAXTTL010000348.1:0-3456 GCA_964247135.1 uncultured Deinococcales bacterium | reverse complement strand
GTTTGATTGCTTTAATTGACGCGGGAACGATCTCGGGCAAGATCGCAAAAGATTTGCTGCCCGATATCATGCAAGGCGCAAACCCAGCGCAACTTGTCAAAGACCGTGGACTCGAGCAAACCACCGATGTCGGTGCGATTGAAGCCGCGATTCTCGAGGTCATGAATGCCAGCCCTGACGTGGTGGAGAATGCAAAAAAGAACCCGAAGGCAATCAATGCTTTGTTTGGTCCGATCATGAAAGCCCTTGGCGGTAAAGCCAAACCCGATTTGGTGCGCGAATTGTTAAATAGAGCCTTGGGTCTGTAGGGGCGCTGCTTGCTGCGCCCTGCCGTTCGCCCTTGAACGCGAAATTCAATTTTATTGGAGGAAATTATGGCAAAGTTTGTACGCGCTGGCAACAAAGGCATCAACCTTGAGCGGGTTTTGTATTACGAAGTTTCGGATGCACTGGGTGGCACAGTAGGACGTGGCTCGAGCGTGTCCACGGGCGCTCAGGCGGCGTTGGTCTTGTTTTTCAGTGCCACAGACCGTTTGGCAATTCAAAACGTCGAGGAGGCTCGAGTGATTCTTCACGCCTTAAAAGCGCACGAGTAATTTGATTGAAATTTTGCAATCATTTTGGGCGTGTTTTGCGCGAAATCAGATGCTCGAGGGAGTCATATTTCTCGAGAATTCAAACTTGCCGATTCTCGAGGTGAATGCTGGATTCTCAAACTCGGTTTCGGATGTTGCCAAACTCGAGCGAGAATTTGCGACTCGAGGAAAATCAGGAATTTTGATTTTGTCCGAAGACTCAACCATCGAGCTTGCCGCCAGCAACGCGCAGTTTTTGCCGTGCTCGGGTTTGGTTGTGCTCGAGGTTCAGGCGGGAAAAAGTGATTTGATCGTTGAGCAAGTTTCATGGTCGCAAGCTTCAACGTTGGCTCGAGTGTGGTGCTTACAGAACTCTGCTTTGGATTGGCAAGAATTGGTTGCCAAAGAAATCGCTCGTGCCATGCAGGAAAACCCGAAACTCACGGCGTATTTGGCGTTTGAAGACCATCAACCAACTGGTATGATGATTGCCCTCGAGCCTGGGTTTTCGGGTTGGTTGGCAGGGGGGACGAAGGCGCTTCAAGCGTTAACGCAACGACTCTCGAGTGATTTTGAACATGCCATTGTCACCGTGCCGCTCGAGAAATCTTCAAGTTTTCCCAAAGCTCGAGAAATTGGGCGCTTGGGTGTTTGGCTCAAAACCCGTTGACGCGCAAAATACGTTTTGGAGAACAGGTTCAAGTTAAGCTCGAGCCGATGAATCATGATCCTCGCCTTGAAGTGTTCGCCAACCACCGCACCGTTCGCAAGTTTAAGCCCGTGCCACTCGAGCCAGGGCATCTCGAGCAAATCGTTTGGGCGGCACAACGCGCCCCGACGGATGCCACCGCGCAAATGTACTCGTTCGTGCGCTTGACCGACCCAGTTTTGCGTGAGGAAATCGCTCGAGTCTCGAACAATCCGCACATGGCGACGGCATCTGAGACTTTTATCGTTTTGGCAGACGTGAACCGCTTGAAAAGCCTGCTCGAGTTAAAAGGTTACGAGTTTGGCAATTGGAGTGCCGCCGCGATTCATTTTGCGATAGGCGATGCGGTCATGGCGGCACAAAACATGCTGGTTGCCGCCGAATTGCTGGGTTATCAAGGCTGTTGGATTGGTGGCATTCTTGGTGCACTCGAGCGTCTGGTTGAAGTGCTCGAGCTTCCGACGGGTGTGCTGCCCTTTGCGGGGCTGACGATTGGCGTGCCCGATGAAACGCCTCCCGTTCGCCCTCGGGTGCAAACCGAATTGGTTTTGCACGAAAACAAGTACCACCAACCAACCGAATTGGACCTCGAGACGGCGCTTGAACGCATGGCTCCGATCACCGCCAGGGGAGACTGGGCGCAAACTTTATCGCGTTATTTTGCGATTGGTGGCACGATGGAAACCCGAGAAATTACCTTGCGCAAAGTCATGGCATCTCAAGGTTTTGCGCACGTTTCGAGTGACCTGAATGCGCTTTTTGCACGGACGCTCGAGGCTGGTTATGCGGAGCTTCTGATTCGCAAAGTTGGCGAGGAATACCAAGCTTGGGTGGATCGCCCCGACCGCGCCCACGGGGGCACAGGCTCGAGTCCGTATGAGGCGCTTTCAAACGCCATTCTCGAGGCTGAAAAGGACAAACAAACCAGCAATCATTAACCTGAGTTGTATCTTTGCTCACATGAAATCTGAGTGTGGTCGTGTAAAGTACGATCATGGATTTTGAGCAAGTGATGAAACAAATGAAATCCGAACACGAGGCAGCCTTGAAAGAAATGCCATTGCCGCCAGGTGTAGAGGATTACTTCCGCGCTCGAGTAGCCGCCGGTGACGCTGACACCACGCTTTTCATGCTGAAACTCGCCTGGGTTTTTGGGGCGCAAGCCGGTCAAGCCGCCGCCGCGCAAGCCGAACAGGTCATGAAGCAACCGCAACGCAGAATGCAAGCTTAAGCAATCAATCAAAATTCCCAACTCGAGTTTCAAGGGTTGGGAATTTTTGTTGGCTCGAGATTCTACGGTTCAAATACGCTGACAAACGCCCGACGGTCACTGCGAACCCAATAACGGGTGTATGCCAGTGGCAAATCACCAGAAAAACTGACGCGTTTCATCAAAAAAGCGGATGTGCCAACGGGAAGCTCGAGCAGTTTGGCATTTTCGTGTTCCAAGTTTGCGGTCTCGAGGGTTTGTTCGACGCGCGAAATGCTCAAGCCGAGCGTGCCGACCAACGTATCGTGCAGGCTTTCGACGCGAAGATCGGTTTTCAGAATCGATTCGGTTTGCTCGAGTTTTAAAAAGCGTTTCTCGAGTAATACAGGCAGATCGCCCAAACCGCGAAGGCGAATGATCTCGAGGATCGCCGTGTTTGGCGGGATTTTGAGGGCGTCGCTGACTTTTGGGGTGGCGGTGGAAATACCCGCTTTTAAAACTTTGGTAAACGGCAACGGTTGATCCGGCAGCTCGAGTGCCAATTCTTCGAGGCTGCGAATCCGAAACACGCCCTGCCTGAAACGCTTGCCGGTCGGGTACGAACCCGCACCTTGAACGCGGTAAACGTAACCTTCACGCTCGAGTTCATCAACGGCGCGGCGGGCGGTCATTCTGGAGACTTTGAATTCGCTGGCAACTTGTGATTCGCTGGGAATTGGTTCGCCCTCGCGGTATTTGCCAGCCAGCAAACGGGCTTTGAGGGTGGCTTTGATGTGCGGGTATTTTGGCATTAACGTCCTTCAGTTCTGGGAATCAGCACGTAACACAAGCGCGTATCCTCGAGCACAAAAGCCCAGTGATGCTCGAGCGCGGGAATAAAACTGATGTCGCCCGCCTGAAGGGTAGACGTTTCTCCGCCTGAGCTTGCCTCGAGTTTGCCGCTTAAAATAAAACTGATTTCG
>CAXTTL010000347.1:0-3468 GCA_964247135.1 uncultured Deinococcales bacterium | reverse complement strand
CGAGTGTTTCAAGAAATTCAGGAATTCCAGCCCAACCACGTTTCTCGAGGATGTTCGGGATGTGTTCTCGAGCTTCTTCGAGTGCCTCTGAACTTGTGCAAAACATCGTTGTGGTTTGATACACCTCGAGTTGAAAACCCACCCGATTTCCAAGAACCGCCCGAATCAAAATATTCGCATCGAGCACAATCCGTTTGGGACTCACTTTTTGGCAACTCGAGTTTTCTTACGAACAACATTAAACTCTGCCACAACTTCTTCCAAATCTTGTTCGGTAAAACCTTGCGCGTCAAGAACAGCTTGAAGCCGCTCGGCGCTGGTCTGAAAAGCCTGAACTTGTGCTTTGAGTTTGTCTGGGTCTCGAGCGGGAACGTAATAACCCACAACATGCCCGTGCTTGGTGATGGCAATGGTCTGGTCGGAGTCAAGAAAATGCGAGAGGTCTTCACGAAATTCTCGGGTGTTTACGGTTGCGATTTCTGGCATGAAACTCACCTCGAGAAAAGTGTACACTTGTGTACGCAAATTTCAAAACCAAACCTGTAATCAATCTCTCAGCGTAAATCGTGCCGCTCAATCATGACGCATTGGTTTCTCGAGCTTCAAACCCCTGAAGCAAATCCCTCGAGCGTCCGATGGTTGGGCGGGTAAAACCCAAGCACAATTCGGTCTTTTCCAACGCCGTACTCGAGCAATTCTTCGCTAAAATCTATTTCGGTGTTGTTCTCTTCAATCCAAAGAAATTCGCCTTTGATCGCAAAGTGAATCATGACGTGATACAACCGTTTTGCGCCGCGCCAACCGTGCATTAAAACTTGGTAATGGTTGTTTTGGGTGTCAAACACAAATTCGTATTCAATACCCCTGGTTTGCCATTGCTGCATGGGTTCAAGAATCTGCCAAATGGCTTGTTGTAAATGGGTCATTTGTTCAAACGGAATTGCACTTTTTAAGGTTGCCATAGGATCACCTCCGTCTAAAGTTTTCTAATCTCTCGAGCGCAAATCGTAACGCTCAATCATGGCGCGAACCACACCGTTCGTCCAACCAAATCCGTCTTGCGCAGGATACTCGCCCCCTCCAGCCTCGAGTTGCGTGTCTTCAACGTTGTACTTTTCCATCAATCGCCCCGTGCGTTTCCAGACTTGCTCGGCAATGCACACAAAACGCGTGGCAACCTCGTGTGCCAGGTCGTGAAAGCCGTATTGCTCGAGTCCAAGGCAGGCAATCCATTGCAGCGGTGCCCAACCATTCGGGGCATCCCATTGCTCACCTGCATGAATCAGGGTCGTGATTAAGCCACCGTCTTTCAAAAAATGTTGCTCGAGGTTTTGTGCAACCCGTGCGGCTTGGGCGGGTGTGGCAAGTTTGAAGTACAACGGGAACATGCCTGCCAGCGTCCAGCTTTGACTGCGAATACCTGTTTGATGCTCGAGGTCAAAAAACCAGCCTTGCGTTTCGTCCCAGCAATGCTCGAGGATCGTGGCTTTACGGGTCTGGGCAGCTTGGGTGTAATTGGCATCCTCGAACCAGATTCCAAGCTGCATCTCGAGGTGATACAAAATGCAGTTGAGGTCGATGGGCGCAAAGTCGGTGGTGTGAATGCTGCCCAATCCAGCCTTTCCAAACCAACGGCTCGAGAAATCCCAACCACTTTCGGCAGCGGCTCGGAGTTCGCGCCCGAGGGTCAAATGGTTTGGGTTTTGGTGAATCAGTTCGACATCCTCGAGGTACGATTCCTCTCGAGGCGCATTTTTCGCATCCCAGTAACGGTTGAGGCTTGCACCGTTTGGAAGTTTGACGCTACGGGTGGTCATGAAAAATTCGTACTCGAGTTTTAAAGCGGGCAAAAACGGTGTGACCGCATCCCGACCAAATTCGTGTTCGATCATCTCGAGCATCAAAACAAAAACGGGCGGTTGCGAACGCGACAAGTAGTACGTGCGGCAGCCGTTGGGGATAAAACCGTAACGGTCAATGATGCTCGAGAAATTCTTGACCAAGGAAGGCAATAATTCTTTGCGTCCCGCGATTTGAATGCCCAGCATCGAAAAGTAGGTGTCCCAATAGTACATCTCCTGAAAACGCCCGCCGGGAACGACCGAGGTTTCAGGCAATGCCAGCAGGCTCGAGTCGGGATGAGGTGTGGTTGCAGGACGTTCGAGCAACGACCACAAAGCATCAATATGCGCCTCGAGATTTGGTTGGGGGGTGACAACCAAATTCGAGGTTTGGGGCAGGTCAAAACGGCTTTGAACGAACCCGAGCAGCAACACCCGAAATTCGGTTTCAATCATTTCACCAGAGACTCGAGGTTCGGCATCGGCAAAGGTTTTGGAATCTGGGAACAATTTCAAGAGTTGCACCGCTTGGAACAACGCACCGCTGGTTTGAATGTCTTTCACAATTTCGCTCCTGGACTCGAGATTTATTTGAAAACGTATTGTTGCACGATCCTTAAAAATTTACCCAAAACGTGTTGACGCTCGAGTGGGTTGCCGCAATTTTAGAGTTCCAAACGCAGATTTACACAACTTTGTTAACCCTTACTTGGTATGATGAAGCGTCTGATGGACTCTCCCCAGAACACAATCCAAAGCCCAATCGCTCGAGAAAGCCCAGCGGATGCCCTGAAAAGGCGCGTTTACATTGTGGTGATTCTGATTGGACTGCCCGGAACGTTCACGGCATGGCAAGCCAATCGGCTCGAGCAGCCCTTCATGGCAAACGCCTACATTGCGCTCGGTTTGGGTTGCTTGTTTGGTCTGATTCGGTTGCTCAACCCCAAGGTCAGCGTGACTTGGGTCGAACGCTACGGTTTTGTCATGACCGTCCTGATTGCCCTGACCAACCTGGTCTACACCGATTATGTCGCCTCCCGAGCACTGGTGACCTGGCGCGATGCGCGTGAAACCTCGCACTGGTTGATCGCGCATTTGTGTGTTTTTGCCTATGTGGTTTTTGACAACCGAACAGGACTGCGGGTTGCCGTCAGCCTCACCGTGACCGCGTTTTTTTTAAGTTTATTCAAAGTGCTGCCAGGTTTTATGCAGTCTCACAACTCGAGCGAACTGGTTTCACTGGTGCGTTACACTTCCATCTCGGGCGCAATGCTGGGATTCACCTACCTGCTTGCCTTCACCAAATCGCAACTCAGCCTCGAGCGCGTTCGGTCAAGCACCGATGACCTGACTGGACTGGCAAACCGCCGCTCTTTGTACGCCACACTCGAGAAAACCCTGAAAACCTCACACGACACCGAACTCGCCATCGTTTTGCTCGACGTGGATCATTTCAAACGAGTTAACGACACGTTCGGTCATGCCACTGGCGACAAGGTGTTGGTTGCCTTTGCCAAAATTTTACGCCAAACCGCACCGCCAGAGGCACACACTGGACGTTGGGGCGGTGAAGAATTTTTGATCGTGCTGCCCAAGACCAACCTCGAGAAAGCCTGCGAGATTGCCG
>CAXTTL010000346.1:0-3486 GCA_964247135.1 uncultured Deinococcales bacterium | reverse complement strand
AAAAACAAGGTCAAAACCGTGTATGCCAGCGCCAAACGGGTTCTGAGGGCATGAATGGGTTGAACTCGAGTTTGCAAAAAAGTATTGGACATGAATGATATGAAATTTATTCGGCGCTGCGAAAAGCATAACCCGCGCCGCGCACGGTGCGTATGACATTTTCCAAACCTGCCTCGCGCAACTTGCGTCTGATGGCACTGATCCGCACCTCGATGGCGTTCGAGTCAGGTTCGAGGTCTTGATAACTGCGCTCGAACAATTCGGATTGCGAAAAAATCCGTCCTGGACGACGGGCGAGCATCTCGAGCAATTCAAATTCTTTGGTTGACAGGTTGATTTCAGCCACACCGACCGTACACTTTCGGGCGTGAGGCTCGAGTTTGAGTTGACCGATTTCGATGGCGTCATTGTTTGGTCGGCGCAGGCGCAACTGCGCGTGCAAACGCGCCCGAAGTTCCTCGAGCGCGAAAGGTTTGGTGATGTAATCGTCTGCCCCAGCGTACAAACCGTCAACCCGGTCCGAAATGCTGACCCGAGCCGTCACGGCAATAATCACCGGCGCGTTGTCGGCTCGAAGTTGTCGGGCGACCTCCAAACCGTCCAAGTCGGGCAAGCCCAGATCGAGCAGCACCACGTCGGGTTGTTCTCGAGCGGCAAGCTCTAAAGCTGCCAACCCAGTTTTGGCGCTTAAAACCTCATAACCCGCCAGCCTCAGATCGCCCGCCAAGACCCCTGCCAAGTTTTCGTCATCTTCAACGATTAAAATTTTAGCCAATGAGCGACTCAGCACGGTCAATTGCCGACCTTATTGGAGTAGTGATCGCCAATTCGATCCGAACCTTTGGGCTTTTCGGGCTGTTCTGGTTTTTCAGGTTTTTCGGGTTTCTCTGGCTTTTCAGGTTTCTCTGGCTTTTCGGGTTTTTCGGGTTTCTCTGGCGGCTTTGACGGTGTTGGCGTGGTTGGAGGCTTGGTGGGTGTTGGCGTCGGCTTGGTGGGCGTCGTCGGGTTTGGTACGGGGCTGGGAGTTGGTGGATTGGACCCACCGGTGGCTGGCTTTGGATTATCACCACCCGAGGGGATTGCGATTGGCTGGTTGGCTTGAACTTTGGTGATCACAATCCGCACAAAAATTCCCTGGTCTGAGAGAAATTTGGGAAGCTCGAGCGGTTGATTGTTGGTGCCAATCAGTTGCAATTGCCCAGCGTTGATCGTGCCACCGTAGGCGACGGGGGTGCGTGCATCTCTTGACCACAGTGCTTTGATGCTGCCCGAATACGAGTTCACGGTCAATTGAAATTCCGATCCGTTGATAACACCATAGCCCACAATTCGTTGCAAACTGGGCTCGAAGACAAACAGTTCGGCTGAAGTCGCAAAAGCCCGCGTCTCGAGCATGAAAGACCCGAGAAAAATGATGATCGCCAAGGATCGCAGCAACTTCATGACATTTATTGTAATCCCTTTGCTGAACCGAATCTGAAAAGAATGATGGTCAAAGCCAAAACCCAAGCCAGCATTGTCGCAGACTCAAAGCCTTTGAAAGCAGCCAAACCCTGACAGGCACAATTGGTTTACACGTTGATGGCGGCATTTCAGGTCTCAATTTGCAAACTCGAGATAGAATACATGCATTCTTGCCGCTGCACAGGGAGCTTTCATGAATCAAGGTCTGAAATGGTTACTCACTATCGCTGCCCTCACCTTTGGTCAATCGGCGCTGGCGACACCAACAACTTTTCGAGATTTTGACGCCATCAAGCTGCGAGAACCTGTGATGGGGCAAAACGTACCCTTAAATTTGACCGCCGAACCACTTCGCAGCTCGAGCTTCAGCGCCAACCTTTTCGCTCGCGCCCAGACCGTGCAAGCCGCCGCCAACACCTGGACGATTTTGGTTTACATTAATGCCGACAACAGCCTTGAAGCGAACGCCCGCTCTGATATCGATGAAATGATGAGAGTTGGATCAAATCAGAACGTCAAAATGGTGGTGCAAGCCGATTTCAAATCCGTGGACGGGGTCGCTCGAGCCTTAATCACAAAAGGCGGCGTGACTGACACACAAGAGTTGCCCGAACTCAATTCCGATGACCCGCAAAACCTGGCAAATTTTATCGCTTACGGTGTTCAAAGGTATCCAGCCCAACATTACGGTTTGGTGCTCTGGGATCACGGCGGACAGTGGTTCGGTTACGGCGGCGACGACACCAGCGACAGCTACGGCATGAAACTGCCCGAAGTCCATACCGCCGTCTCGGCAGCCCTGCGTTACGTCGGTTTGCCGCAACTCGACATTTTGTCGTTTGACACCTGTTTGATGGGCGGACTCGAGCCTTTGATGGAAGAGGCAGATTTGGCAAAACTCTACCTTGCCAACCCAGAAATCGATTATGGCGACGGCTGGGATTACTCGGCGGTGTTAAATTACCTCCAGCAAAACCCGCAAAGCAGTTTGAGCGATTTTGGCAAAGCCGAAGTGCGAGCCTATGCGGCGCATCACAACTCGAGTCCCGCCGATTTACAGTATCGCGCCCATGCGGCATACGATTTGTCCAAAGTTGATAATTTAAGCAAGGCGGTGCAAAACTTTAACGCAGCGCTGCAAATTGCCTGGGAAACCGAACGAAACTCTTTGGCTGGCGTGCGAAAAAGCGTGCTCGAGTACGGCATCGACCCCGAAGACCCACACGCGCCGAGGGATTTTATCGACCTTGGCGATTACGCAACCCTGATCAGCAACACCACCAAAAACATTGCTTTAAAATTGGTCGCAGGCAGATTATCGGACGCCATCGCCGCCACCGTGATCGCCAAAACCACAGGCTCGAGAAACACTCGCTCGAGCGGGTTGAGCATTTATTTGCCCTCAAACAACTCCAGCTTGCTGCCGGCGAGGGGGGTGGAGGTTTACAACGCGCTGCGCTCGAGCCAGAGCACCAATTGGAAAGATTTTGTTCAAACCTGGACGGATGCCGTGCGGTTCAACCGTGACCGCCCAGAGTTAACCATTACTGGCACAGAAAACCCCGATGCGGTCGCCAAAAACGCGCCGACCAAAATCAAGTTTTCGGTCAAGGGCGACGATGTGGACACCTTCCACCTGTCGGCGGGACAAGCGGTGAACGGCGCGTACAACCTGTACGGCGATCTGATTTACACCAAACAGGATGCCGGCGACTACAGTTTCAAATGGGACGGCGGTTGGTACGTGGTCTCCGACGGCACAAACATCGACTACTTCTGCGGGTTTTACAACAACGCCGACGAACCGCAAATGATCTCAAACGCCATTTACAGCGCTCCACACGGCACAAAGATTGAGGTGGGAATTGTCTTCGACGAAGAGAACTCGAGAATCACCAGCGCCCTGGATTTGAGCGGCTCGAGTCCGAGGGACATCACGCTCGAGCCTGGAGGTCGGATTGGATTTGAATTTATTCAACGTGCCGCAAATGGCATTGAGCAAAAAATTCCGACGGGCTTGAA
>CAXTTL010000345.1:0-3521 GCA_964247135.1 uncultured Deinococcales bacterium | reverse complement strand
TATGGTCTCCTTACCCGCTGAGCGCACCGGGTGAAACAATCATATCGTGGGTTTTTTAGTTTATTGTATGCTCGAGATTCTTTTCGTTTGGAGCAACTTTTTATTTCACGGCAGGCTTGAAAATCTCAACGCCGCCCAGTTTTTTCAGTTGCGCCTCGAGATCGCTGACGGTGGCGCTCGGTTTGGATTTGGCATCACCAGGTAAAGTTTTTGCCACAATCTCGAGCGCGTCGCTGTAACCGTCGCCGTCCGAATCTTTGTTTTCTTTTAACACCAAATAGAGCGCATCCTGAATTTTGCGGTTGGCTGCGCCTTCCCACTGGGTTTTGAGTTCCGTCCCGAATTTGTTCCAAGTCGCACCCCCAAAGGCGGTGCTGTGGCAAAATTTGCAACCCGATTTGGTCACAGGGGCGTCTTTCTCGAGTTGATACTGCGAAAATGCCAAAGTGCTGTACGAACTTCTGGCGCCTGCGGCTGAATAAACGAGTGTCGCCAAAATGCTGGCAGTAACGATCAAATGGCTGGGTTTCATCTTCTGTCTCCTGGGGAAAATCTAGTGTTTAAATTCTACAAAATGTTTTACAGAATCTGGCAACAAAACCAGCTTGAGGCAATTGAGGAATTCTTTAGTTAAGAATTTTCAAATATATTCCGTGCCCAACAATGTCTTCGAGTGGTTTAATCAACCCGTCAAATTTCAAAACCCATTTCTCTGGCACCCAAGCTCATCTTGACCACGCACCGTCAGGCGGTCGTGCAGTAAGATAAAGACTCAATATGGGGATCAACGCTCGAGGAATTTTAAATTGTTTCAAACACTTCGCCGCTCAACCGACAGGATGGTACTTGTGCTCGAGGTAAAGGGACTGCAAAAACGCTATGGTAGCTATGTTGCGGTCGAAGATGTCTCGTTTTCTGTTGGCACCGGCGAGGTTTACGGCTTGCTCGGACCAAACGGCGCGGGAAAGTCCAGCACCATCAAAGTGCTCTCCTGCCTGGCAAAACCCGACGCCGGAAGCGTGGAGATTGACGGTTTTGACATTGTGCGCGACGTGGGTCAAGTCAAAAACCGAATTGGCATTGTGCCCCAAGACATTGCGCTTTACGAAGATTTTTCGGCTCGAGAAAACCTCTTGTTTTTTGGGCGTCTGTACGGTCTGGGCGGTAAAAGCCTCAGAGTTCGGGCAGACGAATTGCTCGAGGATGTGGGTCTGCTCGACCGCGCCAAGGACAAGGTTGGGACGTTTTCGGGCGGCATGAAACGCCGCATCAACATTGCGGCTGGTTTGATGCACAACCCCAAGATTGTCTACCTCGACGAGCCGACCGTTGGCATCGACCCGCAATCGCGGCGTTTGATCTTGGACCTTGTCAAAAAACTGAACGCCAACGGTTTATCGGTGCTTTACACCACGCATTACATGGAGGAGGCGGAGGAACTCTGCAACCGCATTGGCGTGATCGACCACGGCAAAATCATCGCCGAGGGCACACTGCAAGAATTGCGTGCCATCGCGGGCGAGTTGACCCCGATTCACATTGCCCTGCGTGACGCGCCCAAAGCGGGAACGATCAGGGAACTCGAGCATTTTGCCGAAACCGTCTCGCTCGAGGGTACAGATTTGACGCTGCTGTGCCGCGAACCTCGAGAGGTGCTGCCACAAATCCTGACCAAACTCTCGAGTCTGGGCTTGAGCGTCCATCACCTCGAGATTGAAGAACCAGGTTTGGAAACCGTGTTCTTAAAACTGACTGGACGGCGTCTGCGTGACTAGGATAAACCCATGATCCATCTGGTAAGGATGAACCCATGATCCGTCTGCTAAGGATGAACCCATGATCTATCTGGTAAGGATAACTTCATGATTCCACTGGTGCTAAAAGCCATTTACCGCGTGACCGAACGCGATTTGCTGGCGCAATTGCGCTCGAGGGCTTTTTTTATTCAAACCCTGCTGTTGCCGATGATTTTGACTTTGATCATTGGCACGGCGCTCGGTGGGCAACGAAAACTCGAGCCATCACCCGTGGCGCTCTTTGCCCCAGACAACGAGATCAGCACAGCCTTGGAAACCACCATCAACAGCACCGGCGCGGCAAAAGTCGAACGGTTCTCGAGTGCCGCCGCCGCTCGAGCATCGGTCAGTTCGGGTCATGCGATTGCGGTGATCGAACTGCCCGAAATCAACTTGCGGGCGTTGGCGCGAACTGTCGATCAACCTGTGGTGGTTAAACTTGGACTTGACCCCAGCAATCAATTTCGCGGGCGGGTGATCGAACAGGTCACCCGCTCGTACTTGGCGCAACTCGAGGCGGTGCGGGCGTCGCTCTTGGGGGCGGTGCGGGCGCTAAAGCCCAGCACGGCGCAAGCATTGGGGGCATTGAGCGAACAACTCTTGCCGGTGGTGCGAAAGCGCCTCAGCACGGACGCTTTTAGCGTCAGCGCCCAAAATTCTGGTGGGCGCAGTGCCGGCTTTTTTGCCTATTACGCGGTGGCGTTCGGGGTGATGTTTACCCTGATGTCAGCCACCAACAGCGCCGGCGGCATCCTGGACGAAGTCGAGCGCGGTACGATCATGCGACTGCTCAGCGCTCCGCTCACGCCCAAAAGTTTAATTGTCGCCAAATTTCTGGCATTGCTGGTGATCGCGGTGGTGCAACTTGGGTCGTTTGTGATCCTGACCAATCTGTTGTACGGCGTCAACTGGGGCGACCCGCTTTCGGTTTTTTGTACCGTGCTGGCAACGGCGGCGGCGGCGGCAGGCTTTGGCGGCATCATCATTGGTATTTCCCAAACCCATGAACAAGTCAACGTCATTGGGCTGGCGTTTTTGCTGGTCATGAGTTTGCTGGGCGGTTCGATGTGGCCCATCGAAACCCTGCCAGGATTGGCGCAACAATTTTCCAAACTGACCTACAACCGCTGGAGCATCGAAGCTTTTCAAAATATTCACGCCGTTGGGCAGGGTTTAAGCGACATTCGCCTGAATTTGCTGATCTTGACTGGCATGGCAATCGCGGGTTTGGCGTTCGGCGCGTCAAGGCTTGAGGCGAGGTTTAAATCGTGAACAACATCCTCAACGTCGCTCGGGTCATGCTTTCAATCGCTTTTTCCGAGGCGCGTCAAACCCTGATGCAGCCGCGTTTGTTGCTGGTGTTGCTGGTGTTGCCAATCATTTTTTCGACGCTGCTGGGTATTTTTTCGGGCAGCAACCAAGCCCCAGTCCGAATGCTCTGGACTGCCCCCGACACCCCGCTGGCACGCCAATTGCATGACATCCTGGCGCAAAAGATCACGCTCGAGATTGCAGACCGACGCGCCCAAAACCTGGTTGCCCGCAACGAACGTGACATTTGGGTGCGACTGCCCGAAGATTTTGATGCCAGCATCAAAGCCGCCAAAAAAGTCAAGCTTGAGATCAGCACCAGCCCAGGCAATCCCCGATCTGCGGACGGTGAAATCGCCCTGCAATCCGCCATGAGCCGTTTGCTCGCGCCATTCGCCGCGCGGTTCGCGGTTC
>CAXTTL010000344.1:0-3534 GCA_964247135.1 uncultured Deinococcales bacterium | reverse complement strand
GTGGACAAAGTGATTCTCGAGGTCGTCAAACGCCAAATTTCACGCAAATTGATTGAAGTTGTGCCAGATGCCCTGAACCGCACAACCATTGAACGCGCCATCCCCAACGAGAGACAACTCGAACACTCCTTGACGCTCGAGGAGATCAAAGCGGTGGCAGCCATTGCCAAACGCTGCGAGCAACACGCAGGCAAGCCTCAAGATGTCGAATGGGCGCTCGATGCGGATTTGACCGCACCAGATAACATTGTGCTGCTTCAATCGCGTCCAGAAACGGTTTGGAGTCAAAAACCAGCCATTCCAACAAACTCGAGCGTTTACCAAACGGGCATGGCGAGCATGTTGAACACGCTCTTAAACCCGATTGCCGCAAAGAAAAACGATTGACCCCTACGGCGCATAGCCGTGCGCCCTGTGCTAACAAAAGTACCAAGGAGGCTGGATTATGACCGCAGGCAGCAAACGTTTCAAAAGCCCTTACGAGGACACGCCACCCGCAGGTTCGGAGGGCTGGCAGGAACTCTACCCGTATTGGCTGACCTTCCGCGAGGATCGTAAAGAAATAGAAGAATCAAAGTTCTGGTTTTGCGATTCGCAACACTGGCCCAACGTCTTCAAACCGTTCGACACGATTGGGGTCGAATTCGCCGTCAAATGCCTCGGACAGTACAACACCCGTCATCTGTTGATCCCACCCGCCAACGGCATCGAGTTTCGGGTGCACAACGGGTATTGCTACATGAGTCCAGTCGGGGTTGCACCAGAAAACATTCCAGCCAGGGTTCCGCAATTTCTCGAGCGTGCCGGGTTTTACTTTCAAAACTGGGACAGTTTGCTCGAGAATTGGCATGTCAAAGTCCAGGGCGTGATTGACCGACTCGAGAAACTCGAGTTTAAGCCCCTGCCCGAAGTCGTGGCGCTCGAGGCGGTCACGTCGGGCAGGGGTTTGGATGACACCTTTGACCTGACCATCAATTACAACCGTGCCATTGAACTCTGTTACGAGGCGTGGCAATACCATTTCGAGTTTTTGAATCTTGGTTACGTGGCGTACCTGGATTTCTTTGGTTTTTGCAAGCAAACCTTTCCTGACATTCCAGATCAGGCAATCGCCAAAATGGTGCAAGGCATCGATTTGGATTTGTTCAAACCAGACGATGAACTCAAAAAACTTGCCAAACTCGCCATCGAACTCAAGCTCTCGAGCGCCCTGGGTGCTGGCGGTCTTGATGACTCGCTGGCGGCGGTCAACGCAGCACCAAACGGCGCAACCTGGCTGGCAGCCTGGGAAGCCGCCAAGCATCCGTGGTTTAATTTCAGTTCGGGCAATGGTTTTTACAGCACCGATAAAGTCTGGCTCGACCATCTCGAGATTCCGCTTGGCTTTATTCGCAATTACATCACCAGGCTCGAGGCTGGACACTCGATTGACCGTCCAACCGCCAAGATTGCCGCCGAACGCGACCGCGTGACGCTCGAGTACACGGCACTCTTACCGAACGACGAAGCCAAAGCCGCCTTTGAAGGCAAACTCGGTTTGGCGCGAGCCGTCTTTCCGTATGTCGAGAATCACAATTTTTACATCGAACACTGGACGATGAGCGTCTTTTGGCGCAAAATGCGTGAACTCTCGAGCATGTTCATTGCCGCCGGATTCTGGTCTGAGATTGACGACATGTTCTACCTGCGCCGCGAAGAAATCAATGTTGCCCTGTTCGATTACGGCAACGGCTGGGCAGTCGGAGCGGACGCGATTGGTCCAACGCACTGGGCGAAAGAAATTCCGCGCCGCAAAAAAATCATTGCCGCCCTCTCGAGCAAACGCCCATTGCCTGCCATGAACGAACCGCCCGCCGTGGTCACCGAACCATTCACCATCATGCTCTGGGGCATCACCAGCGAAAGTGTTGGCAAGTGGCTCGAGGGCAGCGCCACCAGCGACAAACTCTCTGGCATGGCAGCCAGTCCAGGCTTGGTCGAAGGTCAGGCTCGAGTGATTTTTAACGCCGACGACTTGGATCAAGTCAAAGACGGCGAGATTCTGGTCACGCAAGTCACTGCGCCATCATGGGCACCCGTTTTTTCACGCATCAAAGCCACCGTCACCGACATTGGCGGCATGATGTCGCACGCCGCCATCGTCTGCCGCGAGTACGGACTTCCCGCCGTGACCGGCACCGGCAGTGCCAGCAGTAGTATCAAAACCGGAGATTTGATTCGGGTTGATGGAACAAATGGCACGGTCACGATTCTGAGCTGAAACTCGAGCTTCACAGCAAAAAGTGAACGCTGGCTCACCCGAAGCCCTCATCCGTCAGCTTCTTGACCATAAAACGCACCTAGCGGGCATGGTCGCTTCGCTGACACCTTCTCCCGCAGGGAGAAGGAAAAGACCTCGAGCCACACGTGTCAAAAACCTAAACTCCCTTCTCCTGATGTTGGGAGAAGGGTTGGGGATGAGGGTAGAAACAAGTCCGTTTTCCAGGTGAAACATGACAACATTGCAAATTGAATACGAAGCGGTATGGCGAGCGAGTTTGTCGTACATGCGCTCGAGAAAGAACGACATTCACATTCCATTGTCGTTTCACTGTGCCGAGCGCTTACTCGAGCATCACCAAAACGCGAATCGTGATGTGGTGCTGCTGGGTATTTTGCTGCACGATTTGGGTTGGGCGGTGGTGGATCAGGTAGCGATGTTTGAGCAAGGTTTTGGTCCAAACATGATGGAAGCGGACGTGCGAATTCAGCATGAGAAAGAGGGCGCTCGGATCGCTCGAGAAATCTTGGGGGGGCTTGGATATTCAAGCGAGATTGTTGAGCATGTGGTGCGGATCATCGATGGGCATGACACGCGCAAGCAGGCGATTTCACTCGAGGATCAATTGGTCAAAGATGCCGATAAACTCTGGCGTTTTTCGATCACGGGAATTGCCGTGGCGTGCGACTGGTTTAAGTTGACCCCCGCGCAGTATGCCGACAGGCTCGAGCATGAAATCAAAGCGCAGTTGTTTACTGGTGCGGCGGTGAACATGGCAAAAGCCAGTTTGAGCGAGTCTCGAGCTGTGCTCAAATTGGATATTTTAACGCCTTGACCCTGGGAGCGTGCATGAATTTTTTTATTGGTGGTGAATGGACACCCTCGAGCGGGAACGATTGGACCGAGGTTCGCAATCCTGCGACGGGGGCGCTGCTCGAGACTGTTCCGTCTGGGAATGCGGTGGATGCTGACCTGGCGATACAGTCTTCATTGAGCGCCTTTGGTCTGTGGAAAAAAACCAGTGTGCTCGAGCGGGTCAGATTGCAGCGGCTTGCCGCTGCGTTGATGCGTGCTCGGGCGGACGAACTTGCTTTGTCGTTGACGCTCGAGTTGGGTCGTCCGTTGGCGGCTGCCAAAACCGAAATCGAACGTTCCGCAGAATTGCTCGAGGTCTACGCCGAAGAAGCCTTGCGGCTGCGTGATGAGATTCTGCCGAGTGCATCAGGCTCGAGAACGCTGGTCGTGCGGCAACCCGTCGGTGTGGTGATTGCAAT
>CAXTTL010000343.1:0-3656 GCA_964247135.1 uncultured Deinococcales bacterium | reverse complement strand
AAGCCGTGAATCTCGAGCGACCTGTTCCTCTTTGCCCGAAGCGAACGGACACGGCAGCAAACTCAGCACCACGCGCAAATCGGGTTGCAAATGGCGCAACGCCCGACCCAGAGGCAGCGCCCAGGTGTACAACTCGCCAGGACCGTTGACGCACAAGACCAATTCGGGCAGCACGGCAACTCGAGCATCCGATGTGATCTCGACAAGGTTTTGCATCAGGCGCCTTTGTTGGGCTTGGAGGCGAAATCGGACAAACCCCGAATGCTCGGCAGGCTGACAAACCCGAGAAAATGCGCGACGTGCTTGAATTCTTTTGCCAAATCTTTAAAAGGCTCGAGCGAGGCAGCCAAACGCTTGGCACGAAAGACCTCGCCCAGAATTTTACGTTCTCGACCGACAATACCGCGCCGATCAAGCCCGACCTTGTTGAGCATGAAGTGCTCGACCGGATGACCGTCCGCAAGGCTGTACGGCAGCACGTCACGGGTGATTTTGGAGTTCATGCCGACCATCGCGTAACTGCCGATTCGACAAAACTGATGCACGCCGACCATCGCGCCGAACGTCACATAATCTTCGATCACCACGTGCCCCGCAATCTGCGCCGCGTTCGGGATGATGTTGTGATCGCCCAAAATACAATTGTGCGTGATGTGAACATACGCCATGATGAAATTGTGCGACCCGAGCTTTGTGACCTCACCCTCGCCGGTCGCGCGGTGAACGGTGCTGAATTCCCGAATCGTGTTGTGATCTCCAACCTCGAGAAACGAGATTTCGCCCTTGAACTTTAAATCCATCGGCGCACCACCAATGATCGCATACGAGCCAATGCTGTTGTGCCGCCCCAAGCTGGTGTAGCGCAAAACCTGAGCGCCGACCGCCAGCTTTGTTCCAGTGCCAATTCGGACATCGGATTCGATCACACAAAACGCACCAACTTCGACCCCAGGCTCGAGAATCGCCTCAGGCGAGACGATGGCTGTGGGATGAATGAACGTCTCGAGGCTTTTGGAAAGCACGGTCATGAAGGCAAGTTTAACCCAAGAATTGGCATGGCGGAATCACTTTCCGACCGCGAACATGATTGTCGCCTCGGTCACGACCAAACCATCCACCAGCGCCTGGGTTTTGACCTTGCCAAGATTGCGCCTGAAAAACTCGAGTCTGGATTCCAGGATGAGTTGATCGCCTG
The DNA here is from genome assembly GCA_964247135.1 of uncultured Deinococcales bacterium. GTDB lineage: Bacteria > Deinococcota > Deinococci > Deinococcales > JAAFIG01 > JANXTZ01. Next base: position 2,461 of record CAXTTL010000343.1, on the reverse strand, counting down.
GCACGACGGGTTTCTTGAATCGCACGTCGTCCACACCCGCCAAAAACGCCAGCGAGCCTTCGGGCATCTGATCCTCGAGCAAGAAAATGCTGGCTTGCGCGAGCGCCTCGATTTGCAGAACGCCTGGCATGATCGGACGACCAGGAAAATGCCCCTGAAAGTACGGTTCGTTGACGCTGACGTTTTTTAAAGCTCTCACGAAAGGCTGTCCCTCCCGTTCACCGCGCTCGAGAATCCGGTCAATGAGCAAAAACGGGTAACGGTGGGGAAGACGCGCCAAAACCGCTTGAATGTCAGCAATCATGACTCGAGCATACCAAAATATTTTCTTGTCAAACCAGCTCGAGGGTCTGACCAAAAATATTCGCTGTGGCTGGAAAAAAGTGGAGTACACTCGAGCCTGAAACTGTGATGTTGTAAAATTGCTTCGCGCGCTCGGTGGTCGGAGGCTGGTATGGGAATTCATGGATTTTCCTCGCGTTTGGGATTCGTGCTCTTTGTGCTCGGTATTGCGCTGAGCTTTATAATGATTGCCTGTGCTGGCAATACGCCGCCGCCCCCAGACCCACCACCAGCGGGGACACTGGCAAAAATTACGATTCTGACCAGTGCGCCACAGAAAAATGCGCTCGTTGGCAGAATCTATGGACGCGTCGGAACTACAGCGCTGGGTCGAAGCGACATGACCTTTCAAGATCAAGTTTGTGATTCTAAGGAAGGATCAAACTCGTGTCAGTTGCAGGTCAAAGTAGGTCAGATCGTCACGCTTGTGGCGACCGACAACGCAAACATCGAGGTGGGTTACTTCCCTTATGTCAATCCACCGCCCGATGATCGCGGTGCATACGCATCGGCACAGTTTATGAATTGGAGTCAACCCTGTGCCACGCCTGCACGTGGTGTTTGCACCTTTAAGGTGACTGGCGACCAAACCGTAAGTGCGCAATTCAAGATTCTCAACCTGACCACCGTGTCGTGGGTGGGTGTCAATCAGTGGAAAATGACCCTCAAAGCACAGCCGCACCTGGGGATTGCCACCGACAACACCAGCACGGAACAAAATGAAACGATAAGCTGGGGTAGTCCAAAATATCACGATTGCACGGTCAGTAACATTCCAACGATATGTTGGTACATTCACACGCCAGACAATGCAACCGTCAAATTCGAGGCGTTACCAGCTTTAGGACCAGTACCAGTCGGGAGTTCTGGTCAACTCGAGTTTGTCAGGTGGGGTCAAGCCTGCGAAATCAACAAGTCAAACCCAAGCTGTGAACTGACCACTGGCTTTGACTCGAGTGTGACTTTTTATTACGAGTATTTAGAATGCCCCGCTGCAACTGGAGGAACCTTTGTGAGCAGCGGAGACGGATATAAATATGAGCCATATACCGATGGTTGTAAGGTCGTAAGACCGTAGCCCTTGCAAATGGGGATTAAGCAAAATAATCCATTTTGCTTAACCCGTCAAACCAGCTCGAGTTTGACGGGTGTGTTATGGAACGTGCTGCCCGCCCCCATGTCGGTCAGGCGTTCACTGGTCAAGGTATTGATTCCCAAACGGTCTGCCCCTCGAGCGCCCCACCAAGTCCCCTCAACAATCACGACGCCTTTGGAAGCCGCGTTTGTGACTTTGGCAGGACGAACCACCCGCCCTTGCTGGCTCGAGATTGTCACCAGCGCACCATCCGTCACACCGTAAGTTGCGGCATCTTCAGGGTGAACCTTCACGTGCGGTTCGCCACCTTCGAGTCGAATCAGTTTCTCGAGTTCGCCGTAGGTGGTGTTCAAAAAGTGATGCGCGGGCGGGGTTAAAAGTCGCAAGGGAAATTCTGGGGTTAGAACTTCTCGAGCGTCGATCTGTTGCGGCGCTGGATCAAGATGAAACTTGCCATCGGAGGTGACTGGTGAACCGTTCTGATAGGGCAAAAATGGTTTGGGAATGTTCAGGCGCACAAAACCATCCCGCTCGAGTTGCTCAAACGAAATGCCTTTCAACCATTCGTGGTCGCTGGCGAGCAATTCTCGAGTTAATTCTTCGGCGCTCCAAAACACGCTCGGTTCGGTCACACCCAAGCGTTTTGCCAGTTCCCCAAACACCCAAGAATTCGGGCGCGACTCGAAATAGGGATCACACGCCGCCTTATTGTACGACAAGTAATAATGCCCATACGCCGTGTACAAATCCTCATGCTCGAGAAAAGTGGTAGCAGGCAGCACAAAATCGGCAAGATCGGCGGTTTCGGTCATGGCGTTCTCGAGCACCACCGTCAACAAATCCCCGCGCTTCATGCCCGCAATCACGCGGCTCGAGTCTGGCGCGATCACGGCAGGGTTGGAATTGTAAACGAACATGGCATGAATTTTTTGGGCTGGCTCAAGCGCAGTGGCGAGTTGCGTCATGTTGACGTGACGCACGCCAGGTTTGATCAAATGTACCGCCCCTTCTCGGGTTTTGTTC
>CAXTTL010000342.1:0-3715 GCA_964247135.1 uncultured Deinococcales bacterium | reverse complement strand
GGTTTGGCAATTGGCAGAGCAATGAAAAAAAACACCTGCCAAGCACTCGCGCCCTCACTCTTGGCGGCATCCTCAAGGTCGGTGTCGAGCGTGCCCAGAAAACCCGAGACGATGCGCACCACCAGCGCAAAATTGTAAAACAAATTTGCCAGAACAATCAAAAACGCCGTGCCTGAAAGGTTGATGCCCGTCAGACCGTTCGCACCGAACAGGGCGTTAAAACCCATCGCCACCACAATGGTCGGCACCACAAACGGCAGGGTCAGAATCGCCTCGAGCGTGCGCTTGCCCCAGAAATCGAACTTGGCAAACACCACCGCCACTGGCACGCCCAACACCACCGTCAACAGCATTGAAACAGCCGCACTCTGAAGCGTCCAAACCAACCTGGCGACATAATACGGATTCTCGAGCACCGCCCAAAAACCAGCCAGCGAAAACGTGCCAAACAGCAATTTCAGGATTGGAAAAACCAGAAAGACCAGCAAAAACCCAATGGGCACAACCGCCAGCAACCAACCAAACCCAGTGGCTCGAGATGCGTTCAAATCTGGTACTCAAGGATCACTGGGGCATGATCTGAGAAAATATCTGTGCTGTGAATTCGTGGATTTGTTGCCAGCGCCGCCAGTTTGGGCGTGGTGAACTGGTAATCCAAGCGCCACCCCACATTCTTTGCCCGCGCCCCGCCCCGCGCCGACCACCACGAGTAATGCTCTGCCTCTGGACCCACCAAATCCCTGAACGAATCGCGCCAACCAAGCTCAAGCAGCGAATCGATCCAGGCACGGTCTTCGGGCAAGAAGCCACTTTGATTTTGATTGCCGCGCCAGTTTTTCAGGTCAATTTTTTGATGCGCGATGTTGAAATCCCCGCCGACAATCAACTCGCGCCCAGCCGCTTTTAACACCTCGAGATGCGTCAAAAATTCTGCCAGAAAGCGCATTTTTGCCGCCTGCCGCTCCTCGCCGCTCGAGCCGCTGGGAATGTAGGCGCTGAGCACATCAAAACCATCAAATTCCGCCCGCAAGACGCGACCCTCTATATCAAATTCGCTCGAGTCGATCCCAAACGAAACACTTTTAGGCTCGAGCCTGGTGAGGATTCCAACACCCGAATACCCAGCCTTCTGCGCCGGATTCCAAAACGCGTGATAACCCTGCAAGCCCAAATCGGGCAGTTGATGCTCGAGCGCCCGAACCTCTTGCAGCAAAATAATTTCGGGTTGCTGCTCCGCCAACCACGCGAACGCACCCTTGCTGTGGGCGCTACGGATGCCGTTGAGGTTAAAAGTCATGACTTGCACCAGACCAGTCTAAAACACTTGCCCTCCCCTTTTCTGAATCAACGCGCTAGAATACCCTTATGCCCGTCAAATCCCCCCAACACAAGCTCGAGGTGGACATCTCCAAAGATGTGCTCACCGGAATTGCCAGCATCGCCATTGAGGGCGTCAAAGGTGTCACGCCCGTCACACCGCCCGTCAAAATGGGCGAATTCCTGGCAGGCAAACGCCTGAAGGGCATCAACATCACCCGCGAGAATGCCAACGTGATTGTTGATCTCAGCGTCAATGTCGATTACGGACGCGCCATCCCAGAAGCCGCGCTCGAGGTGCAACGCGCTGTTGCCGAAAACATTGAAGTCATGACCGGATTAAGCGTCAAAGCCGTCAACGTGACCGTGCAAAGCATTGTGCTGCCCTTGGAAGCCAGCAATGGCTGAAGTGCAAACGGGAACACGTCGCCGCGCCAGAGAACTCGCCTTTCGCGTCTTGTTTGAAGCCGAACAGGGCGGCAATGACATCAACACCGCCTGGGAAAACGCCAAACTCGAGGTGGATGAAAAAAAAGAGGCTCGAGACCGCGACGAACCCAGCGCCCTGGATAGTGAGGGCATGATTTTTGCGCACCGTTTGGTATTGGGTTTCGACGAAAAACGTTACGACGTCGATCAAACCCTCGAGCGCGTGATTGAAGGTTGGACGTTCACGCAAATGTCGCAAACCGACCTCACCATTTTGCGTATCTCGAGTTACGAGATGATGTTTTTGGATACCCCGCACCCCGTCGTGATTGAAATGGCGGTCAGGATTGCCAAACGATACGGCGGCGAGGAAAGCGGGAAGTTTGTGAACGGTGTGCTGGCGAGGTTGATTAAGCACCTTGGACAAGTTTAGTTGCTCGAGGGTACGGGTTTTTCTCAGACACAAAGTAAGCAACAAACTGCTCCCTCTCATCCCTAACCCTTCTCTCCTTGGAGAGAAGGGAATTTACTTGCTGGACAGGTTGGACGCAATCTTTTCTTTGATTCCATTTGTATTAATCCTCGAGTTTCATATGGAATTCTGGAGATTATTTCAATGAAAATACGATCTCGTAACTGCCCTTAAACGTCACCCCAGCCGCTATCGTTGGGCGTGACACCATCACGCCAGGCTCAACTAGAAAACTGGGCAATTTCACTTTCTCGAGCTTCACACCAGCAGGAATAAATTCGGCAATTCGCACGCTGACCCCTCGAGATTTGACGTTTTTGATGGTGTAATCCACGCGATACCGCGCAAGCTTTTTGGTGCGCTCGAGGGGTTGGACAAGACGCACCAACTTGACGTCAAAATCTTTGCCCAAATTCAAGCGCACATTGCCCAGTTTGGGCGTGTTGGGAATGCTGGTCTGTCCGACCAAACGCCCCGCCTCACGCACCGTCACGCCGCCCGTGGGCAGTCCCTGCGGGGTGATGAACGAGTACACGCGTTGCAAACTGGTGGTTGCTCGAGAGGTGGTGCCAAACTGCCCTTGATACTCGAGCACGTCTTTGACGTTTTGGCTGCTTTTGATGAACGGTAAACCCGTGGTGGCTTTGGCGGCAAAACTGGCGGATTTGGGATGGGCGTAGCTTTGCAATCCGCCAAGTTCACCTGCGGACACAATTCGTGGCGCCAGTTTTCCTGCCGTTGGCGTGGTGGTTGGCTCGTTCTGCTGATTTTGCAAAATACGGTTGTTTTGGGCAAACCCCTCATCTCGTTCAATGCTGACATCACCCGCCAACAAGGTTAAATTGGGCACGTTGTACTCGAGGCTCGAGAGGTTTTGAACGTCCGCCCAAGCGGTCAGGCTGGCGCTGTTGTTGCTGGCAACATTCAGGGTGTACCGCGTTCCCGCCCAAAACAAACCTCTGGTGCTGTACAAAATTTTTGCCGCGCCGCCCGCACCCGAGAACTTCCACGAGTAGGTGGGCGCAAACCTTGCCTCCTCGAGTGAGGGGAATTTCACTTCGGCGCTCTCGAGGCGGATGAATTCGCCTTCAATCTCAAACATTCCAATGTCGGCTTTGATGACCTTGGCTTCAGTCCATTCTTCGTGAAAATACACTTTCACCATCTTGCCTTCAAACAATGACAGCAAACTGCCCGTGGGCGGCAAGAGTTGCATCGATAGCACATCGGCGTACTCGAGTTCCAAACTGCCAGGCACGAGGTAATCGCCAAGGTCGGCGGCGGGCGTCCAATCGAACCTCGAGCCAGTCAATTGCACATTTTCGTGGACTTCGGCAAAGCTGGGGTACAAGGTCAGTTCGGTGGCGCTGGCATTCGAGATCAGGCTGGCGACGGCAAGTACGGCACCTATTTTCAGGGTGTTGGTTTTCATGGTTTCTCCTCGGGTTTGATTGTACGGATACAAACCTGAAATCAAACTGGTGAAATTGTGGCTCG
>CAXTTL010000341.1:0-3765 GCA_964247135.1 uncultured Deinococcales bacterium | reverse complement strand
ACGCGGCAACCAAATACTGTTTTGGCGTCTTGGTGCGGCGTGGTTCACGGTTTTCCTGTTCAACTTCACGCTCGAGCGCCAGGGTGTCCGCCCAGTCGCCCAACGTTTTTAAACCCATTTCAACTGCCTCAATTGGCGATTTGCAGCTTGTACCCTCGAGGAAGCGTTTGGCGGCGCGTTTCAAATACGATGTCTTTTTCATGGTGTCCCCCTTCAATATCTGTTGATGAGATGAGTTTAATCGCCAGATGTGACCCAATCGTGACTTGGGTTTAAGCCAAGCCAGCGTGCGGTTTCTCAAGTTTCGCTCGGCGCTCGAGCCAACGCACCAAATCGATGGGACGATGAAAAACGACGACCTCGCCGGTTGTGGAATCCTCGAGTTTGGCGTTCCAGACCTCTTGATTTTGCTCAATCAGGATATGATAATCGCTCGAGCGACCTGGGTCGCCGGTCTTGATGATGGTTTCGTTCTGTGGCATCAAACCTATTTTGAATCCTGGGCGTGACCAAAACGTGACCTGAAACGAATTTTGGCTCAGGCTAGGGCTGGTCTTAAGAGATGTTGAATCTTTGCCAATGTGACTTGAAAATCGAGTTTGCTGGGTAATTTATTGTTTTTAGGACTCAGGCTGTGCCATTCCTGCACGACGGGCGCGGCGTAATCTTTGATTTCGGCGGTGCTGCGTTCGTGCTGGATGGCAGTGGCAAGGAGGTCTGCCGCCAAAAGTTGGTCGGTGTTCAAAAACATTTTTGCAACGCCCACCATGATCTCGAGCGTGATGTTGTACGCGCCAATCTCGACAGAATGCTCGAGTGCCGTGGCGTAGTGGTGTTTTGCCTCCACCAGCTCGTTCTTTCCCGCCAACGCGTGCGCCAGGTTGGTCATGGCGTTGGCGATCAGCCACGGACCGCCGAGTTGCTCATACAGCGCCAAACTTTCTCGGGCGCTCTGCTCGGCTTCAGTAAAGTCTTTGACGATCAATGCCCGCCACGATATTCCGGTCAGGCACAGGGCGGTACCTTTTAAATAGCCAATTTTTCGGTTTGATTCGAGCGCCACACGGTAATATTCGATGGCTTGGCTGTGGTTTTGATCAAATGTTGCCACCCGCCCGAGCAATATGTTGGTCGTGGCAATCATGTCAAGCTCGCCGCCCTGTTGTTGCAACTCGAGGCTTTCGATCAGGTGGCGCGTGGCTTGTTTGGTATTTCCCAATTGAAATTCCGTGTTGCCAAGCCAGTACAATGCTCGAGCGGTCACGATTGGGTCGGCACTTCGCCGAGCCAGCGCCAAGGATTCCTGGCATTTTGGCAGCACCGCCGCATAACTCGAGAGTCCGCCCGCAATTCGTGCCAATCCAGATAGACATTCTGATTGCAAGCCAGGATGGTCAATTGCCCTGGCACCCTCGAGCGCCCGCTCCAACTCCAGGGATGCTGCTTGGTAGTCTGCCAGGTCGTGCAGAACATTGCCAAGTTTCAAATGCACCCTGACCGACAACTGGAGTTGGTCAATGCCGTTTGGCTGCCCAATCAATTGCTGCCCGATCAAGTGCAGCGCCATTTCAAGCTGTGCTCGTGCAGCTTGTGACAAATTCAGTTTCTCGAGCCGTTCGGCAGCCAGGTAACGGTAATTGACCGCCTGGAAATGGTCGCCTGCGCCCTCAAAATGCTCGGCGATTCTTTCTGGCAAGGCGTTCTTGGCAACGGCATTGCTCGCCAGTTTGCGGTGAATGCGGCTTTTGCGCTCACTTAAAATTGTGTCTTCAAGTGAGCGCCTGACCAAATCATGGCTGAATCGATAGCCATTCTCTTGGCGGCGAATCAATTGCGCCTCAACGCTTTGCTCGAGCGCATCGAGGGCATCCCATTCACCCAGCGCCGTCGCCCCCTCGAGGTCGGATAGGTCAAACATCGAGCCGTTGAGGCTGGCTGCCTCTAACAAGCGCTGAACGCCCGCCCCCAAACGTGTGATGCGCTCGAGAATCATGGTTTTTAAGCTGTTTGGAATCGGCAATTGCTGATAATTTGCCTGTTCGGGGTTCACCTGCCAAAGTCCTTGGTTCATGACCAAAAAACCGCTGGCGAACAAATGCCGAATCGTCTCGAGCGTAAAAAACGGATTTCCACCGGTGGCGTCGAACAGACGCTCGGAAAATTCGATTGCCTCTTTTGATCCCGAAAGGTTTCTGACCAGTTCCAGAACGTCAATTTCGCCCCAAGCCAAAAGATTGGTTTTTTGTAAAATGCCTTGCCGCTCGAGCGAGTTGATGCTGACCCTGACATGGTCCACATTTTCAAGCTCGGTTTCGCGGGCGGTAAAAACGGCATGGGTTTCGCTGGCGCTGAGCAGCAAACTCACCACGTGAACACTCGATTCGTCCAACCAGTGCATGTCATCGACCAGCAACCTGCCGGAGCCTACAATCAACTCGAGCGCATTTGCCAAAGACCGTAAAAAGCGGGTTCGACCCTCGAGCGAGGGCGCTTCGAGGTTTTTGTTGTTCGGTTCGATTTCGGGCAGCAACCGCGCCAGCTCGAGCCGATCACTGCTGACGAGCGAGTCGAGTTGGTCGCGGTTTTCACGTAAAATTGCCGTAATGGGCGCGAGCGTGATGCCGCGCCAATCCTCCCTGCCCTGAATCCTGATAAACGTTCCGAGTTTTGACAAAAATTCGGTCGCCAGACGGCTTTTACCGATGCCTGGTTCGCCCAGCAAAAGCTGAATTCGCCTTTGGTTTTGATTCAACTCGGCAATCACATCCTCACGCCCAACAAACGGTGGATCGAACAGATCGCGCTTGTTTTGTGATGGCGGTTGATCGTTTGGCTTGGCATTCAACCTGACTTTTTCGATCAAGGCGACGGTTTCGGGGAGTGGCGTCAAGCCCAATTCTTCGCGCAGCACATCCTCGAGCTGCGAAAACGTCGAAAGTGCCTGTTCGCGCATTCCAAGTTGCCCATGAAGACGAATCAGTGCCTGATAGACACTTTCGTTGAGGTTGTCCGTGCTTAGAATTTTTTGCTGAATCGCCAGAGCCTGACGATAATCGCGGTTTGTCTCGAGTTGGGCGGCGTAAACATGCAGGGCATCCAGGTGCTGCGCCTCAAAATCGACGCGTTTTTGCTCGAGCCAGCGGTCAAACTCGAGGTCTTCTTCGGCATCCAAACCCTCGAGCAACGTGCCATTCCAGAGTTTGACGGTTTCCTTTGCGTCGCCGCTCAGAACCGTTTTTTGAAACGCCTTGACATCACACCAAACTTCCTCTGACAATTGCAGGCTCGAGCTGGTCACCAACAGCAGGTCTTGCAATCCAAGGTCTTTGAGGCGTTGCAATTCTCGGCGCAGGTTCATGCGACCTCGAGCCTCGTCAAATTGTCCCCAGAATATTTCTGCCAGTCGTGCGCGGGTTTGTAAGCCCTCCAAAGCCAGGTATGCCAGTAAACCGACGCCCTTGCGGGTGGCTATTCGAATCTGTTGGTTTTGACGCATCAGGTGCGCAAAACCAAGTAAAAAGAGTTTTGGAGACGGGGATTCCACGGTTTGCGCCCATTGTACTTTGTTTCAGGTGACTCGGGTCGATGGTCTGAAATCATGTCAAATTGGCTCTGAATGGTTTGCCGCCAGGGTTTCAAATGGCTCGAATGAAAGACCGAGACAAAGGTGATTCTCGCGTGAAACGACTTGGGAATGCCAGTATTCATTCTGAGTGCCGGTTGCCGCATGAAATATTTGGTCGACCAAATTAATTTTCTATAAAC
>CAXTTL010000340.1:0-3790 GCA_964247135.1 uncultured Deinococcales bacterium | reverse complement strand
CCAAGTTTGATGGCGTCTCCCGCATTCTTGGTTGAGGCTCGAGTTTCAAAGAGAATCTTGAAGTTTTTGACGCCTTTCTTGAGCGCGTTTTTGCTGGCAGTCACGTAGTCTGAAAGCGAACCTGCAAATTCTTCAAAAACAAAATTGACATTGGGCGCAAAGCCTTGACTCGCCGGCGCCATCGCAAATTTGTTCTGGTATCCAGGAATTGTTTTTGACACCCAGCCCGAGGGCAGCAAGTACGAGAACTTGCTTGTCTTCTCGAGCACACGGTTACTTTGGGCATTCACCACAGAACCCAAAATCAGAATCAATAATAACAACCTTGAATGACGCATTGACAGCCTCCCTGGAAAAATAAAACTCGAGGTGCGCCGAATAACGCACCTCGAGACAGAATTACTTTTTGATGCTGGCAAAATAATCGTCGTAAACTTTTTGTTCGGTTGCGGCGGCTTGCGCCAGCGCCTTGGCGGGATCGGCTTTGGTCAACCACACGCTGTCGGCGGCGTCCCAGACGGCTTTGCGCTGGTCGGCTTCGTTGGCAAAGAAGGTCGCATGGGCAAAAGGCAAGGTTGCCACAAACGGTCCAAACACGGGGTCTTTGCGTAAGCTTGCGTCGGAGGCAAGTTTGGTGTTGGCTGGAATCTCGCCGACATTTGCCAGCCAGTCGCGTTGGACTTTTTCGCTGGTCAGGTACTTTAAGAACTTCACGCCAGCCGCCAGTTTTGCGCCCGTGGCATTTCGGGTCAAACCGTGCACCCAGTACGATCCAAAGTTGCTGCGCAACCCGCCCGCCGCCTTGACGGGCAGCTCGAAGACGCCCCAGTTAAATTTTGCACCGCTGCGAATCGAACCAATCGCAAACGAACCGTCGATAATCATGCCGGCTCTGCCCGCAATAAACGCGTCACGGTAGGCATTGGTCGAGGCTGGGAACAAATCAAGCCCTCGAGCCGCCGCGCCAGAAGACACCAGCCCCAGGTAAAACTTCCAAGCCTCGAGTCCGGCTTCTGAGTTGTAAGTGATTTTCTTGTAATCGGCGGTGTACGGTTTGCCGCCCCATTGACGCACCAGCACCTCGCGGAACAAGTGATGGTCTTGCCCCTGCGGCGCGAGTGCCAGACCGGCAATTTGAATTTTGCCCGCATCGGTTTTTTGAATTTTTTGCGCGTCGCTCGAGAGTTCTGACCAAGTCTTGGGAAGCTTGGTGATGCCTGCGGCTTTGAACAAATCCTTGTTGTAAAACACCGCCAAAGTGCGCACGGCAGTCGGGACTGCCCAGTATTTGCCGTTGATCTTGGAGGCTTGCATCAGTGGTCCAACGTTCGCCTCGAGCGACTTTGCTGGGAAATCGGCTTCGGGCAGTTGGATCAAGCCGTTGCCCGCAAATTGCGGCACCCAACCGTAAAACAAATTGACCACATCGGGTCCTTGCCCCGCCGCCAAAGACGACTCGACCTTTTGAATGAAACCGTCGTAAGGGAAATTCTCTTGTTTGACCTCTATGTCGGGGTTTGCCTTGTTAAAGTCCGCCATGATCGTGTTCATGATTTTGACTTTGGAATCAAAAGCGTATTGCCAGTACGTGATCGAAACCTTGTCCGTTTGCGCCTGAGAGGCGAGCAATGCCGTGAATCCGAACGCGGTCGCCAGTGCGAAGCCAACTTTGAGTGATTTGCGCATACGTCCCCCTTGTGATCTCGAGCTTCTGTCGTGCGAATTTAGTTTAACGTCGCAGTGCGATAACGTCGTGTCCGAGTTTTAATTTTTGGCTTGATAGACCGAATTTGGCGTGACCACCTTGCGCGGACGTTTGATGGTTTCGATCTTGGCAGGATTCTCGAGCACCGCCACGTAAGTTTCCCAAAGTTGTTGTTGCGCCTCGGGATCGGTCGGTAAATTGGCAAAACGAAAATAGGCGGCATTGCCAGACTCGAGCACAATGGTTGGTGTGCCAAAGACGGCAATCTCATCGGCGGCATCGAGGTCTTTGGCGATTTCGTGGCGACGCGCATCCAAGTCAGCGAAATCGGCTTTGAATTGCTCGAGGTTTAACCCTGCCTTTTGTGCTGCGTTCTCGAAGACCTCGGCGCCAAACTCGAGCTTGCCCTGATGCTTGGCTCGCATCAACTGAATCGCAAAATGATGGTGCTTGGCGGTTCCTTGATGCTTGGCTGCCGCCAGCGCGACAAACGAGTCCAAACTGGTGCGTTGAGGGTCCGTCAATTCCTCGGGTGGCAGTTCGGCAATTTTCCAAACCGGTTCGCCACGGTTTAAGACCGTGTTTGCAGCGTGATTGCCCTGATGCAAACTGTAGGCTCGAGCGTCAAACTCGATGTTCAGGGCATTCAAGAGTTCCAAACCTCGCCAAGCAAACGGACAGAGCGGATCAAAAAAGACAGTTTTCACCAGTCGAGCTTAACGCTGTATTCAAATATAGGATGTAAGGCTCGAGACGATTCACAACCTTGGAAGCGTCACGCCAATCTGACCCTGGTATTTTCCTTTGCGGTCGGCGTAAGTCACATCTGGGCGTTCGCCTTCAAAAAACAAGAGTTGCACACAGCCCTCGTTGGCGTACATTCGCGCAGGCAGTGGCGTCGTGTTTGAAAACTCGAGGGTGACATGCCCTTCCCAACCTGGCTCCAACGGCGTTACGTTTGCCACCACGCCGCAGCGTGCATACGAGCTTTTTCCGACCGCCACGACCATCACGTTCTCTGGAATCCGCATGTATTCGACGCTGCGTGCCAGCACAAAACTGTTCGGCGGGATGATGCACTCGTCGCCCTCAAAGTCGACAAAACCCCTGGGGTCAAATTCTTTGGGGTCAACCACGGTATGAAAGGCATTGACAAAAATTTTCCACTCGCGGGCTGCGCGAAGGTCGTAACCAAAGCTCGAGAGTCCGTATGAGATGATCTTCGCCTCACCTTCACTGCGGACTTGACGGTCGGCGAAAGGTTCAATCATGCCCTCGAGCGCACGGGCGCGAATCCAATGGTCTGCTTTTATGCTCACGGTTGCAGTTTAACAATTTCGCAAGCCCAGACGCGAGTCTTGGTCTGACTTTGTACGATGTCCGTATTGTATGGCTAATCAAAAGACAGTTCTGATCACTGGCGCGAGCGGATTTATCGGCTCTCACCTCAGCAAAGCGCTTCTCGAACAGGGTTTTCAGGTTCGGGTGCTGGTCCGTCCCAAATCTGGTAAGTCCAGCCCCTCGAGCGAGCCGAATTTGATTCGGGTGTCTGGCGACCTGAAATCCAAAGATGTCGGGGTTGCAGCCGAGGGGTGCAGCGTCGTCTACCACCTGGCAGGGGCGACCCGCGCCAACTCCGAGGCAGAATTCATGTGGGCGAACGCCGAAGGCACCCGTGCGGCGGCTGTGGGCGCAAAAGACGCGGGCGCAAAACTGGTGTACATCTCGAGCCTGGCGGCGGCGGGTCCAGGCACCATTGACCGCCCACGCCAAGAATCTGACCCGCCCGAACCGATCACGTCTTACGGACGCAGCAAACTCGAGGGCGAATACCGGGTGCTCGAAACCAACAGCCTCGAGTGGTGTATTTTGCGCCCGCCAGGGGTGTATGGACCAAACGACAAAGATTTCTTGTTCGCGCATCAAGCCGCGAAATTTGGTTTTTTTCCGGTGCTCGGCGACCCAAATCGCGCCTACACGCTGGTTCAGGTTCATGATCTGGTCGAGGCGATCATTGCCTGCGGCGAAAACCAGAACTCGAGCGGCAAAACGTACTTTGCGGGCAGTCCAACGCCAGTCACCTGG
>CAXTTL010000339.1:0-3827 GCA_964247135.1 uncultured Deinococcales bacterium | reverse complement strand
CTGCTCGAGTTCCCGAATGTTCTTGCCACCGGGTCCGATGATGCTGCCGATCTTGTCCACAGGAATCTTCACCGTAATAATGCGCGGCGCATTGACGTTCAACTCGGCTCGAGGTGCGGAAATCGCGGCTTCAATCTTATCCAGAATCAAAATTCTGGCGTTTTTGGCTTGCTCGAGCGCCTCACGCATCAGGGCTGGGGTAATGCCTTTGATCTTGATGTCCATTTGCAGGGCGCTGACGCCTTTGCGCGTTCCGCAAACCTTGAAATCCATGTCGCCCAGGGCGTCTTCCATGCCCAAAATATCGGTCAGAATCGCGTACTTGTCGCCCTCTTTGACCAGACCCATCGCCACGCCCGCCACGGGAGCGGTGATCGGCACACCCGCGTCCATCAGTGCCAGCGTTCCGGCGCAAACCGTTGCCATGCTGCTCGAGCCGTTGCTCTCGAGCACATCGCCCACCACGCGAATGACGTATGGGAAGCTGTCGTAACTTGGCAGCACGGCTTTTAAAGCGCGTTTTGCCAGCACGCCGTGACCAATCTCGCGGCGCGACTGTCCGCCCAAACGTTTGACCTCACCCGTGCTGTACGGCGGGAAGTTGTAATGAAGCAAGAACTTGTCGCCGTCATCGAGTCCCAAATCGTCAATGATCTGCTCGTCTTTGCCCGTGCCGAGCGTGACCGTCCCCAAAACCTGGGTTTCACCGCGCGTGAAGAGGCTCGAGCCGTGCGTGCGCGGCAGGTAATTGGTTTCGATGCTGATTGGACGCACCGTTTGCGGGTTGCGACCATCGGCGCGAACATTGTCTTCGATCACCATGCGACGCAATTCAATTTGTTGCGCCCTGTCAAACACGCCTTTTAATTGCGTGACTCGAGCCGCATGAGCCTCGAGCACGTCTTTGTCGTCGCTGCTGGGTGCTGGCGCGAGTTCGGCAATGATGCTTTCTCGCACGGCTTTGGTGGCTGCACCTTTGGCTTTTTTGCCTGGGGTCAAAATCGCGCTTTTCAAATCGCGTTCTTTGGTCATGCGTGAGACAACCTCGAGGTCGGCTTTTTTGGCTTCGATGCTCTCGAGCGGTTCTTCTGGTTTCCATTCGGTTTTGGCATGACCAACTTCAGCTTGCATTTTCGAGATCAGTTCAATCACACCCTGCATTTGAGCGTGCGCGAACTCGATGGCGGACACCATCACGTCTTCACCCAATTCTTTTGCCGCACATTCCACCATCAAAACCGCGTCTTTGGTGCCAGCCACAACAATATCAAGGTCTGAAAGCTCGAGTTGCTGGAGCGTCGGGTTGATGATGAAATTCCCATCCACCCGTCCAACACGAACCGTGGCGCAAGGACCGTCCCAGGGAATATCCGAAATCGAAAGCGCCGCACTTGCACCGATTGGACCGAGCACATCGGGCGTGTTTTGTTGATCGGCAGAGAGCACTGTGATAATCACTTGGGTTTCAAACTTGTATCCTTTAGGAAACAGTGGTCGAATCTGCCTGTCGGTGATCCTCGAGCTGAGAATTGCTTTTTCGCCAGGACGGCTTTCACGCCGCATGAACGACCCTGGAATTTTACCAATCGCGTAATGGCGCTCTTCAAATTCCACCGTTAAAGGCAAGAAATCGAGGCTCGAGGGACGGTCTGAACCCTGTGCCGTCGCCAGCAGCATCGTGTCGCCGTAACGAACGACAACCGAACCTGAGACGAGCTTTGCCACCTTACCCGTTTCAATACTTAATTCTTTATCACCCAACATCGTGCTGTACAATTTTGCTTCCATTTCACTACCGCTTTCTTCGACATCTCTATGCCGTCTTGGATTTTCCGAGTTTCATTGTGACACGTCTTCGCCAGGAAGATGTGCCCCTAGCACCATTCCAACCTCGAGCCTTCAAATGAAGTCCTGTAAGGCAAACCAGCCCCATCAGCTCGAGCCTCAGGATTTTGCACCTGTTGTTTTTCATGCTGGCACGTTACAATCTCAAGGCTGTTCGCACAAAGCGCCAGCCATCAACTCGAGATTTAAACCCGATACCTTGGAGAACAAAGTGCAAGACGAAATTTCTTTACGCGAGATTTACCTCATCCTCAAAAAACACGTTCGTTGGATTGTCATTCCAGCCATTGTTTTTACCATTCTTGCCGCCATTTATGCCTTTTTCCTGGTCGCTCCCGAATTTACCTCCGAAGCCACCCTGACCGTTCAGAGCACGCAAATTCAAGCCAAGTCTAGCGATCAACTGCAAACCCAAAGCGTGCAAGGTTTCAGCAATTCACAAATCACCACCATTGCCACCTCCAGACCCGTGCTTGAGGAGGTGCTCAAGACTGCCCAAGCCGATCAGAATGTACCGCCTTCATGGCTCAAGGAAAACTTTGATGCCGAACAACTCGGCAAAAAATTAAAAGTCAACTTTGCCACCGCCACCCCAGGTTCACCAGATCAGGTTTCTGTGCCAATCTTCACCCTGACGGCAAACGCACCCAATGCCGCCATTTCAGCCATCGTTGCCAACACCTGGGCGAACCAGACTGTGGCGCGACTCAACGAACTGCCCAAAGCCCGCCTCGAGAGCACCATCACCACCATTCAAGGGCAACTTGACCGCGCCGAAAAAAACCTGGCAGCAACGGAACAAGCCTTTCAAACCTTCAGCAGCTCGAGCACCCTGGCGCAAGACCAAGCCGAATTGACCGCCAGCACCGATGAACGTACCAAACTGACCGATGAACTTGCGCAAGCCACCCAAGCTTTGGATGAAATTAAAGCCCAACTCAAATCCCAAAACGAAAACT
Source organism: uncultured Deinococcales bacterium (assembly GCA_964247135.1). GTDB lineage: Bacteria > Deinococcota > Deinococci > Deinococcales > JAAFIG01 > JANXTZ01. Next base: position 1,023 of record CAXTTL010000339.1, on the reverse strand, counting down.
TGCTCAATGCTCAAGCCGTGATTCCGCAAAACAGCGACCCCAATGGCAATAACAACTCAAGCAATGACACGATTACCATGATGAGCGGCGACCTCGAGACCGTTCGCGCCAATTTGACCGCCCAAACCCAAACTGCCCGTCAAAAATACCTCGAGACTTCCAACGCCGTACAAGCCTTTGAAGCCAACAACAACATTCCCGTTTTGCAAGGTCGTGTGGACAGCATTGTTGCCAGGTTAAACGTGATCTCCACCCGTTTACAATCGATTCAAACCGAACTGAACGTTGCCAAATCAAGCCTGACCGACACTCGAGCGCAACTTGCCAAGCAACCGCAACTCCTCAACCTCAACCGTGAAATCACCAGCGACCCAGCGATCATGGCTGCCTTAACCGCCAACCAAAGCGAATTGAAATCCTTGGTAGGCTTAAAACTTCAAAATCAAGAAATCAACCCTGCCTTTCAAGATTTGCTGCAATCCTCGATTGAATTGCAATTGACCGTCAACAACATCGAAAACGAAAACACTGCTTTTATCAAAGAAAAAGCATCACTCGAGAAACTCTTCCCAACCTTGCAAAGTCAACTTGCCACTTTCAATCAAAAGAAATCTCGAGTTGCCCTTGAGGCAAGCATTGCCCAAACCATTTACACAGGCTTGCAGAACCGCCTCGCACAACTGGAAGGGATTCGCAATACGGGGGCAAAACCGCTCAAGCTTGACAACCCAAACGTCGAATATCAACGCCTGCGCAGTGCGGTCAGCGACCTGAATGTTTCTGAAGCACGACAAAACGCAACATTCACGGCACTCAATGCTCGAGCGACCCAACTCGATAATCGCATTGTCTTGTTGCGTGGTCGGGTGGCAAAAGCCTCGGTTGAAAATACACGCCTTAGCGACCGTCTCAGCCTCGCGCAACAAGAATTTAAAGCCTTAACGCAAAAACTGGCAGATTTGAAGATTGAACAAGCCTCGAGCGGGAATTTGGCGCAAGTGCTTGTGCCTGCGTTTGCACCAA
>CAXTTL010000338.1:0-3841 GCA_964247135.1 uncultured Deinococcales bacterium | reverse complement strand
GCCATCCTCGAGCCGTTTAATCAAATGCGGTCTGGAAACCCCAATCAAATCTGCGGCTTGTTGAGTGGTCAGTTGCGTCTCGAGCGGCGTGATTGCCACCGCATGACCTTGCGCGATCTCAAAAAGGGCGCGTTGCAAAATTTGCACCGCACTGGCAGGCAGCGTGATGGTTTCGCCATTCACCTCAAAACTGAGTTCTTGCAAGTCAAGTTTTGCCAGTTGGTTGCTCGAGGTTTTAGCGAGTTGGGTGTCGTGCGGGTTTGGTGGGGTGATGGTCAGGGAGGTCATGGGGGTAGGATACAAAATAATCGAAATAAACGCAACGGCTTAGGAGGTGTGTTAAAGCCTTCTGAATCTCGAGGGTTTCAAGCTCGGAGAATTTGCATTGCCATCAAGCTTAAAAATAAAAAAGATGTACAATCATGGCATGGGATAGATTCGGTATCCGAAACATCCCAACACTTTTCACTTGTGGGAATCAATGTGCAGCATGTAACTTTTGGGATTATGCCTTAGAAGGAGTTCTGATGAAAGTGTTTATTAGCTGGTCAGGTACTCGTAGTAAAGTGGTTGCCAATATTTTAAGTGACTGGATTAAGTGTGTCCTTCAAGCGACACGACCTTGGATATCAACTCGTGACATTGATCGTGGAGCACTATGGTTTTCTGAAATTAGTGATCAGCTTAAGGATACAACTGTTGGTATTGTTTGCTTAACCCAAGATAATAAAAATAGACCTTGGATACTTTTTGAAGCAGGTGCATTAGCAAAGGGATTATCTTCAAATCGAGTATGTACGTTTTTAGTTGACCTTGAACCAGCAGACATCGAAGACCCTTTGGCACAGTTTAATCATACATTACCTGATCAAGATGGACTATATCAACTCATTCTCACACTTAATAGTTGTTTGGGCGTAGGTGGATTAGATGAACGGATACTTAAACAGGTTTTCGATACCTATTGGTTGCAATTTGACACTAGTTTTAAGGAAGCGCTTAAATTAAATCCGCCTTCCGAAAAACCTGAACCCCGATCTGAAAAGAATCTTTTAGGTGATATTCTCGAAAATACACGTTTATTAAATCAACGAATTCGATCACTAGAGACACAAATTTACGATGGTCGGCGGCGAGACGTTGATGTACTTGATGATAAGAGGATGTTGTATGCACGTCAAGTAATTGAAAAATGGGTGAAAGTTGGAATGCCAGATGACTTAGTTATGCAAGAGGCTAAAACTTTTGAAATTCCAGAAAAGGTTGCAATTTACGAGCTTATGAGGGCAAAACGGTTCTTAGAAAAGGAAGGGTAACTTTTCTTAAACTTTTATTGTATTAAAATTTGTTTTTGTTCTCGGTTATAATATGCTTGTAAATACGTTTTTACCGTAAATTTCTGCCTATAATCCATCTCTTGAGCTTCAATTTCCCATCAAACAAGCGCCGCACCCAACAACGCAAAATGCCTGTCAAACGTAAAAACTCGAGCCTCCAAACGCCCTGCCATGCTTGCCGTAACCCCATCCGCCAGCGTGATGCGTTGATCTGGAAAACGTGCCAGTTGCTCGAGTGCCATTTCAAAATCTATGGGTTCTGGGTGCGCGATTGGGAAGCGTTGAATGATTTGCTTGATCTCGAGTAACGCCGCACCTGGCTCGAATGGTTTTCGGTACAACCGAAGGCGGTGCAATTCAAACACCACGGGCGCGGGTATTTGCAGGGTCAGGTTTCCCTCGAGACTCAAACGTTTGAAAGTTTTTAAAGCACGGTCATGGTCGGCATCTTGACGGTCTGCCAGCGCGTACAACGGTGTGGTGTCCAGCAGCACAAGTTGAAATCCTGTTTTGACTTTTTTGCTCACTGACGTTTGCCTTTGGCGGATGTTTTTCGTTGTTTTGGTTGTGCAATTTGCTCGAGGTATTCGTCATTTTGCGCTTTTCCAAGGTATTCGTCATGTTTGGCACTAATGTCGCCTGGGCTGTCGGGGTCGTTGAACAAACCAATGAGTGCCAGAAAACCGTTTGGATCACCTGGGATTGTTGCTGGCGTTGGGGTGTTGTCGCTGTACTCGAGCACGTCGGCAATGCTGACTGGTTTTCCAGTGAGTTTTCGCAGTGCGCTGATGATGCCTGCCAGAGAGTCGCGGTTGAGGTTGGTGGCTTTCATCACGCGGTAAATGGTGTTCTCGCCAATGCCTGCTTCGCGTTCAACTTGACGGGCGTTGAGGTGGTGTGTCTCGAGGTATTCGCGGAGTTTGAGGGTTACGGCTGGCATGAGGAGAGTTTAGCACTAGCGCTAGCAAATTGGGTGAAAGCTAGCGGTAACGCTCGAGTCAAGTCAAAATCCGTTTGCGTTCTGGGTCATAGGGTGAGCGCAAAAACGCTTTCGCTGCAAACTTTTCGCCGTTCACCACAATCTCGTACCGCCCAGAACGCACCCAAGCCGCAGTCACGCCGCTCGGGTTTTTCACGTACCCCAAGCCCACCGCCGCGCCCAGCGTGTGACCGTAACCGCCCGAGGTCGTGTACCCCACCGCCACGCCGTCACGCAAGATCGGTTCGCTGCCCCACAGCACGGGTTCTGGATTCTCGAGCACGAATGAAACCAGCATTCGGGTTAGCCCTTTTGATTTCTGCTCGAGCAGTGCTTGCTTGCCAATAAATTCTTTGTCCCAGGCAACCGCGAAACCCAGCCCAGCCTCGAGTACCGTGTCTTCGGGGGAAATGTCCGCGCCCCAAGCCCGATACCCTTTCTCGAGCCGCAAGGAGTTGATGGCGTAATGCCCCGCGTTGGTCACGCCCAAAGCTTTTCCCTCGAGTATCAAAGCTTTGTACACTTGCACGGCTTGAGAGGCTGGAACGTGCAATTCCCAGCCCAACTCGCCAACATAGGTAATGCGTACCGCCATTACGCTCGAGAAGCCAAGCTCGAGGTTTTTGAATGTGCCGAATGGGAATCCTTCATGTGAAATATCGGTGTCGGTCAAACGCTCGAGTAACTTTCTGGCATTGGGTCCCATCACGCCAATCACGGCATAACTTTCACTCACATCGGTCAGACTGACTTGCTCGAGTGGCAGAATGTTTCGTTTGATCCAATCGGCATCATGCACCGCCTGCGAACTGCCCGTAATCAACCTGAAATCCTCGAGTCCCAACCTCAGCACGGTCAGATCGCTTTCAAATCCACCTCGAGCGTTCAGCATGGCGGTGTACACGGCGCGACCCACGGGAACATCAATTTCGTTGGCACACAAGCGCTGTAAAACTTTCAGCGCATCTCGTCCTTGAAGCTCGAGTTTGGCGAATCCTGACTGGTCAAAAACCGCCACGGTTTCTCGAGCGGCACGGTGCTCAGATTCATGGGCAGAGAACCAATTTTGTCGCCCCCAACCGTACTCAACTGCGGTTTTGCCGTCCAGCGCAAACCAGTTCGGGCGCTCGAGTCCAGCTTTCTGCCCAAAACTCGCGTCTGCTTGCTCGAGTTCACCGTGAAGAGGGGAGAGCCGCAAATTTCTTCCCGTGCTTGGTTCACGGTTCGGGTATGCCATCTGGTAATGCAAGCCCAGCACTTCGGTCACACGCTCGCGCAAGAACAGGCGGTTGTTCATGGCGCGACCAAAACGCCGAATGTCCACCGACCACAAATCAAGGCTCGGCTCAGTGTCCACAATCCATTCTGCAAGGTACTTTCCCGCCCCGCCAGCGCTGGCAATGCCCACCGAATTAAAGCCCGCCATCACAAACAAACCAGGCAATTCTGGGGTTTCGCCCATCAAAAAATTATTGTCTGGTGTGAATGACTCGGGACCGTTCACGAACTTTTCAAACTTGGCAGT
>CAXTTL010000337.1:0-3881 GCA_964247135.1 uncultured Deinococcales bacterium | reverse complement strand
CGATTAGTTTTTAATAGCCAATCATGTCTTTGCGGCGTCTCCCCCATTCGAGCGCGGTCGCAATGCCCTCGTCGATGGTATGCTCGACTTTCCAACCGATCAACTCGAGGGCGCGATCTGGGTTGGCGTAGACACCCGCCACATCGCCAGGACGCGGTGGATGGTCTTCGGTGGGCACAGGTTTGCCGTAGACGCGCTCGAATGCCGCCACCAGTTCGCGCACGGTCACGCCTTTGCCCGTGCCAAGGTTGATGATTAAAAACCCGAGGCTCGAGTCACCTGTGTTGCTACGGTGTTTTGCTAGAGCATGGTCGAATTCTTCAACCGCTTTGACGTGCGCGACCGCCAAATCCCAGATGTGCAAGTAATCCCGAACCGCCGTACCATCTCGGGTTGGGTACTGCGTGCCATGCACCTTAAAGACCGCCTCGCGTCCCATCGCCACCTCGACCAATTTGGGAACGATATGCGAAACCGCTTTGATCTGCATTCCAGAACGCATTTTCGGGTCAGCGCCAATCGGATTGAAGTACCGCAGCACAATCGCGTTTAAACCGTAGGCTTTGGAAAAATCCTCGAGCACCATTTCCATGATTTGTTTGGTGCGGGCGTAAGGACTTTTCGCATTGACCCTGGAATCTTCGGTGACTTGCGAACCGTCGCTGATTTCGTAAATGCTGGCGCTCGAGCTGAAGACCACGCGGTTGCAACCCAAAGCGTTCAGATTCTTGAACAACTCGAGGCTTTTGGCGACATTCTCGGTGTAATACAAGTATGGTTGCGCCACCGATTCGGGCACAAGAATTAAAGCTGCACAATGCACGCAAGCCACGATTTCAGGATGGTCTTGAAAGATTTTCTCGAGCAAAGCGTTGTCGGCAATATCGCCCTGGTAAAACGCTCGACCGTGCACGAATTCGGCACGACCACGAACCAAACTGTCCAAAATGATTGGGGTGTGCCCACCCTCCTCGAGGGCGCTTGCAATCGTGCTGCCAATGTAACCCGCGCCGCCAGTCACCAAAACTTTCATGCTTCTATTCTGGCATGTTTTCAAACTCGAACGATCAATATCGCGTTAGACAGGTTTTTCAAGGCTCGAGTAATCTTCATCCGTCACAAGCTCGAGCCAGTGCGCACCAACACCCAATTCCACAGCTTGAATCGCAAGATGCTGCATTTGCGAATCTGGACTCGCGCCGTGCCAGTGTTCCTCACCCTCGAGAATCACGATCACATCGCCTTGCTGCATGGTTTGCACGGCTTCACCACGTTTTTGGAACAAGCCATTGCCCGAGGTGACAATCAAGGTTTGCCCTTTGGGATGCGTGTGCCAGGCAGTACGCGCTCCTGGTGAAAACGTCACCCGAAAGACTTGAACCTCGAGCAGATGTTCTGAAAGGGCTTCAACCCAAACGGTCCCAGTGAAATACTGCGCTGGGGCGGCTTTGGTTTTGATTTCGCTGCTGGTGATTTTGTGCATAATTCTCCTTTCGGCATTCTGGAAACTTTACTCACAACGTCAAGAATTTCTCGCCACCCAGGGCGCTGCAAGCAGCGCCCCTACTTTCTATCTATGGTGTCGTCACCCGCACTCGAGGGCGTTTTCCTGCAATGCCAATCGTTCCAGCTTTATCGTTTGGATGCTCGAGCGTGATCGTGCCTGTTGCCAAATCGTAATGAATCGCGCCGTCACGGTCAGTTCGGTAGACAAGCATGTTGTGGCGTTTAATGCGGTCTAGCACCTCAGCGTTCGGGTGTCCGTAAGTGTTTTCTGCGCCGCTCGAGATGATGGCAATGCTTGGGCGGGTTTTGTCGAGCAATTCTTCGCTGCTCGAAAAACGTGAACCGTGATGTGCGAGTTTTAAGACCTCGAGCTTGCCAGGATGAATTTGCGCCTCGATTTCGCTGGGCGCGTCACCCAAGAATAAGCTCTTGTGCCCGTGATACTCGAGGGTGCAAACCACGCTGTTGGGGTTGTCTTCGGGACTGACCTCATCGCTGGGAGAAAGAAACGAGATGGTCGCCTCGCCAAGCTGCCAGGTTTCACCGCGCCTGACTTCTTTAATCTGGACTCTCGAGATTTCGGCGCTGGTTTTGAGCGCATCCCAGAACGGGTCGATGCCTATGGCTTTGTCATGTCCAATCAGCATGATGTCGGTTGGCACTTTGGCGAGCACGGCGTTCAAACCTTCGATATGGTCTGAATCCGCGTGGGTGGCAATCACTGCCCGTAAACGCTTGACGCCCATTGCTCGCAGCGCTGGCACGATCACTTTTGCGCCCATGTCAAAATCGCCGCGTGGTGTGCCGCCGCCGTCAATCAGAATGTCACCTTCGGGCAAACGGATGAGGCTCGAGTCACCTTGATGCACGTCGAAGTACACGACTTCGTGGTGGGGGCGTTTTCCAAGCAAACCTGTCACGACCACGGCGGCAATCAGCACCACGAGCGCCAGTTGAAAACGTAATTTTCCGTACAGTGCCAAACCAATTGCGGCAACAACAGCGTAATACGCCAGCATTCCCGCACCTGAGATGCGTCCCCACTCGAGGGCGGGTGAGTACGCGAAAATGTGCGCCAGCTCGAGCAATAACCAGGCGAACGGTTGGGTGATGAGATTGACGATTCCGCCGAGACCAGCGCCGAGGGCTGCCGCTAAAAATCCAATTGGTACGAGGACAACGGCTAGAAATTCGGCGAACAAATTCACAAAAGGCGAGAACAACGGGATTAATCCGAAGCTCGAGGTGGCAAGCGGCAGCGTGAGGGCTTGAGCGCCGAAAGTCACGGCGAAAGCCGATCCGAGGAATCGAATGGGTTTGGAGCGTTTCTCGAGCCAGTGTTGAACAGGTGGCAGAAACAACGCCATGCCGATGACCGCCAAATATGAAAGCTGGAAGCCGAGATCAAAAAGCCATTTTGGTTCGAGCAGCAAAGCAAAAATTGCACTCAAACCAATGGTCGGCATGATCTCGAGTTTGCCGCGACCAAGCCACTGCGAAATCAAAACCGCGCCGCCCATCAGCGCGGCTCGAGTGACGCTGGGGCTTGCGCCAGTGACGAGGGTGTAAAACACCAGAAGTCCTACGAGGGCAGGGTAGCGCCAAACGCCCAAAAATGCCAGCACAAAACCGAGTGCGGCAACCAACAGTGTGACTTGCTGCCCCGAAAGCGCCAGAATGTGCGACAAACCCGAACGGGCAAAAACGTCACGCCAGGTCAAGCCATTCTCGAGGTCGGGAAGATTTGAGAGGTCATCGGTTTCACCCAGAATCAGGGCGTTCATAAACGCTGCCTCTCGAGGTTGAAGGTTGGCTTTGACGCCAGCTTCGAGGTGTGCGCGGGCTGGCTCGAGGATGTTCTGCCCAGATAATCGGGTACTCGAGGTCAGTCTTAAACCGTGAAGCACCCCACGTCGCGCCAGCCAGGCGCCAAGGTCAAACGCGCCAGGATTTCGATACCAATTGATTGTCTCGAGCCTGCCTTTGACCCGCCAACGCCCAGGGGTTAAATCTTTGCGCGGCGAAACGCTCAAACCGCCTCGATTGGTGTAAAGCACACGCCCGTCAAAATAACCTTCAAACTCGAGCACACGTCCCTCGAGATTTGCCAGTGGGTCTGGTTGATGCGTGGCGGTGTCGTAACGCCAGAATCCAAGTGGAATCAGCAATGCCGCCAGCATCAGGGCGAACCCAGTATTGCGTTCTGACCTCAAGAGGGCAAACCCCAAAGCCGCAGTGCCAACCGCCAGAAGCACCGCGAAAACCAGGGGCGAGCCAGCCAGCTCGAGCAAAATGCCCAAGATCAAGGCTATTGCACCAAAAACGGGAAAGGTTGCCAGACTCGAAAAAAGCTTGGCGTGCGGGTCGGGCTTCAT
>CAXTTL010000336.1:0-3892 GCA_964247135.1 uncultured Deinococcales bacterium | reverse complement strand
CGTGAAATGACTTCAACTTTGCTCGCCACCATAAACGCCGAGTAAAAGCCGACGCCAAACTGTCCAATCAAATTGGAATCCTTTTTGGCATCACCGGAAAGCCCCGCCAGAAAGCTTTTCGTGCCACTTTTGGCAATTGTTCCCAGATGATCTATCAGATCGGTTTGGTTCATGCCGATGCCGTTGTCTTCAACCTCGAGCGTGCGCTCTGAGGTTGTGTCGTCAAAACGCAAATCGATGCGCGGCGACCAGGTGACTTGCTTGAACTGATCGTCGGTGATGGTCGCGTATTTGAACTTATCAATCGCGTCGTTGGCGTTCGAGATCAACTCGCGCAAAAAGATTTCTTTGTGGCTGTACAGCGAGTGAATGATGAGGTGGAGCAATTGACTGACTTCGGTTTGAAATTCGTGTTTGGGCATGGTTTTTTCTTCCTCCGATAGAACAAATATCTTGTAATGAACGCAAAGAACATCTTACGTTGCAAAACTGATTTTACCGAATCGAGAACTTCATGGCAATCGATGAAGCAATCTGGCTCGAGTAGGGTGCGCCATGCGCACCGCCAGCATTTCAGAGACTATTTTGCAACAAACACAATCGCGTTCGGCACCGCTCGAGACGCGCTGTTCGGCAGCATTCCGCCCGCCAGAAAGACCTGCGCACTGCCGCCAGAATCGAGCCGCATCGCCTCTTTTAAACCCGCCCCAACCAAGGCTCGAGCGAACTCTTCTGGCGTGCCCGACTCGAGGTAAGCCACCACCCAATTGTTTTGCTGATCCACACCGATGGCAACCTGTTTGGTTTTGCGCCAGATTTCTTTGCTGATATCAAATCCCTCGAGCGTTGGGTTGACGGCGTACAGGCTGTTGGTGACCAGTTTTGGTCCAGCCGCCAGAATATCTTGGGCGCTGGCGAACACTGGGTCAGACCAAATTGTGTTGATGTTCACGGCGTCGTTGGGGTTTGGGTTCAAACCTGGAAATGCCAATGGATTCAAACTGAAAGTAATTTGACCCAGTGTCGGCGTAAAGCTTTCATCGTGAAGCTCAGTAATTTTACCGTCTTGTACCACCAAGGTTAGAAATCCCAAACCGCCAGTGGGCGTAAACCCATCGCCCACAAAATACGTCAACCATTGCGGATGCGGCGCGGCTCGAGCGGTATTCACGCCCCAAGTTTTGCCGTTCAAACCCAAATTGAGCCGTACTTTCGGTGTTCCCCACACGGCTCGAGTGCCAAAAAGACCATCGGTCAACAAACCAAGCGTGGCGCGGTTGCCTCGGGCATAACTGAGGATTTGGTTGTTGCTCACCAGCAAATCAACACTCAATCCCTGCGCGACATCGTAATAACCACCATTCACTGCAACAATCGCGTTGCTGTCTTCGGCATATTCGAGTGCGGTTTTTCCGCCGCCAAGCCCAGCCGTCACCACTTGCGGTTTGTACTTTCCAGCCTCGAGCGTGATGAGGTGCAATTGATTGGAGAGTGAGTAGCGAACGCCAGGCGGCGCAATTCCTGGCGTTGGCATTGGCGCGTCGGGAATCACCACGTCCACCACCACACGATCAGGATTGCTGAGGCTCGAGAGTTGAACTGTGGCATGTTTGGAAATTTCAAGCTCGAGAATGCTGTTCAAACCATCTGGCAAAAGTCTTGCCCTCGAGAGTGACTCACCACCGACAGGAATCAGCCTTGAATTGCTCAAAAACGTGTTCTCGAGATGGATTTTGATTCTGTTGTTCGAGACTTGCTCGAGGCTGGCGAGACTTGCCTTGGAAACATCAAGCGCAATTCTGCTGGCACGACCCCTGGAAGCTCGAGCATCGAACACCTGCGCCAACCCTCCGAGGGGTACAAACGGCGTGTCCTGATCCGCTTCAAGGTTGATGGTCGTCAGGCTTGGATCACTTGGCGGCGTCAAGGTAAACCCAAGTTCGGTCAGCGTTTGAACCTGAACAAAAACTTGATTCTCGAGCATCAACGGTGCTTCCAAATAAGTCACCGCCTCATTTTGCGCCGACCAACCCTTTAGAGGCATAAACTCGAGCGTCAAACCGCCGCGTTTTAAGCGCAACTGTCCCGACAAGCTTGAAGTCTGAACGCCAATCCCAAATTGTTCCAAACTCGAGACTGGAATCAAATCCAAGCCAGGTTTCAGATCAACCCGAGACTCCAAAGCTGGCAGCAACGGCGCACCGGCAAAAGTGATGGGGGCGGCGAGAGCGCTCGAGAAAACAAACAAAAGTACGACCACTAAAAATCGAATCACAACACATGCTAACGATCTTCGAGGTCAATAATCTGAGAACAGGCTTAAGGATTTCAACCTTCACCTAAGACTTTTGTCGTGAACTTGTCTTCATCAAAATGAGCTGTGTGATTTTAAGCACTCGAGAAACGCTGTACCCTGCTATACTTTTCACATGATAGAGCCAAGTATCGCACTTTACGGGGAAGCGTTTGCAAAAGTCACCGCTTCGCTCGATGAATTATTGACCAAAGCACACGTTCGTTATGCCATGCTGGTTGACCGCAAAGGCTTCGTGCTCGCGCACCGCGAGGCACTCTGGGCGCCCAAACCACCAACGCTGGATTCCATCGCCACCTTGATCGCCGGAAACGCCGCCGCCACCAGCGCCCTCGCCAAACTCCTGGGTGAACGCCGCTTCAACGAACTGGTGCATCAAGGCGAACGTATCGGCTTGTACGTCGAGGAAATCTCCGATGAAGGTTTGCTGGTCGTGATCTTCGACGAAACCGCACCCATCGGGCGCGTCAAACTGTTCGCCAAAAAATCGATTGAAGAAATTGGCAGCTTGATCGACTCGCTCGGCAGTGTCGAAACCACCAATGCCAACCTCGGCAACGACTTTGCCCTCGACGCAAGCGCCTTGCTCGACGATTTGTTCAAGGGGATGTAATGTCAACCATCAATTTCGCAGCTCGAGAAATCAATTGTAAAATCGTGTACTACGGACCTGGCGTTGCCGGCAAGACCACCAACCTCAAATGGATTTACAAACAAGTCGATGACAGCGTGAAGGGCGAAATGGTTTCGCTCGCCACCGAAGACGAACGCACGTTGTTTTTTGACTTTCTGCCGATTGATTTGGGCACAGTCCAAGGTTTCAAAACCCGTTTTCACCTTTACACCGTGCCCGGACAAGTCTTTTACAACGCCAGCCGCAAACTGATCTTGCGCGGCGTGGACGGCATTATTTTTGTTGCCGACAGCGCCCCAAACCGCCTTCGCGCCAATGCCGAATCGATGCGCAACCTGCGCGAGAACCTGCAAGAGTACAACCTGTCCCTCGACGAAATTCCAATGATCGTGCAATTTAACAAACGCGACCTGCCCGACGCCATGCCCATCGAAATGCTCCGCGCCGTGGTTGACCCCAAAGGACAGTTTCCCTTTCAAGAAGGCGCAGCCGCAAGCGGTGGAGGAGTTTTCGAGACGCTTCGCGCCGTGTCGAAAATGGTGCTCGAGCGACTGGCAAAAAGCAAATAATCAAATGGCAAAATCTCGAGCATCCAACAATTCGGATGCTCGAGATTTTTGGTTGCTGCTCGAGGCAATTCACCGCATTTCCTCGAGAACGATTTGTTTTGACTATTTGCTCACTGCCAATTGCTTCCCCGCCATGTTGTACGCCTGTTCGAGCATTACTCCGGTCTCTTCCCAACCCACGCAAGCGTCCGTCACGCTGACCCCGTACTCGAGTTTGGATTTGTCGTGGTCGCTTGGAATACTTTGTTTGCCAGGACGAAGATTCGATTCGATCATCATGCCAACCAAATCGTGGCTGTTCTGCATAAACTTTTGCTCGAGCGCGTCCGTCCAGGCACGGCTTTGCTTGGTGTGGTCGTAACTGCTGTTCGCGTG
>CAXTTL010000335.1:0-3898 GCA_964247135.1 uncultured Deinococcales bacterium | reverse complement strand
GAGGCGTTGGCAATTGCCATGAACCGCGTCGGTGGGCGCAGCAACACGGGCGAGGGCGGCGAAGACCCAGCGCGTTACGTGCTCGATGCCAACGGTGACTCGAGGAACAGCGCCATCAAGCAAGTGGCTTCGGGGCGTTTTGGTGTGACCAGCAATTATTTGATTCATGCCAAAGAATTGCAAATCAAAATGGCGCAAGGCGCAAAACCTGGCGAGGGTGGGCAACTGCCAGGACGCAAGGTTTACCCCTGGATCGCCAAAGTGCGTCACTCGACCCCAGGCGTGGGTCTGATCTCGCCGCCGCCGCATCACGACATTTACTCGATTGAGGACTTGGCAGAACTGATTCATGACCTCAAGGTTGCCAACTCCGAGGCGCGAATCAACGTCAAACTGGTTTCCGAGGTCGGCGTTGGCACGATTGCGGCAGGTGTTGCCAAAGCCCATGCCGATGTGGTCTTGATTAGCGGTTATGACGGCGGAACAGGCGCATCGCCTGTCAGCAGCATCAAACACGCTGGGCTGCCTTGGGAACTCGGCTTGGTCGAAACCCATCAAACCCTGGTCTTGAACAACCTTCGTGACCGCATCGTGGTCGAAACCGACGGTCAACTGAAAACTGGGCGCGACGTGGTGATTGCCGCGCTCTTGGGTGCTGAAGAATTTGGTTTTTCAACTGGACCGCTCGTGTCCCTTGGCTGCATCATGATGCGCGTCTGCCACCTCGACACCTGCCCCGTGGGGGTTGCCACCCAAAACCCAGAACTCCGCGCCAAATTCACGGGCGACCCACAACACGCCGTTCATTTCATGCGCTTTATCGCCCAGGAAATGCGTGAACTGATGGCGCAACTCGGTTTCAGAACCATCAACGAAATGGTCGGACGGGTGGACAAAGTGCGGATGCGTCCAGCCATCAACCACTGGAAAGCCAAAGGCTTGGACTTCACGCAACTCTTGTACAACCTCGAGGTGGATTCGGATACTGGCGTGTACTGCCAGGTCAAACAAGACCACGGACTCGAGAAAACGCTGGACAAACAATTCTTGCTCGACCTCTGCAAACCCGCGCTCGAGAATGGCGAACCTGTCAAAGCCACCCTGCCTATTCGCAACGTCAACCGCGTGGTCGGCACGATGCTCGGCAGCGAAATCACCCGACGTTACGGCGTGGAAGGCTTGCCCGAAGACACGATCAAACTGCACTTTCAAGGTTCGGCAGGGCAAAGCCTGGGTGCGTTCATACCAAACGGTTTGACGCTCGAGCTTGAAGGTGAAGGCAACGATTACGTCGGCAAGGGCTTGTCTGGCGGCAAGATCATTGTTTACCCATCTTCAAAATCCACTTTTGCCGCCGAGGACAACATTATTATCGGCAACGTTGCCCTCTACGGCGCGACCAGCGGTGAAGCCTACATTCGCGGTATCGCTGGCGAACGCTTCGCGGTGCGCAACAGCGGCGTCAATGCCGTGGTTGAAGGCGTGGGCGATCATGGTTGCGAGTACATGACCGGCGGGAACGTGGTCGTGCTTGGCAAAACCGGACGCAACTTCGCGGCGGGCATGTCAGGTGGCGTAGCATTCGTGCTCGATGAATCAGGCGCATTTACCGAAAACTGCAATCAAGAAATGGTCGCCCTCGAGAATATCACCGAAGCTGCCGACCTTGAAACGCTCAAAACCATGCTCGAGCGTCACCATCAATTCACCAAAAGCGCGGTTGCAGAACGGGTTTTAAGCAACTGGCAAAACAGCCTCAAGCATTTTGTTAAAGTCATGCCCAAAGATTACAAGCGCGTGCTCGAGGCATTTGAAGCGGTCAAACAACAAGGTTTAACGGGTGATGAAGCCGTCATGGCGGCTTTTGAAATCAACAAAAACGACGTGGCTCGAGTGAGCGGGAATTAATGACGTGCCCTGAAATGAAATCCATGAAAACAAGGGCGGGGACAAGTCCCGCACCCTACGAAAAACATTGTCACGTAGGGCGCGACCCTTGTGGTCGCCCTTCGCACGAAATTGGAAAATCATTTATTGCCAATCATCCGAAAACCCTTTCGCACACGTTTCAAAATTTGCCCTCATCGAGGGTGAACACAAGGTTCACCCCTACAAAATCTGAAGGCAAAACCCAAAGGTGTTGGGAACACGAAATATCAGAATGATTCACAAAGCAATGCAATCTTAAAATCGAAGAATTGCTTCATCTCGAGGAGACACACGAATGGCTAAACCAACAGGATTCATGGAATTTAATCGTGAGTTACCGCTTGACCGCGCTCCGCTCGAGCGCATCAAGGACTTTTCAGAATTTCACTTGCACACCCCAGATTCAAAACTGCAAAATCAGGCAGCCCGTTGCATGGATTGCGGCATTCCGTTCTGTCACACGGGCACAATCATTTCTGGCATGGCGTCGGGTTGCCCAGTGAATAACTTGATTCCAGAATGGAACGATTTGGTCTATCGCGGTTTGTGGCAGCAAGCCCTCGAGCGCCTCTTGAAAACCAACAACTTCCCAGAATTCACGGGGCGCGTCTGCCCCGCACCCTGCGAGGGTTCTTGCACGTTGGGGCTGAACAACCCCGCCGTGACCATCAAAAGCATTGAATGCGCGATCATCGACAAAGGCTTTGAAGAGGGTTGGATTGTGCCGCAACCCCCCAGCTCGAGAACAGGCAAAAAAGTGGCGGTGGTCGGTTCAGGACCCGCAGGTTTGGCGACTGCCGCGCAACTCAACAGCGTGGGTCATAGCGTGACGGTTTACGAACGCGCCAACCGCGTTGGTGGCTTGCTGGCGTATGGCATTCCCAACATGAAACTCGACAAGCACACCGTGCAACGCCGCGTGGACTTGATGGCAGCCGAGGGCGTGACCTTCGTGACGGGCACAGAAATTGGCAAGGACATCTCGAGCGAACAACTGCACCAAGATTTTGACGCCGTGGTGCTGTGTGGCGGCGCGACCAAACCTCGAGATTTACCGATTGAAGGACGCGCGTTAAAAGGCATTCATTTTGCCATGAACTTCCTGCACGGCAACACCCGCAACCTACTTGACGGCGACGCACCCGCCTTCGTGCCTTGGGAAGAACGCAACGGTCACGGCGGTTTGATTTCTGCCAAAGGCAAAGACGTGATCGTGATTGGCGGCGGCGACACGGGCACAGACTGCGTCGGCACAAGCTTGCGTCACGGTTGCAATAACCTGATGCAACTCGAGATCATGGATCGCCCACACGACACCCGCCAGCAAGACAATCCTTGGCCCGAATGGCCCAAAGTCTACAAACTCGATTACGGACAAGAAGAATACAAAGCCTTGCACGGCGACGACCCACGCCAGTACACCGTGACCGCCAAACGCTTTGTGGGCGATGGCAACGGGCACGTCAAAGAAATTCATATCGTCAAGGTCGAATGGGTCAAAGGCGACAATGGGCGCGTGTTCCCCAAAGAAATTCCTGGCAGCGAACAAATTTTGCCCGCGCAACTCGTGCTGCTGGCAATGGGCTTTTTGGGACCAGAAGAAACCATCGCGGAACAACTGAAACTCGAGCGTGACGAACGCAGCAACTTCAAAGCCGAATACGGGCAATTTGCCACCAGCATTCCAGGGGTGTTCGCGGCGGGCGACATGCGGCGCGGGCAGAGTTTGGTGGTCTGGGCGATCAATGAAGGGCGCGGTGCTGCTCGAGAGGTTGATCGGTATTTGATGGGCAGCACGGAATTGTAAAACTCGAGTCACCATTGTTCTACCCTCATCCTCAACCCTTCTTGGTTTTAAGACGCACCTGACGGGCGAAACCGCTTCTCTCCTGCCAGGGTGAAGGGAGCTTTTATTGGAATCTCGAGAAATGATATTCATCTACCCCAAGACGCTCAAGTTTAATTTGGC
>CAXTTL010000334.1:0-3903 GCA_964247135.1 uncultured Deinococcales bacterium | reverse complement strand
GGCAATCTCGAGTGCGGCGTCTGATACGGCTTGGGCGTTGTAAAACGAGCCGAACAAGACCGTGTGGGCGCTGGCGACAACCGGCAGGGTTTTGGGTCCGTTTTGGGTGGTCATGACGGCGGTTTTGCCGCTAAAGTCAAATTTGGCAAGGTCGGCGGGACTGGCGCCATAGTTAAAACCTTCGGGCGGCAAACCGTCGCGCTCACCGAGCAGCAAATGGCTGCCCTGTGAGGCGTATTCCCTGGCGGCACGCAAGCTGGCGGTGATAAAGAGTTCGGTCAAGCCTTTTTCAAACAGCAAGGGTGTGGTGGTCGTGGCGCGGAGCACATCGACAACAATCACAACGTCTTGGTATGGACCTCGTGGGATCAAATCTACTTTCAGGTGCATCTTGTTCCTTAAATCTCGAGGAGGATGGTTGGGGCTGGGTTGGTAAAAATAAGCGGTCATCAATTTAATCCCGAAGGCTGAAGTCAACTGTGCGAAAGTCTAGCATGTGGACGGGGCTTGTAAACAATCGTTGCGTTGTCAGGTTCGGAGTTTTGAAGCTTTTGTCACGCAACTCGCATCGTCAACCTCGAGGAAAAGTAGCGCTGGAAACGCTGTGATTGGGCTTTAAACCGTAGAATCTCGCCATCATGCCCAAGCTGACGTTCATCAACCCTGCGCAAACCGTGCCAAAATCTTGGCTTGAAGCGTTTCAAAGTGGGGCTTTAAAGGACTTTCATCGGCTGTCGGCAGACGACACCGGCGCCGCCCTGGCGACCGAACACGGTTGTGACCGCATTGATCTCGAGCGATGTACCAGTTTGTATCTGACCAGGCTTGGCGCACCGAAGGCGAGCCTTGGTAACGCCAAGCGGATCGCGCATCCAAACTCGAGGCTGGTCATGACGGGGCAGCAGGCGGGTTTGCTGCTCGGTCCTGCGTATACGATTTCCAAAGCCGTCAATGCAATTTTGCTGGCGCGGGAGCTTGATTCTGAAGACCGTCCTGTGATTCCCGTGTTTTGGGTGGCAAGTCAAGACCATGATGTCAATGAGGTTGCCAGCACGCACTTTTTGGGTTTGGACGAAGAACTTCGCAGGCTCGAGTTGGATTTACCGCAAAATCAGGCAATCGCTCGGATCAAGCTTCAAGACGAATGGTTGAATCAAACTTTAAGTTTTCTGAACGAGATTCCGGCGACGCTCGAGTTTAAAAATTGGATTGCCGAAGAGGTCAAAGCGGCGTTTGCAGCCTCGAGCAACTTCGCAGATTGGTTTGCAGGGATTTTGTTGCGTTTGCTGGGCAATCAGGGTTTGGTGCTGTTCGACCCGATGGACGCCAACCTTGCGCCGTTGTTTAAAGCCCAAATCAAAACCGAACTCGCCGCGCCGCTGGCGTCCAGTCAAGCCATTGAGGTTGCCGCCAAAAAACTCGAGGGGCTTGGGTTTAACCCGCAGTTGCGCCGCGCGGAAGGATCAACCAATTTGTTTCTCGAGGGCGATGATGGTTTGCGCAGGTTACTCAAATTTGATGGTGTGCAGTTTATGGCAGACCGCCATTATTCTCGAGCTGATTTGGAAGCCATCCTCGAGCTTGACCCAGCCCGCATCACGCCCGCCGCCGGCTTGCGCCCAATCTTGCAAGATGCGGTGCTACCGAACGCCATCAACGTGCTCGGACCTGGCGAACTGGCGTACCACCTCGAGCTAAACGGCGTGTACGAACTTCACGGCGTCAAACAACCACTTTTGCATCCTCGAATGACGATCACGCTGCTCGAGCCGCCCGTCAAACGAATCCTCGAGAAATACGGTTTAAGCGCCGCCGAGTACCAGAAAGGCGGCACTGAGGTTTTAAAGCAAAAACTGTTTGCCCAAACAAAAGCCAACTCGAGCATCCAGACCGAAATGGCGAACATCATGGCGTCGTTTGAGCGCATGGAAGCCGAATTGCTGGCGTTTGAACCAGGTTTTGCCAAAAATGTTTGGCGCTCCAAAGCCACCGTGCGTTTTCAGATCGAGAACAACCTGCCACGAAAACTGGCTGCCGCTTATGCCAGAGCCGATACAGACGTGCAAAATCAGTTTTTACGGCTCGAGAGACACTTGCTGCCAAACGGTCAGCCGCAAGAACGGTACATCAGTTTTTTGTCGCACCTGATCAAATTTGGACCGGTTTTGCTCGAGCGGGTTTTAAAACTCGAAGCTCGCGGGGCGCACTGGCTCGAGGTTTAAGCGCAGATCAAATCCATTTTTGTAATTTACCGCTATCCTTGAGGCATTCAAGGAGGCAAGATGAAACACTGGTTGCTGATTTTGACGGCGCTGCTTCTGGGTGTCGCCATCGCCCAAGGCTTGAGTGGAACCTGGACTTCAACACTGCAAAATGGTTCGGTGTTGACATTGGTCTTGCAAGAAACAGACGGACAAATTCAGGGAACACTGACCGGCAACGGCGTGACCTTGCAACTCGAGGGAGATTCAAACGGCGTCAGCGCCGAGGGGACAATCGGCAACCAGACTGAGCAAGCCGCGTTTCAATTGACCCTCTTGAACAACACCTTGACCCTGGTGGTCGCAGATATTGACCCAAACACGGGCGAAGCCAACCAGAGCAGCGCCCAGACGTTTCAATTTAGCCGCAGCAACCCAACTTCGAGCAACGCAACACCAAGTATTCCAAACTCGAGTTTGCCCAACCCAAACCTGCCAGACCCACTGCTCGGACGGTTTGTCGGCAAAGACTTGACGCTCGAGATTCTGGGCGGCAATGGCAGTTACAGGGGCGCGATCACGCTTGCCAAACAAAAATATGCCATGACTGGGCAGGGCGGCAATGGCGTGTTGCATGGGCAGTTTGTGGCAAAAGGCAGCACGTACCTGTTCGAGGCTCGAGTCAAGCAAAACAGCATGACGGTGTTGTTAAACGGCAAAACCCATGCCCTGAACCGTCAGGCGGTTCAAAATCCCAACGCCAGCACCAAACCGCCCGTCAGCGCCTCAACGCCAAGCACCATCGCAGTCAGCCCCACAACCTCAAGCCTTATTGAGACCGGCAGAGCCGAACTGCGCGAACAAGCCCAATACAAGGCGGGAACACGGGTCAACTCGAGCCAGCATGGGGTGTCGTTTGTCGTGCCGCAAGGTTTTAAAGGCGCGACCACCCAAGGTATTACTGTGCTGGGCAATGGGCGCAACGATGAAAGCGGGATCAACATTTTGATTTTTCCATTTGTCGGTGCAAACCTCAACGACGTTTACGCCCTGATGTCCAAACCGATTGATTATGGAAAGCTCAGCTTCAGCCCAACCGATTCTGGAAGCGGCAACACCAACCGCGTGATGTTTCATTACTCGAGCAATCAGTATTCCGCCGTTGGCGTGTCCGTGTTGGGAAAAGGCAACGGCTTAAGTTTTCAGGTGATCGGTTTTGCCAGCAATCCAAACCTCGAACAACTGGCACTCGCAATGGCGAGCGCCAGCAGATTCTCGAGCGCCAGTCTGAACGGCACGCTCAAAACCATTCGGGCGGGATTTTCGGGCAAGTATTTGTTCGCCTATTCCTACAGCGGCAGCACCAGCAACACGGGCAGTTTCTCGAGCGAATCCAAACGCCAATGGGATTTGTGCAGCAACGGGCGTTACTTTTTTGAGGGCAACAGCGAAAGTGCTTTCAATGTGCAATTGCCCAACGGCGGCGACACGACGGGTTCGGCGGGTGCCGCGAGTCAAAATCAGGATGGCTCGAGCGGACGTTGGAAAATTTTGATTGTCGGGAATGGCGTGGCGCTGATCTTGTTCAAAGACGACCAGACCGTGGAACTGCATTTGTTGAGCAACTTGGACCGAAAAATACCGTTTTTGAACGGCAAAGAGCTTGGAAGTTTTGGCGCAAGCAACAAATGTCGTTAGTCAC
>CAXTTL010000333.1:0-3995 GCA_964247135.1 uncultured Deinococcales bacterium | reverse complement strand
TTTTCATCATTTTGAATTTGGCGGTGGGTGGCAATTATCCAGGCGACCCAGATACGAAAACAACATTCCCGCAAGCCATGAAAGTCGATTATGTGCGGGTTTACGAGCGCTGAAGCTCGAGTTTTTCGGCAATCATTTCGGCAACGACTTCAGGACTGAAATCTGAATTCTCAATCTCGAGATTTGTTCGTTTTTAATGCCCAAATCAAAAAGAACGATGTCCTATAGGGGCGAGACGCGTCTCGCCCCTACGTTTGGGTGATATTTGGTTTCAGGAGCGTGCAGGGTTAGAATTATGCAAAGCCAACCTTGGCTGCTCGAGCGGAGGAAATCGTGTACATCGTCGTTGAAGGTCCTATCGGGGTTGGCAAGACCTCGCTTTGCAAAATCTTGTCGGAGGTCACAAAATCGAGGCTCAATCTCGAGGTGGTCGAGGAAAATCCGTTCTTGGCAGATTTTTATCAGGATGCAGAGCGTTTTGGTTTTAACGTGCAAGTTTTTTTCTTGCTCTCGAGGTTCAAGCAACTGTCCTCCTTGGTGCAAGAGAGTTTGTTCGATGCGGGCGTGGTCAGCGATTACATGTTTGATAAGGATTTTATTTTTGCCAGCATGAATTTGCGCGACGCCGAATTTGATCTCTATAAAGATTTGTACTCGCACCTCTCACCGCAACTCCGACAGCCCGATTTGACCGTTTACCTTCGCGCCGAAGTGCCTGTACTGCTCGAGCGTATCGCCAGGCGCGGGCGCGATTTTGAACGCTCGATTGATCCCGAGTATTTGCATCGACTCAACCAGCATTACGATCAGTATTTCCTCGAGTATCCTGGCAATCTGCTGGTGGTGCAGGCGGGAAGGTTTGATTATGTCGGCAACCTCGAGCACCGTCGGCAGGTGGTGGATGCCGTGCTCGAGCATTCAAAGTCGGGTTTGCAATCAGGCTTGTTGCTGGAACAGGCGAGCGCTTAAATGTACCTGGCGATTGCCGGAAACATTGGGTCTGGAAAGTCGAGTTTGACCAAACTGCTCGCCAGCCGTTACGCGTTGACGCCCGTTTTTGAGGCGGTGGACGAAAACCCGTACCTCGAGGATTTTTACCGCGACATGACCCGTTACGCTTTTCACTCGCAAGTCTTTTTCTTGGCGAAACGTCTCGAGCAGCATTTGCGCGACGTGAATGCGGGTTCTCGGGTGATTCAAGACCGCACGGTGTTTGAAGATGCCGCGATTTTCGCGCAAAACCTCAAGAATCAAGGGCATTTGGACGCTCGAGATTGGGCGACGTATCGGGCGCTTTACGAAGGTATTTCACCAGCGCTTCGCGTGCCAAACTTGACGGTTTTTATTCGTTGCAACCTCAGTACCTTAAAACGCCGCATTGCCAAACGCGGGCGCGATTACGAGCAAGCCATTCCAGATTCGTACCTCGAGAACCTGAATGAACTTTATGAAACTTTTATTCGGGGGTACAGCCTTTCACCCGTGATCGTCGTGCCTGGCGACGAACTGGATTTTATCGAGGACAGGTACGCCTTTGGTTGGATTTGCGGGCAACTCGAGGCGCACGGCTTGGACGTGCCGATTTTGGAAGGGAATGCAAGCTTTAAGCGCTAAGCCTTAAGCTCTAAGCAAGATGAAACTTTCCAAACTTCTTCAAGACGCAAACATTGGGTTTGATACGCTCGAGGTTGACCCCGAAATTTCGGGGGTCACACTGGACTCGAGGGCTGTAAAGCCTGGATTTTTGTTCGTTGCCGTGCAAGGTGTGCCGCTACCGAGCCGTGCGCCGCTGGATGGTCACGATTTTATTCCCAAAGCGATTGCGAATGGGGCTGTGGCGGTTGTGGGCACTCGAGAAGACTTGAGGCTCGAGATTCCTTACCTTCGTGTTCAAAATGATCGGCAGGCGGTTGCCGACCTATCGTTGGCGTTCTGGGGCTTTCCTGGGGGCAAACTCGAGTTGATCGGAATAACTGGCAGCAAAGGCAAGACCACCACCACGGTTTTAACGCATCACATCCTCGAGCATTCTGGTTTGAAGGTCGGGCGCATTTCGACGGTCGGCATTCGTTACAACGGAATCGAAGAAATTCTGCCAGGGCATTTCACCACGCCCGAAGCCCCAGCCGTCCATGAACTGCTCGCCAAATTTGTGCAGGCTGGTTGCAGCCATGCCGTGCTGGAAATCTCGAGCCACGCCCTCGAACTCGAGCGCGTGCGAGGTCTGGAATTTGCGGTGGGCGGCTGGGTCAATTTTATTGCCGATGACCATCTGGACTTGCACGGAACTGCCGAAAATTATTTTGCCGCCAAACGCAAACTGCTCGAGCATTCCAAATTTGGGGTGTTAAACCGCGACGATGCCACGTACCCGCAACTCGAGATGCCGCATTGGAGTTACGGCAATCAAGGCGATTGGCAGATTTTGGAGTCTCGAGAAAGTACCGAAGGACTGGAGATGAAGGTGAAATCTCCGCTCGGAATTTTTGAGACTCGAGTGCCAATGATCGGTACGTTCAACGCTGCGAACGCGCTGGCGGCACTGGCGATTGGCGCGAAAATGGGTTTGAACATTGCGCAACTTCAAACTGGACTCGAGTCCTTTCCTGGAGTTCCAGGCAGAATGCAACTGTTACAAATCAAACCGTTTCGGGTCATCAACGATTTTGCCCACACCGAAGCCAGCCTGAGCGCCGCACTCGAGACACTGCGACCAACAACAACGGGAAAACTGATTTTGGTCGTTGGTGCGGCAGGCGAACGCGACGTTTCCAGGCGCACTGGCATCGCTCGAGCCGCCGCTTTGAATGCCGATTTCACGGTTTTTACCGAAGAGGATCACCGCAGCGAATCTCTGGACGCCATTCTCGAGACGATGGCAATCGAGGCTCGAGTTCACAGTGGAGATTTTGTGCTCGAGCCAGACCGCCGCGCCGCCATTCGCTTGGCACTTGAAAACGCCAAACAAGGCGATACCGTTTTGCTGGCTGGCAAAGGTCACGAACGCACCCTCGAGCGGGATTTAGAGGTTTTGCCCTGGGATGAAAATTTTGAGGCTCGAGCCGCATTACTCGCACGAAACGAGGTTTGAATCTTGTGTCATCCCGATTTTGAATCTCGTAGCGGCGCATGGACATGCGCCTGTTCACAGACAACGATTTCAAAAAACCATTCCCTCAAGCTTGAGTTTCAAACATTATGATTCCAAACATCAACGAAGCCGGTGAACTCGAGCACGCCAGTCCAGAATTGATGGATCGCTGTTGGGCGGATGGCTGGCGGCATTTTGGTTCGTACTTTTTTCGGTACTCCCGAATGTCTGAAGCTCGAGGTTTTAAAACCGTCACGCCCTTAAGAATGCGACTGGTGGATTTTGTGCCGAGCACCAGCCAAACTCGGGTCATCAAACGAAACTCGAACCTCGAGCTAAAAATTCAAGCTGCGACGATAGACCGTCAAAAGCTCGAGTTGTTCGCACTTCACTCGCGGCGCTTCAGCGAAAACATCCCCGACTCGCTCTACTCGTTTCTGGGTTTTCAACCCGCCACCGTACCGTGCGAAACCAAAGAATTGCTGCTTTTCAAAGACGAACGTCTGATCGCCGCAACTTTCCTCGATATTGGTGCAACTTCAACCTCGAGCATTTACTCCATTTACGATCCGTCTGAGTCCAAGCACAGCCTTGGCGTGTACCTGATTTTGTGCAGCATCAAGCATTCAATCGCACTTGGTAAAACCTTTTACTATCCTGGTTATGCCACCCGCGAGCCTTCGGTTTACGATTACAAAAAACGCTTTGCGGCGCTCGAGTTTTTTGATTGGAAGGACAACTGGTTGAAGCTTTAAAACAATCCAAACAATTTCTTCTTGCCTCGCTCGAACGGTTCAAAGCCAAGCAAGCTTTTCTCGAGTTTCAAGGTGTTCTCGAATTCTCCAATCCAGTGTCGTGCTCGAGAAATCGGATGTTCTGGGAAGTCTGCATCAAAAACCGAGTT
>CAXTTL010000332.1:0-4001 GCA_964247135.1 uncultured Deinococcales bacterium | reverse complement strand
TTTTGCCAGCGCCAACTCGAGTCCAGCGTCGTCCGACAAACCCAGTGCGGGATAACCCACGCGTTTCGCGGCGTCATCCCCGTACAGCGCGGCAAGTTGTGTGGGTTTGTCGGTGTTCTCGAGAAACGGTTCGAGCACCGCTTGGGTATACGCCAAATCTTCTCGAGACAAACCGACTTTCTCGTCTGCAAGAGCTTGGGCGTAGCCTTCTTGCGCCAGCATCTCGCGCAAGGTCACGGCTTTGCCATGTTGTACCTGCCAGACAAAACGCCCAATCGCCATTTTGGTGTTGGCTCGCAGAATCTCGAGCGTCTGCGGGTATTTTGTCCACAACGGTACGCACACCCAAGACAGATTCATTTTTTCTGGGAAACGCAAGCCCCAATCGGTCAGAATCGAATCCGTCCAACCGCCTTTAAGATCATCAACCAGCGTCAAACCAACATGAACAAGCGCTTCAAACTCGAGACTTGAGAACGTTTGATTCGCCTCCTCGAGAATCCTGGTTAATTCTTCTTCCGCATCAAGCCCTAACCACGTCTCGAGTTGCTGGTTGGCATGATCTTTCGCCATTGGGTTCGCTATGACCAGCGGCGGGCAAGCCACATCCCAGGCTCGAGTCGCGCCAGCAATCGTGGCAGCAATATACGCGTCAAACCGTGCTTTCCCAGGTGGAATTCGGTATACCTCAAGCAAGATTTTCAGCATCGGTTCGGCAACAAACTTCATGATTGTTATTCTGCAATTTTTAGGACTCGAGTGACAGCGCCAAGTGGCTTATGAAGGCGTTCGCTTGCTAAACTCATGTCTATGGAAAACCGTACCCTGGGACGATCTGGCATCAGCGTTGAAGGCTTGGGGCTTGGCTGCTGGGCGATTGGCGGTCCGTTTTGGGACAAGGGGGGTTTCATGGGTTACGGTTCGGTCAACGATGCCGAATCGTTGCGGGCGCTGGAATGTGCGCTCGAGATGGGTGCTCGATTTTTTGATGTCGCGGGTGTTTACGGTTGCGGTCATGCCGAACGTCTGCTGGGTCAAGCCATCGCCCAGTATCCAGAGGTTAAAATTGCCGCCAAATTTGGTTACACTTTTGATGAAACCACCCGAGCCATTACCGGAACGGACATTTCAGCCCAAGGGATTCGATTGTCGCTCGAGCAAAGTCTAAAACGTTTGGGACGAACGCATTTGGACATTTACCAATTGCACCTGTTTGATTTGCCACTCGAGCAAGCCTTGGCGGTGGCTGGCGTGCTCGATGAATTGGTGCAGGAGGGTTTGATTCGGGCTTATGGTTGGTGCAACGAACAACCCGAAACCGTTGCGGCGTTTCAACTCGGCTCTCATGCCAGTGTCGTTCCCATTTTGCTAAACGTCTTAGAGGGCAACGCGGCACTTCCAGCCTTTTGCGCCGCGCTCGACTTGGGCGTGATGGTGCGTCGTCCATTGGGCATGGGTTTGTTGTCTGGCAAACTCCAAAAAGGACATCAATTTGCCGAGAATGACATGCGAACGCGCTTTAAATGGAACCTCGAGTCTGGAAAACAAGCCAAACAACTGGCACAACTCGAGGCGATCAAAGAATGGTTGACGGTTGGCGGCAGAAGCTTGGTTCAGGGGGCATTGGGTTGGTTGTGGGCAATTCACCCTCAAATTGTGCCGATTCCTGGTTTTAAAACCGTGGCGCAGGTCAAAGAAAACCTTGAAACCTTGCAATTTGGCGCGTTGCCGCAAAACGTTATGCAGGAAATCAAACGAATTCTCGAGTCTGACGCCTGAAATGGTAATCTCGAGCCAGACTTTTGGAGGTCAACCCATGTCACCATTGCAAACATCAGCCGCCAACGACGCAGACGCCTTTAAAGCAGTCGCCCGAACCTGGGCAGCCACCGTGACGGTCTGCGTGGCAAAACGCAAACCCGAATTTATTTCACCCGAAACCCCAGAATTTGATGGCTTCACCGCCACCAGTTTTCAAACCGTTTCGATCAACCCCCCCATTATTCTCGTGTCCGTCACCAACGCCTCGAGCGCCAGCGCACTGTTGCGCGAATGCTCGAGTTTCACCATGAACCTGCTTAACACCGAACACGCCGAACTTGCAGGAATGTTCGCCCGACCGCTCGCGGAGCGCCAAGCCGCCTGGGGAAAAATTGCCTTCTCGAGCGACGCGGCGGGTGTGCCTTTGTTTGATGGCATTGCGGGCGCGTTCAGTGCCACCCCTCGAGCTTTTGTTGAAGCTGGCGATCACACGTTGGTTTTGGGCGATGTGACCGAAATTCATAAAGGTGAAGGCAATGAAACGCTGGTTTATCATGATCGGGCTTATGGCAAAGTGCATAAGAATTCCTAAAATATGATGTAAGCTTTGATCCAACTCGAGATGCAAAATGCTTAAAGAGTTAATGGTGAGAAAAAACATTGACTTAAATTCTTGGTCAAAAATACTCGCACTATTTTACGTTATGATTATTGCAGTAATTTTGATTAAATACAGGTATTTCCACTTAAAGTTCCAGGCATGGCAATGCCTCTTGTTCTTTTTGCTTTAAATTCTGTAACATCAAAAAAATATAAATTTACAGTTATTTTAATAGGATTGTTAATTATTGTTAGTCTTATTCTGATAGCTTATCTTTTCTCATGGGATAATATCTTTTATTTTTCTTCTCAGGGCAATAAGAGCAACCTTGTAGCGATTCTTTTACGGTACAGACTTGTGTTAATCCTTGTCAAAGAAAACAATGGGCTAACGCAAAAGCACGCCTCGAGCTTGCTGGATACTTCATTTTATCTCGATTTTCGAATCAGGGTTTTTGTAAAATTCAAAAAATCCTTCAACTTGAATGTTGCTCTTGCAGAATCTCGAGCCTTCAACAGTTCGAGATTCGCTTCTCATACAGAATTAACGAGAACACTCCGTTATTCCGCTTCGCTCCACAACTTTGTTAACCTCGTTGATTCCGTACTTTTGCCACTCCCGTTGGTCGGGGGAACAGTCGATAAAGCATGACTGTTCCCCGCAATTTGGTATCACCTAACGTTTAGACCCGTGGGTTTTTCTTTTCCTCACCCAAAACACTGCTAATCACACCCGAGGCAAGACTTAGAAGCACGCTGGCAAGCAATGCCGCAAAAAATCCGCCAGTCTCGAGCTTGGTGTAATTGGCGACCAGCAGCAAGACCACGGCGTTGACCACAAAACTGAACAGACCGAAGGTCAAAATGTTAAACGGCAGCGTCAGCAAAAGCAGCACTGGGCGCAAGATGGCATTGGCAAGACCCAAAACCGCGCCGGCGATCAGGTAATCTCCAACGCCGCCGCTCGAGAAGAAAATCAATTTTGGAAAGATGGCGCTGACCACGTACAAAGCCAGCGCGTTGATCAATGTGCGCCATAAAAATCTTGTCATGACCGATCTCCTTTTTGATCTCGAGCGATTAACGCCGCATCATTGAAATCTGGGGGCTTGGTTTCGTTGGGCATTAAAATCCAACCCGCCACGTAAGTCACCAATCCCAGACCACCAAAAAACACCAGCACGATCATCACCACCCGTACCAAATTCGCGTCGAGCTTGAAGGCTCGAGCGATCCCCGCGCAGACGCCTTCGACGCGTCGTCCGTGTCTTGGGCGCACCAAGCCTGGCAGCAGGGGTTTGACTTCAACCTCGAGTTCGGGGCTTGTTTCTGGCACCAGAATCCAGGCGGCAAAGTAGGCGATCACCACCAGGGCGTCAAGTCTTGGCACGGCAATCAGACCCAAGGCGGCAAAGACCAAAAACAAACGCACCAGCGCAGGATGCACTCCCAGATAGGCTGCCAACCCACTGGCGACGCCGCCCAGAATGCGATCTTGTCGGTAACGAGACAGTTTGCGTTCAGTCATCAAAACAACTCCTGGCATTGTTACGCGCCACTGGATCAAAAAGTTCCGACCATATTGACAATGAGCATAAACCCAAGACAGAAGCTAAAGTTTATTAAGGTTCTCTTCACCG
>CAXTTL010000331.1:0-4031 GCA_964247135.1 uncultured Deinococcales bacterium | reverse complement strand
CTTCGTGCGCCTGCACCGTCGCGGAGCGCAAACCGCCCGTGATGCCGCGCAAGACCGCCACCATCGCCGCCAAACCCACCGCTGGGGTCACGAACATCATGGTCACGACGGCGGCGAGTTGCGCCAGATAACTGAGTTGCGACTGCCCAGAATAATGCTGCTGGTTGGTGTTGGTGATAAAACTGGCGGCGGTGTGCAATGCCAAATCCCAGTTCATGCCGCCGATCTTATCGGGGTTTAAAGGCAGACTGCCTTGATAGACAAAAATCAGGTATCCCAAAACAGCAATTGGAATGTTGCTGCACACCAGCGCCGTGGCGTAACCGCGCCAGGTCATGCCACGGTCTGGGTTGACGCGCAGCAGGGCGTAAATCAGACGCTCGAGCGGGTTGAACAACACGTCCAAAACAGTTTTTTCGCGCTTGAAGACTTTTGACATGTACCAACCGAGCGGCAGTGACAGGGCAAACAGCAGCACGTAGGCAATTACGATTTCCATTCGATCACCTCCGATGCGCGAATAAAGCCGATGCAGGCGAAAAACAAAGCCAGCAAAATCAACAAACCCCAAATCATTGGAACGCCTCCGGATTCACCAGCGCGTACAACAGGTAAGCAATCAACAAGATTGCGACAATCAACAAAACAACAAGCATAAAAACCTCCAAGCACCAACTTAGGCTCGAGGCTCAAACCCGACCATCCATCGATGGGTCAAACCGCCATCAGTCAGATGACCGACTTGGGATTCAGGCTGGGTCGTTAAGATACAGTCGTGAATTCTCGAGTGGTGGTGATGGCGGCTTGTCTGTTGATCTTTTTTTGTATTGTGGTGCTCGATGTGTTGACCCCGCAAAAACTGGTGGCGGCAATCTTGTTGAACATTCCCGTGGCGTTGTCGGGCTTTACTTACAAGCGGCGTTACACGATTGGCTTGTTGGTTGCGGCAATTCTGGTGGACGGGGCGGTCGCCATTCTGAACGCCAAAAACGAGGGCGGTTACGACCCGATCAGCTTGTTCAACCGTGGCTTGCTGGCGGTTTCTTTTGTGCTGGTGGCGTACATGACCATTCAATTGTCGACAACCTCGAGCCGTTTGATTGCCGCCAAAAGCGAGGAGTTAAGGGCAAGGCGCGAACGTGACCGCGAGCGAATCGCCGCCGTCGGACAAGAGCGCAACCTCAACGCGGCGCTCCTCAAAGCCGGCGAGATTTTGAGCACCGCCTTCTCGGCTCGAGGGGTGCTGCTTGCCACGGGCGGCATCAATGTCTTCGGTTCGCCCCGCGTGGCACTGCCCGAAACCCTGGCATCTTGGGCGGTTGGCACACCTCTTCCCAAAAGTTTGATTGGCGCACCTCCCACCCAAGCCTTCAAGACCGAACAACCTGGCGAGTACATGCTGACCGCCAACAATGCGGTGATCGCCGGTTTTGAATGGGCTGGACACGCCCCGTTGCTGATCGCGCTGCTCGAGCCGAACGACAACACCCTCGAGACGCTCGACGAGCTGCTGCCCGCGCTGCAAAGCGCCCTGGAACGCTGCGAGTTGAGCGAACAACTCGAGACCAGCCGCAGCAAACTCGAGCGTCAAGCCTTGGTCATTCGGGACATGGTGTACGCCTTCAGCCACGATTTGCGCACGCCCTTGGTCGCCAACGGCATCAACATGCGTCTGGCGCTCGAGGGGGCATTTGGGGATTTGCCAGAGGCGTACAAACGCACCCTGGTCAGCGGCATGGAAGCCAACGAGGATTTGCTGGCGCTGGCGGATTCGTTCTTGCTGCTGGCGAGGTTGGAAAGTTTTGATTTGCAACCCCCAGTCTTTCAAGCCGTCAACCTCGAGGCTGCCGCAAGGTCGAGCGCTTCAAGGTTGCCGAGCAGCCGAAAGATCAAATGGCAGGTCAAAGGCGAAACCAGCGTTCTGGGAAATGTAAGCGACCTGCGCCGCGTGATTCAAAATTTGCTCGAGAACGCCGCCAAGTTTAGCGCCCCAGATCAAACCATCGAGGTCAGCCTCAACCGCGTCAACAAAAAACTCAGGCTCGAGGTGGCAGATCGCGGCGTCGGTGTTGCCAGCGAACTCGAGCCAAGGTTGTTTCAGCGCTTCTCGAGCGGACGGGTGGGCGGCGGCGGTACGGGTTTGGGGTTGTACCTGGCACGGCGCATCATCGAAGCCCACGGTGGGCAAATCGGTTATCACCGTCGAGTCGGTGGCGGCAGTGTATTCTGGCTCGAATTGGCGGTGCATCCATGAGTCATACGGTATTCTTGGTCGAAGACCACACGTTCACCAGAGACGGCTTGCGGGTCGCCCTGCAACGCGACCCAGAATTGCAAGTGATTGGCGAGGCGCGAAGCGGTGAGGAGATCCTCGAGAAATACGCTGCTTATCCAGCCGAGATTGTGGTCATGGACATTGGCTTGCCCGGCATCGACGGCATCGAAACCACCAAGCAACTGAAAGCCACATACCCCAAGGTCAAGGTCGTGATGCTGACCGTGCATCAACTCGAGCAAGAAATTCTTGCCGCCCTTGCCAGTGGCGCAAACGCCTACTGCCTGAAAACCACCGACCCGTCCAGCCTGATGGTCGCCGTGCGAGCCGTGGCGCTCGGCGGCGCGTACCTCGACCCGCAAATCGCGCATCTGGTGTTAAACCGCGTCACGCCCAGCCCCGACGCGACCTCTCCGCTATCGCCGCGCGAACTCGAGGTGCTGCGTTTGATCGCCGACGGGCTTGGCAACAAGGAAATCGCGGATAAGCTCGAGATCAGCCTGTCCACGGTCAAAACCCATGTTCAAGAGATACTCGAGCGTCTGAGTGCCTCTGACCGCACGCAGGCTGCCGTCAAAGCCTTCAGACGGGGCTTACTTTAAATGGGGACTGCTTTAAAAATGCCAGAACAACCCAAACACCATCACGCTGACCATCAAACCGATCTCGCCACTGATGAGCCACTCGACCCAACTGATCGGTTGATTGGGCGGACGCAAAATTGCCCGCGCAAAACCTCGAGTGGTCACGACACCGATTGAACCTGAAATCAAAACACCAATCACCGAAACCACATCAAAGCCCATGACACAACGCTAATCGCAAAAAAAATCTTGTGCCATCCACCACATGACCTCGAGCCTCAATCAGTTGGTTGATGGAAGAAGCAAACTTGTTGTGATCAGAAAATGGCTACCTACATTCCGATTCAATCCAGAAACTCGAGTCTTACCTCAGAAAGCGTACTTTACCTTGCTTGAAGCCCTCATCCGGCTCGCAAGGTCGCCACCTTCTCCCACTTGTGGGAGAAGAAAAATTTGAGCCACACGCGTAAAAACTGAACTCCCTTCTCCATGGCAGGAAGAAGCGACCCTGCCCGCCAGGTGCACGTTTAGGGTCAAAAAGGGTCGGGGATGAGGGTAGACTGCGCAATTCATTCATCGTCGGCGATCACCGAAACGTCAATCCCTTGGGTGCGCCTGATAAACTCGAGGATCACCGAACCGTTGATAAAGTCTTGCAGTCGCGTGGTGTGCGATTGCCCAACGATAATTTGGGTGACGTCTTCACTTTGGGCGTAGGCGACCAATCCCGCAACCACGCTGGTTTCTTCGCGTACCGTCCAGGCGGCGCCAAATTCGAGGGCGAGCGCCTCGAGTTGATTTAAAAATTCGAGTTGCGCGGGGTTGTAACTGCGGGTTTTGACGTGGACCACCAGCAGGTCGCCTTTTAAGCGCCGCGTCATTCGGGCGCCGCGCCGGATCAATCGGGCATCGCGGTCGTTACAATCGACGGCAACCACGATGCGTTCTTTGATGCCGCGCCCCAGCAGTTCGCCTTCGTTTAATTTTTCTTCTTCGGTCACGTCGGCGGTGTGGCGCAATGCCAGTTCGCGCAGCACGGACAGGTTCTGGGAGGTGAAAAAACTTTTTAGAGCCTGATCGACCTTGTTGGGCGCGTAAATCTTTCCGGCGCTGAGGCGTTCGCGCAGGCTTTCGGGCGAGATGTCCACGATTACCACTTCGTCCGCCTCGAG
>CAXTTL010000330.1:0-4057 GCA_964247135.1 uncultured Deinococcales bacterium | reverse complement strand
AAATGCGGTCCAAAGGGCAAAAATTTGTCCGCACCTTTTGCCCTGAACCATTGCAAATCGGTTTTTTGCTTGTCTCTGGCGGTCAAATCGAGCGCACACGTCCAACCGAGCACGTGACTCAGCGCATCCTCGAGACTGACTTTTGATGCTCGAGATTTCATAACCAATCCAAGCTCGCCCTCGAAATGAAACGATTCCGTCCAGCTTGGGTACGGCACGGTGTCGCCCGAAAAGGTCAAGGCATTGGCAGCTTTGAAAAACAAGCCTGGTTCGGACAGCAATTTATTGCCCAGCTCTTCAATGTGCGCCACGTAATTTCTGCCCACACAAACAATCTTGCTCGGGTTGGCTGGCGCGAGCAATTTCACGCTCATTGGACTGACTTTAGCGCCCTCAGGCTCGAGGTTTGGGAAACTGACAGGTTGAATGCTTTCACCCTCGAGAAGCCCCCAGTTGATGTTTGAATCCTCGGTTTGATAACGAACGATTTTCATGGTGCAAGCAGCTTAACACCTGACGTAAACTCGAGTCATGGCACTCTCGCACATCATTGGTTTTGATGATTTTCCATTTTCGCGCGCGTCTCGCGGCGACATCAGCATCGTCGGCACGGTCTTTTGTGGTACGCGGCTCGAGGGCGTGTTGCGCGGCAAAATTCGTCGTGATGGGGCGAATAGCGCCAAGGAAATTGCGCGTCTTGTCTCGAGTTCCAAGTACGCCCCGCAAGTGCAGTTGGTCATGTTGCAAGGCATTGCGATGGCAGGTTTTAACGTGGTTGACGCGCACTGGCTTCACAAGACCCTCGAGATACCAGTTTTGATTGTCGCAAGGCGTTTTCCTGTCATGGACGGCATCCGCGATGCGCTGCTGACCAAAGTGCGCGGCGGAAAACGCAAATGGCATTTGATCGAAAGTCTTGGCGAGATGGAAGCCTGCGAAAAAGTCTTTATCCAACGTGTCGGACTCAGTTTTGAAGAGGCTCGAGATGTCTTGAAAAGTACAACTGTATACGGTCACATTCCCGAACCCTTACGTCATGCCCACCTGATCGCAGGTGGGATCGCCACGGGTCAATCTCGAGGTCGAACTTGAAATAAAATCTCGAATTTTCCTGTCCCTCACGCCAATGTGCAAATTATGTTGACAAACGAAAAATTTGTGCTACCTTGAATACAGCACCTCGAGTGCTCGCCGAATATCAAGTCAACCGTAAGCCATCTCGCACTGAATCAAGGAGTAACTATTATGTCTCGAGGAATTAACAACGTTTTATTGATTGGCACATTGGCACGCAATCCCGAATTGAAGTACACGCCAAAAGGGATCGCGGTGCTGGAATTTACTGTGGCTGGTGACAGCCGTACCATCGGTTCGGACGGACTGGAACGCAACGTGCCGTTCTATCAACGCTCCAGCATTTACGGCAAGAACGCCGAGAGCCTTGCCGAAACCCTAAAAGCTGGCGACGCCGTGCTGCTCGAGGGAACGCTCGAGTATCAAGCTTGGGAAACCGAGGACGGCGCAAAACGCTCGAAGGTGGGCGTTCGGACCAGCCGCCTCGAGTCCTTGCAAAGTGGTTGGCGTAGCGCTGCACTTGTGACCGATGCGATTGGTGGTTTGCGCCTTCCCGATGCCGTCAACGAGGTCACGATTCTTGGCAATTTGACCAAAGATGCCTCGGCTCGAGTCACGCCAAATGGCAACAATGTCACCAACCTGTCTGTGGCGGTCAACGAAAGCTGGCGCGACGAGAACAACGTCTGGCAGAACAAAGCGCACTTTGTGGACGTGACCGTCTGGGGTGAAATGGCGCAACTCTGCGCCAACCTGACCAAAGGCGAAAGCGTGCTGGTGGCAGGACACTTGAACAACGATTCTTGGACCGACCTCCACGGACAAAAACGCACCGCCACCAAAATCGAGGCGCACCGTATCGAAATGCTGATGCGAGCACCAAAAGCCGCCGAAGCGCCGCAAGCCGCACCAGCACCACAACGAGCAAGCGGCAAGGGCGCTCCAAAAGCCAGCCGAGGACGGCAAGCTCCAGCCAGCAACACCATGACCGAAGACATGCCATTCTGAACCAAACCCTGTCCCTCGAGTCTTCAAACTCGAGGGACAAAAACTTTCGCACATTACGAGGTACAACCATGAGACACGTTTTTTCGCACCTGACGAGCAATGACACTGACTTCTCTGTTCTCGAGCGACAACGAGACGCGGTACTGGCAGGATTTAGCGAAGCCAAACTGCATCAGAAAAACTCGAGCCAGCAAACCACAAAAACCCGCAAGTTCCGGGTGCAAACCAGTTCGCCACAGCGCCGCGCTTACGTCAATCACTGTTGGAAATGCAGCACCAGCATTTCATCGCAAACGTGTTCGCGTTGCTCGAGGTGCAAGCTGTTTTTATGCCCAAATTGCAAACAGTGTTTGTGTGGCAAAACGAATTTCGTGAATCCATTTCACTCGAGCTTAATCGAAACGCGTTCTTGAAAACTCGAGAAATGAAAAGCTGGAAGCGAGATTTGCTTCCAGCTTTTGCTTGCATTTCTTAACGCCCTGGGTGTTTGACTTCGATAATTTGATTGGCTGGGACAATTTCAAAAGATTTGGCATTGTAGTTTAGTGTGCCATTAAAGCGCAGTAACGTAACCTTACCCGTTTCGGAATTTGGATTGTATTGCTCTAACTTTTCAGGATTTGTTGTGTACTCGAGTTTGAGCATTGGGGTGCGGTAAATTAAGTATCCAGTTTTGAATACTGGCGATATAGCTACTCCCTTGTAAGGCTGAGTCACGGTTTTGCTCGGGAAGCCTGACGTTCCATAACTGAATCGGCTGCGGTAAAACATGACATAAATTGATCCTGGTTTTGAATCTTTGATCTTCAAGTAATGGTTGAATTTTGCCCCATCGTCAAGCTGGAATCCACCTGGAATATTGGAAGAGAATGTCTCATTCGCACTTTTAATTGGGAAATACTGCCAGAGCATGTTCTTTTGAAACACCTGACC
This sequence comes from uncultured Deinococcales bacterium, assembly GCA_964247135.1. Classification (GTDB taxonomy): domain Bacteria; phylum Deinococcota; class Deinococci; order Deinococcales; family JAAFIG01; genus JANXTZ01. Next base: position 1,042 of record CAXTTL010000330.1, on the reverse strand, counting down.
ATATAAATTGAGCGCGTTGATCGGCTTATCGGCTGTCCCAAAAGTAAATGAAACTGAGCCAATGGTTATTTTTGGAATTTCAAATCCCTCAATTTTGGTTGGTACTTTCATTTCGGACAACGCTTTAAATAGGCTGCTACCTGGAATGTATTCAGCGTCAGATTTCGTGTTGGTACTGATTTCTGGATTTGTGCCTTTACCAATTTGAAAATTTGAAGCGGGTTTTATCACCAGTGGAACGTTTCCTGGAAAAATAAACACATGGTTTAGAAGTGAACTTACTCTGCCTTCTCGTCTTTCATAGGTGACACCAAGCGGCTCGAGCACATTTTTGAGGTCTGAGATTTTAAACCAAAAACCTCCGATGCAGGTTTTGAATTTTTCTGAAAATTGATTAAAGGAAATGTTTCCAAAATCTTCATCCACTGTAGACACGGAGCATTGGTCAATGGGCAGTTCTGCCGCGCCTGTAACCTGTGCAGTACCCAAATTCACATTCACCACGGCGAGGCTCGAGAGCATAACGGCAACCACAAAGGCTTTGATCATTTTTGGCATGGCGTGTACCTTGACCATTCCGGCATTGATTTCACTTGGTTTGCCAAGTTCTTCAAGTGCCACATTCATCCCTTGGGTTTTATCTAAACCTTGTTGCTCAAGCATCCAAACCCGAGATTCGATGTTGCCGCGAAGTTCATTCATGACCTCGAGTTTTTTCTTGCCCCAAATGCCTTGGGTGGCTCGTTTCAAGTATTGCTCGAGTTTGGTTTGCGGTTTCATGATTCCCCCAGCAGCGATTGCACGGCGCGGGTGAAATTGTTAAAGGCTTTACGGCGTTCTGCAAGTTCTTTGCTGCCCGTGCTGGTCAGGGCGTAAAACTTCACGGGGCTGCCGCCGCGTGGCAGGTACTTGAAACTTCCCGCAATAAATCCTGCCTTTTCGAGTCGGTGCAGCGCGGGGTAAAGCGTGCCTTCCTTGAGGGCAAAATAGCCGTCGGTGCGCTCGAGAACTTCTTTGGTGATTTCGAGTCCGTACATTTCGC
>CAXTTL010000329.1:0-4064 GCA_964247135.1 uncultured Deinococcales bacterium | reverse complement strand
GTCAGCATGACGTTACCGCCACCTGGCGCTTGACCGTTTAAGCGCAATTTTGTGCCGTCTTTGGTGCCGCGCGGGATGGCAACCTCGAGCCGTTTGCCGCCAACTTCGACGGTGCGGGTCGTGCCATGAAAACCTTCTTGCAGCGCAATGCGCACCGTGCCTTCGACATCTCGAGCGGGCATTCTTTGATCGGCAAAAACATCACCGAACGGACTGGTATTCACCCGCGCTCCGCCTCGAGTGCCGCTTGTGCCTTGGCTAAAACCACCACCGAACAGGCTGCTGAAAAAATCGCTGAAATCGCCCATGTCCGCAGAGACGTTGCCACCTCGAAAACCACCACCTGGAATGCCGCCGCTTGAGCCGTAATCGTCATAGATTTTGCGCTTTTCGGCGTCGCCGAGCGCCTCGTAAGCCTCGTTGATTTCTTTGAATTTGGCTTCCGCCGCAGGGTTGCCCTTGTTGCGGTCAGGGTGAAATTCTTTGGCAAGCTTGCGGTACGCAGCTTTGATCTCGTCTTCGGTTGCGCTTTTGCTCACACCGAGGGTTTTGTAATAATCCTTGTATTGGCTCACCGAAAACTCCTGGCTACTTGCATAACACGCATTGTAATGCACTTGCTCGAGATACGGAAATGACTGAAATTTGGATGGACGCTAAAAATAGATCGTTTATGAAATTGACAGTATTGCACTTTCATTGCGAGCAATATTGATACCAATTAAAAGTAAACTTGCTCTTTCGTACAGATGACTCAGAAGGTAAGTATTCGGAGATTGGGATTGTAAAATCTTTCTTGAAAGTTGATTTCTCCAATGTTTCATCAAAAGAAAAACTTCATCCTCGAGCGCTTGAAATTCTGTTTCAGTTTGAATTTTAAGCCCATTTTTGTAAACTTGACGGAGATATTGAAGTTTTAACTCTGCAGCAAAGACATGCCAGTGTTCGTAGAAACTTGAATCTCCGTCAATTGGTTCATCATAAAGACAGAATTTCTTCTCAATCTCGAGCCATTCTTGGTGCTGGATATCGTCTTCGGGTGGCGGAGTTTGTTCATGTGGCGTTGTCACGTATACGCTAAAACTCATACCTCACACCACCTTCAAAACATCAATTACTTTTTTTAGAAACAATCACGCGGGCTGGGCGAATCAATTTGCCTTTTAAGACAAAACCAGTTTGGAACACCTCGAGAATCTTGTCGTCCTCGTTGCCTGGTTGCACACCGAGGGCTTCGTGAACCATTGGATCAAAAGTTTCACCCTTGCCTGGAACGGTTTCAACCCCGAATCCAGCCACGGTTTTCAAGAAATTCTCGCGGACGCTCGAGAGTCCTGGCAGCAGCGTGGCAGGGTCTTTCACGCCAGCGTCAATGGCTCGAGAGAGGTCGTCAAAAATCGGCAGTAGTGACTCAACGGCATCGGCAGAACCTTTGCTTTTGGCTTCGCTCACGTCCTCGCCAGTGCGACGGCGGTAATTTTCAAAATCTTGTTGCAGGCGCACATAACGGGTTTTCCATTCGGCAACTTCGCGCTCCAAATCTTCGGCGCGTTGGAGTTTTTTCTGGAATTCCTCGAGTTGCGCCATCATGTCAGGGTCAATGCCTGGCATACCATTTTCGAGATCATCCTCTTTGAGGTTGTTGCTCTCGAGGTTGTCCACGATTTCGGCTTCAACTTTTGGTTCGTTCTCGAGGTTGTCTTTGGTGGTTTCGCTCATGTGTCTCTCCGAGGGATGTTATGTAGGGGTGGGTTTCAAACCCACCCCTACGGGATCAAGCATCTTTTAATTGGTGGGTTTGAAGTCTGCGTCGATCACATCTTCATCGGTCTTTGGCGCTTGAGCACCCGCGTCGGCGGCACCCTCGGCGTTTTGCGGCGTGGCTTGCATCAGTTCACGCAATGCCGTCTCGAGGCTGGTTTGCAGGCTTTCAATCTTGCTGTCATCGTCGGCTTGAATTGCGTCTTTGGCTTCATCGGCAAGTTTTTGAACCTTGTCTTTGAGTTCTTGCGGGGCGCTCGCGCTTTCCGCGATTTGCTTCTCGGCTTGAATCCGCAGGCTGTCGAGCGTGTTGCGTTTTTCGACTTTGGCTTTGCGCAGCTTGTCGGCTTCGGCGTTTTGTTCCGCCTCGGTAATCATGCGGTCAATTTCGTCTTTGGAGAGCGTGGTGGTGTTCTCGATGCGAATGCTCGCCTCTTTGCCCGTGCTCTTTTCCTTCGCGCCGACGTGCAAGATACCGTTCGCGTCGATGTCAAAAGTCACTTCGATCTGAGGCATTCCGGCTGGCATCGGCGGAATCCCCTCGAGCTTAAAGCGACCCAAGCTTTTGTTGTCGTTCGCCATCGGGCGCTCGCCTTGCAGCACGTTGATTTCCACGCCTGGTTGGTTGTTTTCGGCAGTGGTGTAAGTTTCGGTTTTTTTGGCTGGAATCGCGGTGTTGCGGGTGATCATTGGGGCAATCATGCCACCCTTGACTTCCACGCCCAAAGTCAGCGGAGTCACGTCCACCAACACGATGTCACCGATGCTCGAGTCACCACTGAGGATGCCCGCTTGAACGGCTGCACCGAGCGCCACGGCTTCGTCAGGGTTGACGCTCTCGTTTGGTTCTTTGTTCAGCAAGCTCTTGACCAGGGCTTTGACCGCAGGAACTCGAGTCGAGCCACCGACCAAAATCACTTCGTCAATTTTGCTGGCATCGAGTTTGGCATCTTTCAAAGCTTGCTCGACTGGGGTTTTGACGCGCTTGAGCAAATCCGCAATCAGGCTCTCGAATTGGGCGCGGGTCAGGCGCTTCTCGAGGTGCATTGGGGTGCGGGTCTCTGGGTCAAAAGTGATGAACGGCAGTGAAATCGTGGTTTCGTTGGCGCTCGAGAGGTCAATCTTGGCTTTTTCAGAAGCTTCAATCAGGCGTTGCAATGCCGAAGGGTCTTTGCGAAGGTCGAACTTGTGCTCCTCGAGGAAGCTTTCGGCAAGCCATTTGACGATGCGTTGATCGAAATCCGCGCCCCCCAAGTGAGTGTCGCCGTTGGTCGATTTGACCTCGAACACGCCATCACCAATCTCGAGCACGGTCACGTCGAACGTACCGCCACCGAGATCGAAAACCAGAATGGTTTCGTTGCCTTTTTTGTCCAGGCCGTAAGACAGCGCGGCGGCGGTGGGTTCGTTGATGATGCGCAGCACGTTCAGACCAGCGATGCGCCCTGCGGCTTCGGTGGCTTCGCGCTGCGTGTTGTTGAAATAGGCTGGGACAGTGATGACAACGTCGGTAACTTTGTAACCGAGCTTGGCGCTGGCATCGTCCACCATTTTACGAAGCACCATCGCGCTGATTTCTTCGGGGGCTTTTAAGCCGTCCGTGGTTTCGATGCGAATGCCATTGTTTGGACCTTCGACGACCTTGAACGGCGCACGGTTGGCTTCCTCGCGGACTTCTTCCCAACGGCGACCAATAAAGCGTTTGATCTCGAAAAAAGTGTTCTGCGGGTTGAGTGCCGCTTGACGACGGGCAACGTTACCGACCAAACGGTCAGCGCCCTTAAATGCCACGACGGAAGGCGTGATACGCGCCCCTTCAGAGTTCACCACAACGTCAGGTTTGCCGCCTTCGACAACGCTGATGACCGAGTTGGTCGTACCAAGATCAATACCGACTGCTTTCGCCATAATATGCTCCTCGAGACACGTTTTTTGTTTAAGTATTTGTGTCTGTGTGCGTGATAATTTGCGCTCGAGTATCTGACAATTTAAGTCAAGAGCTTCAAGCGTCCTGCAACGATCAGAGTGTAGCAATCAAAGCGTGAATTGTCAATAGACTTGAGTGTGGTGTTATCAAGTTTGAGGGTTTGGTGAGGCTCGAGAAATGATAAAAACTCGAGCAGCTAAGAACTGCTCGAGGTGAACTGCAATACGATTGCTCGCATTGACCCTTTCGGGTGTGGCGCATCCAGGCGTGGGACTCACAACTTCAGAATTACTTCTTCTTCACGTTAATCAACGCAACCAGGGCAGTGGTGACTGCACCCAGAGCGGTGACTGCTTCCGTGCTGAGGTTGCCCGTT
>CAXTTL010000328.1:0-4075 GCA_964247135.1 uncultured Deinococcales bacterium | reverse complement strand
CAAACAAACCTTCTGCTGTTTGGGTCGCACTCGAGCCACTGCCTTGTTTGGCTTCGAGCACGAAGCAAGACCGTTTGTAACAATCTAAAAACTTGGTGGTTTTATTGCCGTTGCCCAGGTCAACAGTGACCGCCCTTTCAAAAACGTATTCGTTATGGCTGTTGTTTGACACCGATGGTTGAGGACGTTCAACACCGAGCAAATCAGCCAAGTCGGAAATGAACAACTGGTAGTTGGCACGTTCCGAGGCACCTGAATGGCTCCAACGATCAGTAAATTCGATTGAGGTCACACGGGCATTCTAAGGCATGTATGCAATGTTCAACATTTGAGGTTTAGGTTTTTGGTTGTTGCGTTTGGATTCATGACCCGTGGTTGTTTCTGGCGTACATCGCCATCCCGTTGCGGTATTCTGGAGTGTGATATTGCGTTTTCAATTGATGGTTATGTTCTTATTGCTTGGTTTTTCGAGTTGTAACCCCAGTGTTCAACCGATGATTGAACCTGCGGCTTGCAGCCAATTCTTTCTCGGCGGCTTTCCCACCACGACCAGCACAAACTCGAGCTTTCTGTGCCACAGCCGATACGCCACACTTCATGATAATGTTTTAAAAGCACCCATTTACTCTGCTGAAAAACTCGAATCCCAAAACCTCAACGGCACGATCACTCGAACCGACGATTTTCGCCCCGATCCCGCTTTGCAAATTGGTGCTCGAGCCGAACTCGAGGATTTCAAAGGGTCAGGCTTTGACCGTGGGCACATGGCTCCGGCGGCGGATTTTTCGACCGATCCCATCTGGATGAGCGAGTCGTTTTTGCTCTCGAACATGGTTGCCCAAAACCACACCATGAATTCAGGGATTTGGGAACGGCTCGAGACAGCGACTCGCAATTGCGCTCAAGCTTTAGGGGCTGTCTATGTGGTGACGGGTTCGATTTTCGACACGATGACAACCACCATTGGCGTGCATCAAGTCGTCGTCCCAACGCATTTGTTTAAGGTCATTGTTGATCCAAGCACGCTCAACTCGAGGGCGTACATCATGCCCAACACAGCGATCACGGGTGCATTTGCGGTGTGGCAAATGAGCATCGATGCAATTGAGGCGAGAACAGGTTTGGATTTGTTTCCGAACGCAGCATTGCCAGAAGCCGATTTGGGTACGTTGTGCGCTGCAAATTTTAACTGATTTTAAATTTTGGTGACTGCCTTGAATCTGGTGTGCGAAACCCAATGGTGGCTCGCGCTGGCAGCGCACGGTTGCACCCAATCAAACTTTATTCGTTTATATGCGTTGCTTTTTCAAAAGCGCAGTCTGTTTTGAATCAAAACCAAAACGTGCTTGTTGTAGTCCGATAAGCACTTGATCAAGTGTTTCGAGGTTTGGTTTTTCCAGCCGTATCCAGTTCATCAAAATGTCGAAGGTTGTGATGATTTGAACCCCGAGTTTTTCAGCAACGTCGCAAGCGGCACTGTCGGAGGAAACAAAAATCGCACTTCCTTCGGTCCGTCGCGCCAATGCCAAACATGCTGCCTCTCCTGGATCAACCTGCTCAACCAATTCAAGCCGTTCACGCTCCAACAGATCACTAATCTCGAGCTTTTCAATCCGAAGCTTTTGTTGGTCAATAAAACCTGGCAGTTGTGCAGCACAATGTTGCAGGCAGGTTTTGTAGCGATTGGCTTCTGAACTCGGTGACAACTGCGATCCTCGCCTGAAGAACCGAATGCCCCGAGCAAATTCACTCAAGTCTTGATCGGGTGCATCCTGGTCTTCATCGCAGTTGTAAATTTGCTCTGGGCAAAAGACGGTTGAGATTTCTAAACCGATCAGCAGGATGTCCAAACTGTTTGCGGTTGCGAACGAGAAACCTTGTAAGACCATCGTGTCTAGAATTGGGCGCTTGTGATCAGGCATGAAGGTAGAGGGCTTCGTCAGATTCTGGTTCAGGGCGAGAAATCTCGAGACGATCCCGCATTTCGGTTTCGCTGATGCCCAAGAGTTTGGCTGTGCCGCCAACACTGAAACGCTGCTCGCGGATGACCCGGTGTGCCAATTCGAGGGCAATCGGTGGGATTCGATCCTCGAGTGGCAAGGGTCGTTCGCCAAACTCATAGGGCGATGGATTCAAGCCAAGCTGTTGTGCCAGGACGACGGGCTTGACATCGTGAAAGCCCTTTGGGTTGCCCTTGAGCCATTGTTCGTGCCTCAGTCGCATTTTCATGGCGGCATAGCTGATGCCAAAGAAACGCGCCAGCTTGACGACCTCCTCTGGACTGGTGATGCGTTCAATGTTCATCACCGACAAGACCCGATAAATCGCGTCTCTAGGAGCGAGAAATTGACCGGCAAAATGTTCTGCGAAGCGTTCGATGGGGTTGTCGTCGGTGGCTCGGCACAGGATTGCAGGATAATTTTGATGGTGAAACAAGCCATGTGTGAATTCATGAGCCATCGTGTAAGACCTGCGGGTGTACGCCTTGTCTTCATTGATGCCGATGATTGGACCGAGTGTTGGGTGAGTAAAAAACAGCCCAGACACGTCGCTGGGTTCGGCGCCGAGTTCAATCGTAAACACACGGTAGCCGACCGCCTCGAGGAATTCACGAATGTCGATTAATGGGGCGACGCCAAGATCAAAATGACGGCGAGTTTGGGCTGCCAAGGTTGCCACTTCATCTTCAGCGTATTCTCGGTCTGGTAGGACTTCAAATGGTGATCGTGGCGGGCGTGGTCGTTCTTGACCCGCGAGTTCAAACAGACGCTCGAGCGCACGCACCCGTTCGATCAATCGTCCGATACCGAGTTTGCCCGCGATTGATAGCCCTTCTGACTTGAGTCTGAGCGCTTCCTCCCAGTCAACCACGGGGGTACTCTCAGTAAAGAAGTAGCCAATCGGCACGGCGTACAGTCGGGCGAGCGCCTCAAGGGTCAGTGCGTCAATGCCTCGCTTGCCGCTCTCGTATTGGTTTAAGGCAGCAGAACTGACATGAAGCGCTTGGGCGGCTTCGGTTTGGTTGAGACGGGCTTGGTTTCGGGCAAGACGCAGTCTCACACCAAGCATTTCAGGGTTCATAATACGCTCCTTTCACATTTTGTTAAAAAAAACATTTTTGCACTTGAATATTAACAAAACCTTTGCTATGATTCAATCCTACATCCAGTGGTAGGGCTGGTTCTGGCGCATACCACCTATTGAAACACAAAAACTTGATCCACTAAAGGAATTCGAGGCAACAAATCGAATCGGTCGTTCATTTCACGTCGCTCAATTCACGTTTGATGCTTGCCACCCATCAAAACCACTCTTGGCAAAAGGAGTACATCATGTCTGAAAATAAAAAACTGGTCACGATCATTGTCGAAGCCACACCCCATCAGTGGGCGAAAGAAAAAATCAGTTACGCCGAGGTGGTGGCACTCGAGGTGCCAAATTACGCGCAAAATCCTGCGATCAAATACTCGGTCACGTACAGCAAAGGGCACAGCAACAAAGAAGGCATTCTCGACCCGGGCGGTTCGGTCGAAGTCAAGGAAGGTATGGTGTTCAATGTTTCAACAACTGGTCAGTCATAATTCAGACCTCAACCGACTGGTTGAGCGGGGCTATGCCCTCGCCTTCGACACCAACCACCTGGTCATCCGCGACATCCCGTATTTGAACGAACACGGAGACTTGCAAATCGGGGCAATCGTTGCCAAACTCGTCTATACCGACAACGATCACGTCAAACAGGATGATCATCAAATTTATTTTGCAGGCTCAATCCCGTTTAACCGTGATGGCACAGCCGTGCAAAATCTTGCCGGTGGACCGCACGCCATCGCCCTGAGTCCAGATTGCAGCGACGTGGTGGTTCAACGGTCGTTCTCGAATAAGCCGATACCCGCTGGGTGCTATGCTGATTTTTTTGAGAAGATCGAAAGTTACGTCACCCAAATTTCAGGTCCAGCCATGAACAAATTCGACACCAACCCGTACACGTATCGGGTCGTCAAAGAATCGAACAACACGTCCGTTTTTAAATTTCACGACACCATGACGACCCGAGCCGAAATTACTAATCTCT
>CAXTTL010000327.1:2047-4075 GCA_964247135.1 uncultured Deinococcales bacterium | reverse complement strand
TAAACGCAATGGCGGCACACGCGGCGCTCGAGAATGCGGGTTTGTACTTTGCCGTTCAGGGTGTTGGAGGCGTACAAAATCAATTGCATCTCGAGCAGTTTTCAGGGCGTGAGGTTTTTGTCTATGCCGATGGTGACAAATCAGGAGGCAAAGCCGCGCAGAAATGGGCGGCGCTGGCACAAGAACACGGTGCATCCGAAGTTAAGATTCTCGAGCCTTTGCCCGAACCTCAAGATTTTTGTGATGTGCTTGGCTCGAGCGGTGCTGATGGTCTTGGTACATGGTTGCAAACTGCTTTTGTCGCAGCGCAAACGTTTCAATCTGAACCGCTCGAGGATGGTGAAGCATGGCAACCCATGCAGCCCGTGAGCGAACGCCCGAAAGTCTCAGGATTACCCCTCGAGATGCTGCCTGAAGCCTTGCAAGATTGGTCACACGATGCGGCACGACTGGCATGTACGCCCCTCGAGATGCAAGCGGCGAATGCAATCTGTGCTTTGTCGGGTGTGATTGGTTCAACAATAACCGTAGAAGCTCGAGCAGGTTTTTATGTCACACCCAACTTATGGGGTGCGGGTGTCATGCCAAGCGGCACGATGAAATCAAATCAATTGAAACACGCAACCGCGCCATTGCGAACCCTCGAGAAAGAAGCCGAAGCAATCGCAACCAAGCAGGATGAAGACAAGGAACTCGAGTTAGCCCGTGCTCAAAAACAACTTACCATTCTCGAGAAGGGTTACAAGGAAGGTAAAGCGCCGCAAAAAGGCGGGACAGTTCCAACCTCTGAGGAAGTTAAAGCAGCACGGCGCGAAGTTCAAAAACTCGAGAGTAGCAAAACAGCAGAACGCACGTACACGGCGACCAATACCACGCATGAAGCCCTTGGGATTCTTTTACAGTCCAACCCCAAAGGCGTGACCGTGGTGCGTGATGAACTCGCGCCGTTTATTGCTGAAATGAGCAAAGAAGAAAATGCAGAAGCTCGAGGGTTTTTTAACGCGGCATGGGATGGCAGTATCAGCTACACCTATCACCGTGTCACCCGTGAAAAAGTCAAACTCGAGCGTGTGTGCGTGGCAATTTGCGGCATGATTCAACCCAAATTGTTAGATGAGTTGATTTCTCGAATGCTGGCTGACCCAATGCAAAACGACGGCTTTTTACAACGCTTTCAGGTGCTTGTATTTCCTGACGAGTACCCCGAATGGACACGCCCAGAAGATCAAGCACCCGCAAACGCTGACGCGCTCGAGCGTGTGATGCGCGTTTTCAAGCGCCTTGATAACCTCGAGCAGTTTGAAACCGATGGCAGTTTGAAACCGCGTTTTCTGAAATTCTCGATTGAGGCTCAATTTGAATTCAACCAATGGCACGACGCACTCGAGCGCCGTATTCGTCCAGGTGGCGACCTTGAAACAGACACGGCTTATAAATCTTGGTTTGCGAAAAGTAAAAGCCTTTGCGTTTCACTGGCGGCAATCTTTCACCTGTGCAATGAGGCAGAACGTACCACAAGCTGGGATGAAAACCTGACCCCGATCAGCCTTGAAGCGTTACACATGGCGCTTGACTGGTGTGACTACCTGAATGAACACGCCAAGAAAGTCTATGCGCTCGAGCTTCAACCCGAGCAAGTCGCCGCGCAGCAAGTCGTGAAGTTAATTCACGACGGGCGTATCAATGACGGCGACACACTCCGAGACGTGAAACGCACAAACAAGAGCCTTCAATCCGACCTCATCGAACAAGGTTTAACGGTTCTCGAGCGACATGGTTGGTTGCGTCTCGAGGAAGTCAGTAACGGCGGCAGACCCTCCGAAGTGGTGCGCTTGCATCCTGACCTTATCACCAAAGCCTTGAAGCGTAAAACGAAAAAAGTAGGGGGGTTTTGATGCGAACTTTTCAGCCTCGGCACGTGAAAAAAAATCTTGAAATACCCCAAGAGGGCAGTGCCAAAAGTGCCAAAAGCGCTGAAAGTACCCCTTTTGGCACTTTTGACACTGAGGTTCTGGCACATTCTGCAAA
>CAXTTL010000327.1:0-1947 GCA_964247135.1 uncultured Deinococcales bacterium | reverse complement strand
CTGAAAGTACCCCTTTTGGCACTTTTGACACTGAGGTTCTGGCACATTCTGCAAAAAAAATTATTGAAACTCGAGACACGGTACAAGAACAAAATCAGGAAGTACCCCAAGAACTGACTGCCAAAAGTGCCAAAACCATTGACCGTTTACCGTGGGAACTCGAGCGACTTCTGAGCGCAGCCGAAAACGAGCGTTTACCAAGTGGAACAGCCATGCTCGAGGGTGGACTTATCCCAGACTTAAACCGTTACACGCTGGCTTGGGGTTGCGCTTATCTTCGCGGTTCGGTTGCTGACGCTTTGCCGCGTTTGTGGGTTGTCTGGGAATTCTGGCAACAGAAAAGGATGGTTCAGGCATGACTTTGACGGATTCCATCACCCGCATTGATACCTTGCTTGAAACCCTCGAGCATCACGCCCGTTCTGTGTTCAAGAATGGAACAGAACCCGCCCAAGCCAAGACCAAAGCTTTGAAACTTCGGACTGAATTCGCTTTGATTGTTCAAGCTGTCCCAAACCTCACAGTAGATTCAAAAACCCAACTTCAAAACGACCTCACGCCCGTGTTGACCAAACTCGATCAAGGCATCAAAACCTTGCTCGAGTCAAGACAGGTGCAAGCATGAGTAACCTCAATTACATCAATGCCCTTGGCAAGCGTTGTTAAAACCGACTGAACAGAACTTTGCTCGAGCAAAAAAATTATATTCTTTGAGGCGTGACGGGGGTTACAACGCATTGGAAGGGCATTGCTTTATGCCTCAAGTGACCTGTGCAAGTGTGGTTGCACATGGTGCGGCTTATTTGCTAAGTGACACAATTCAGGCAGTCTCGAGACTGTAGGAGGCTCAATGGGCTTGGATTCGTTCAAGAAGTTTGAGTTGAAGGATGCCTACTCGTTGGTTTGTGAAGTCGAGTCTAATTGTTACTGATTGACAAGTAACAAACTTGAACCAAAAATTTGACTCACGAAATTGTGCAACGGTTAAGCCATTTTTGGATTTAAGAAAGCTGGAAGTTTTCAGATCGTCCCTCGAGTTATGTTTTCACTGGTTTGGGTAGGATTGAGTTCGTTTTGGAGTTTTGATTTTAGCGTAGGTTCAATAGAGCTTTAGAATACATAAATTGGTGCAAAAAGAAAAACGGTTTATCCTCATGTATGGGCTAGTTTGAATTCGTTAATGAAGGAAAAATTACCATCCAAAGAAAATACATGGCGTTCGGAATTGTTGACTTGATGAGTATTGTAATTCTTGGCAGTTTCTTCGTCTTTGACCTGTATTACCCGCAAATCAGTTACAGAAGCTGGTCGCTGCAATATGACCAGCAATCTGGGGTTTATTGGAAAACTGACCAATACTCCAGGCGTACTAAAAGATGTACCTGCCCAAAGAGGACTGTTTTGAGGTACCTCAAGGTAGACAGGATTATCAGAAGTTACGAATAGCTGTGTACTTTGGTTTTGAATGAGCCACCAATTGAAGTTGTCTGTCAGTTCCAAAGCTATTTTTTCGATCATTGGTTCCCTTGTGATAAGGGATAAGTGCATTGTTTTTACATACCCACTGACCATAAATTTATCAATTAAAGGCTGATCAAAATCTCCACTTTGTGGGTTTAAATTCGGAGATGTAAGCTTCAGAATTTGGTTACTGGCATCAGTGACTAGTTCAGAAATTTGATTTCGCATGTTGCGTGTTCGCAAATACTGAAATGCAATTGCTCGAGCCACACCAAGACGGAGTTCACGGTTGATTTTTTCCGGTGAGTTTTCATTTGAAATCAACTTGTCAATCGCTTGCTGGTGTTCAGGTTCAACTTCTACAGCAAAAGCTTTTTCAAGTTCAAACTCATCAATTTCTTCAGTCACAGCACTGTTTGGAAGGGAGTAGAAGTTATCCGTGGCAGCAACATCGCTAACGGATTTTGGTCCAAAAGATTTCTCTGT
>CAXTTL010000326.1:0-4079 GCA_964247135.1 uncultured Deinococcales bacterium | reverse complement strand
AAGGGTTTTGACAAGGTTCTCGACAGTATTCACCGTGGCGTGGTCGCCGTTGACCGCCTCATCAACCGCGTGATTCCAGAGGAGTTCAACCCCTTTTACTACTTGGGCGGCATGACCAACGTCTTGTGGATTTTGCTGGTGCCAACCGGTATTTTCTTGTGGTTTTATTACAAGCCCACCACCTCCGACGCCTTCTCAAGCGTCAACTTTTTGACCGCCGGCGTGCCGTTTGGCGGTATCATTCGCGGTTTGCACCGTTATTCTGGCGACGGCATGATCTTGATGGCGATTTTGCACATGCTTCGCAATTACTTCACCGACCGTTACAGAGGCTTCCGCGACGTGCCCTGGGTGTCTGGCGTGGTCTTGTTGCTGCTGACGGGTCTGGTCGGTATGACCGGTTATTTGTTGGTCTGGGATCAACGCGCGTTAATCGTGACCACAGCGATTGTCCAAGCCCTGCAAAGCCTTGACGGTATCGTTGGCGGTTTGGGTTCTTTCATGGCAAAAGCCTTGCTGGCTGGCAACGAACCAAATAACCTGACCCTCGCCCGCATGTTTTTCTTGCATGTCGGTCCTGCGGTCTTGATTTTCTTTTTCTTGTGGGTGCATTACTTGCGCCTTCACCGTCCGAAAATCTGGCCTCCAATGTTCGTGACGCTTTTGACTATTGGTGCTGTGGTGCTGGCGGCAGGCATTTTGCCCGTCGAGAAAACCCTCGCCGCCGGTGTGCCGCTCGCCCAAGATGGAAACTCGAGCATCGTTTACGATATCTTCTACCTCTTGCCTGTGCTTGCCCTGCCAAGTTTGGGGGGCGCTGGCGTGTTGGCAGTGCTGCTCTTGATTTTCGGGATTTTGTTCGTGGTGCCTTGGTTGCCACGCAAAAAACACCGTTACGTCAACGTCGCGTTTGTCACCCCAGAAAATTGCACGGGTTGCCAACTCTGCGCGATTGACTGCCCATTTGACGCCATCGTGATGGTTGAAGGCGCGAATCCGAATCCTCGAAACAAAGAATTGGCTGTGGTCAACGACGACAAGTGCGCCGAGTGTGGTATTTGCGTCGGCGCTTGTCCCTTCCATGCGATTAATTTGCCGTTGGCTGGCGAGGACATGATTAAAGACAAGGTGGTGGCACTCCTTTCATGACACAAGCAACCGAACTGAATACCGAAAACAAGCACCTTGCCAAAAACGGCAAACCCAAAATCATTGGCTTTGTCTGCGAGTGGAGTTTGGGGCGCAACGACATCATCCACGAGGACGGCACGGTTAAGGGTTACGAGCACATCAAGACCATCAAGATTCCGTGCAGCGGTTTTGTCAAAACCGAATGGGTCACGGTTGCCTTTGAGAACAACGCCCAGGGCGTGTTCGTGCTGGGTTGTCCACTGGGTGACTGCCACTTCAACGAGGGCAATTTCATCATCAACGAGCGTCTCAGCCAGCACGTCACGCGCCTGACAAACCGCAAAACCATCGACGATGCCGGACGCGTTGCCGAACTGTACTTGGGTGTGACCGCCGAGGGCGAATTCACGCAGTCGCTCGAGGATTTCAGCCGTTACATTGAAAGCCTGCCACCGCTTGCCGCGCCCGTCAAGAAAGCCAAAGGCGCCGCCAAACCCGCACCAAAAGTAGCAGTCGCAGCACCAGTGGGAGGTGACGCATGAGCCAGCCCGCTCAAGACCTCGAGAATCACGATGTGATGCGCGTCGAAACCGAGGGTGAACAAACCCAGGAAAAAGACGAAAAAGGCATCAGTTACGTCATGAACTTGGTGGGTTTGTACCTGCTGTTTGCAATTTGCATGGTTGCCATCGCCTGGTTTGGTATTTTCAGCGAAGTTTAAACCCAGCTCGAACCATTTGAAGCCAAATCAATCCTGCTTCGAGAGATTCTCGAGCAGGATTTTTGATCGGTGTTTGCGATATTCTGAACTTCAATACGAATGGAGCTTTGTGCCCGTGAAAACCGAGCCTGTCAATTGGCAAGCCAAAAAAGCGTACACTTTGAGTCCAGTTACTTCACTCTAGGAAAGCCAAGATGATTCGCAGCAAAAACCCTGTCATTGACCATAGACCCAAGATGCTCGAGCAACTTGCCATGACCCCGCACGTGGTCATCGAACGCGGGTTTTGGCACGATCAGCAGGTGCTCATCAAACGTCTTAAAGACATGAGCCGCAAAAATCCTGAAGTCCTCGAGCGGTTCGAGCGCGAGGGCGAAGTCATGGCAAAACTCGACCACCCAAACATTCCCAAACTCTTGTACCTCGAGCCTGGCATGGTGGTGCGCGAATGGGTCGAGGGTCGCACCCTTTACTTTCATCTCGAGGAGGACCGCAAAATAGACCTGCCACGCGTCTTGCACATTGCCAGGGGTGTGCTGGCAGCCGTCAACCACGCGCACTCTCGGGGCGTGATTCATCTGGATTTAAAACCTGGCAACATCCTGCTCGAGGATTGGGACCGCGTGCGGGTGATCGATTTTGGTTGCGCCAAAGATTTGACGCTCGAGAGCATCACCCACGTCGGCGCTCGGCTCGGCACGCCAAATTATATGGCTCCCGAACAATTCAAAGGCACGCGTCACGATGTGCGAAGCGATGTGTACAGCATCGGTGCGATCATTTATGAAATGAGCGTCGGGCAATTGCCATTCTCGGATGCGTTCGCCTGGTTGGCGGGGCGCGGCAAGCCACCCACCATCTGGTCGGAAGATTCTGGCTTGAATCAAATCTTGCAAAAAGCCATGCAGCGCGTTCCAGAATCTCGGTATCAAACGGCGCTCGAGATGTTGATTGCGCTCGAGATGCTCGAGGCTTGATTTGGATCAGATAAAACCACACCAAATTGCGGGGAACAGTCGATAAAACCTGACTGTTCCCCGCAACCAACGGCATATTCTTGTGATGTTCTCGAGGGAATGACCTCAGTTTGGCACAGGGGCGAATCGCTGGTGTGGTTTCAATGGACGCCGTTTGGAAAACTGAAATGACCTGATTGTTCGGTGATTGTGCCAGTATTGGTGACATCAGCGTCAATTGTGCTGATGCCTGTCCCGCCAGATTTGAGGAGGATACTCGAGTTGTTGATTTTAAGGATCAAACCGATACGCTGGCTGATACCCGAGTCGTTCACAAAATCGAGTGTGCCAGCATTTTTCAGCAAAGCAGCAGCACTTCCTGGGTAGAAGTCCTGGCTCACCTTGATCGTGCCCGTATTCTCGAGGGTGGTGGAAAGAAACTTGGCAGCACCAACAGCAAAGTTCATCAGGTTGTTATTGAACAATTTACCTGCGCCGTGAATGTTTCCGCTAGAGAAATTAAATCCTGTACCACCAAAGTTCAGGTGCGCCTCGTTCGGGATGTTTAAATTGGCAGTCGAGATGATGGTGCCTGCTGGCGTACCGACAAGTGTGCCTTGCAAGGTAATGTCGCCACTGGATAAGCCATCCAACTTCAGGGTCGCACCTGATATGACGTTATATGTTCCACCGTTTAACGTGCCATAAAATACGCTCAACATACCGACTCGAGACTCGAGTGTCCCCGTATTGATCAGGTTTACGTTCAAGTCTGATGAATCTGTACCACCAGATTTAAGGATTGTGCCCGTATTCTCGAGGTTTAAAATGCCGTTGGCTTGGGCAATATCGGCATCATTGATAAACTCGAGTGTTCCGATATTTTTGAGCACGGAATTGGTCACGGGATAGAACGTATTGCTGACTTTGATTGTTCCCAGGTTATCGAGCGTCGTGGAGAGAAACTTGGAATTGCCGACAACGAAGTTCATCAGGTTGTCATTGACCAATTTGCCCGTGCCGTGAATGTTGCCAACAGAGAAATTAAAGCCTGTCCCGCCAAAGTTTAAGTGCGCCTCGTTTGGGATATTGAGGTTGGCGGTCGAGATGATTGTTCCGACTGGCGTACCGACAAGCGTGCCTTGCAAAGTGATGTCGCCACTGAATAAGCCATCCAATTTGAGGGTCGCGCCAGCGCTGGCATTGTAGGTTCCGCCGTTTAACGTGCCATAAAACACACCCAACGTTCCAACTCGAGACTCGAGCGTTCC
>CAXTTL010000325.1:0-4087 GCA_964247135.1 uncultured Deinococcales bacterium | reverse complement strand
GCTCTTCCGTGCTTGGGGTGTCCTTCGTCGTGCAATGCCCGTCTCTCGAGGATCACGCGAGGAAAAATCTCGTCGATCTCTGGGGCGAAATCGTTACACGACAGACTCGCGTCGACAATCACGTATGGCATGGCGACCACCCAGGTGTGACCAATCGGGGTTTGGTCGTTGATCGCGCTGAACGCCACGCCCAATTGTGGATGATCTCGAGAAAAGACCTCCAAGCTGCCAGTCAAGCCAAAGCAGGGCACACCCTCGGCCTCGAGTTCGAGCATGACGCTGTTTGAAGCGCTCATGCAATTTCCTCGGAGGTTTTTGGCGTGAAGTTCTTCAGTCTTTCGACCGACGATCCGTTCGATGATGTCCGCTCGGCGGTCGCCCTCAGTTTGATCGATCGGTTTGGCGGCATTGGCGGCGATGATCGCTGCCAGGTTTGGGAAGCGCTCGAGCAACTCGGCAGCTTCTGGCGAGCGATGTCCGCCCGGTGTTTCGGTGAGGGCTGTGAACCTGTCATGCACGTCTTTTGGGAACTGAAACAATGTTGTACCTCCTGGAACGTGAACACGTTCCAATGAATTGGACTGAAGCTGACTGGCTAGCTCAAATCCGTGTAGGTGTGCGTGTCGGTCTCGACGTCGTAGCTGAAAGAACCGTGTCCGTCGACCACCGAATACCAGACCTGGCTTCTGTCCATTCCAAATTCATCTGGATCAAAAAAGGCGATGTTGACCGCACGGTCCAGCAATTCGTCGGGTCCAAGCTGCTTGTCATTTGCGTAAAAACTTAAGTATTCCAGCTCGTTCTCATCGCTGTCAAAACGGTAACTACCCAGGACGCGGTCCACGCCCAGAAACAGCAGAAAGGAGCGCATTTGTGCATCGAGATCGGTGCAGTGCCGATCTTCAATTCTGAGCATCGCCGTTTTTCTCAAGTTCAGTTGCTCGTTGCTCAAACGCATGGCTTGCGCGGCAGCGAGGTATTGTGTTGACGCTCGGTCGCGTTCGTCGCGGTTAAACTCGAGTTGCGCGATCACCTGGGCGCCCAAGTGTAAGGTCAAGGTGGTTTGAAATTCGTCACCACAACTCTGCAATTCGCTCGCCTGGAACGCGCTCATCTCCCAAAAGGTTTCAACGCTGCACGGTTGCAGCCCCTCGAGTTCAACCACCGCACGAACAAGCTCAGAGGGATGCTTTTTAAATCCCCGGTACTGAGAACGCCCTGCGGCGGTGATCGCCACCAGCTCGTTTGTATCGTGTCCCAGCGCCGGCAGGAACTCGAGGGGCAAAAATCTTGCCGCCCGATAGCGAACGGCGGCATCGGCATGAACCAGCAGTCGTTTTTGGCAAGTTCGCGGCGTTTTTTGGTAGTACGCCTGCAAATACGGGTGCGCTTCGACGATCAGTTCCGGCTTGAAGTTTGGATTCTCGAGCACCTGAAGACCATGCCTGGTCAGGGCATCGCGAATCACCAGTTCAGATGCCGAATAGCGCTCAAACCAGTTCAACGAACCAGTCTTGAGAATGTCTGGATGGAAGAGGTCAAACACGTTTTGATCGACGTATTTGGAGAACAAGGCGTAATTGTTTTTGCGCCAAACCATCATCTCATACACCCATTTGGGGCAGTCGTCGCAGAGCAACGCGTTCCGGAGTGTTTCTTGATGCTTTTGAAAGCTGGTTGGTTCGGCGGTGATTTCAAGTCGTATTGACTCGAGCATTCCGTCCTCGAGAATTTCTGCGCCAGAATAATCTCGAGGTTCAAACATTTCTACGCACCGTCTTCGTCCACAAGCGTTGTTCCTCGTGGTACGCCTCGACCTCGCAAGGCATTGATTCCCAGACCAGTTCGAGGATTTGATCAAAATATTCTGAGATCAGTTTTTGCCGACCATTGAACAGCAATCGGTAATGCGTTGGATACTGACCGCTTGCCAACTCGGGGATACATCCGGCAAAATCTGAAACCCAGGCTCGCGTTAGGTTTCCATCTGCCGCAAGGCTGAGTTTGACCAACTCTGGCGGTTCCATGCGAGGTCTGGCGCTCGGCTTGCAAGACAAGATCATGCTCGCTTTGGCAACCACCTCAAATCGCAATTCTTGCGTCAAACCCGTAAACAACCCGATGGCGTCATCATAGGAATAGGTCAACATCAATTTGTGTTGTTTGATTCCAGTGTTGCCGTCCCAGACTTCGCAGATGGCGTACAGTCCAGTCTCGTTTGCCACGTATTCCAGAGAATCGTCTGTGCCTTGAATAAACAAATCACCTCGTTGCATGGCGATCAATGTTTGACCAAGGTGTTGAAATTCGCTTTTGCTACGCCTTAGCTGATGAAAAATGCTGGCGGGTTGAATGCCTGGGTTTCCTTTTAGGCTCTTGGATTTTGTGGTCCACGCTTGATTCCACGCAGGCTGATCACCTGCAATTCTCCTGCCACTTTCGGTTTTATACGCCGAAATGCCTTCCTGAAAGCATTGGATATCGGAATGACTCAACTGATTCATATCGGGTTCTTGGCGTATCTCGAGCAATCGGTATTGATCGTCTGAGATACCAAAAACGTCTTTTAGTTCATGGCTTTTGGGGTTTTGGTCGGCATCGTTCCAATACGTTTGCCATTCTGATGGAACGTGATCCGTATGTTGTTCCAAATACGTTGCGCCAAAAATACTGCGTTGGTATTGCCTGATATGACTTTGGTCTGCCAAAAACATGATGTTGCCAACTTTTAAAAGGGTGGGATGATCCACCTGCCGAACAAGATAAAGCATGGCTGCGATTGCAGCTTCACGATCAAAGGGTATTTGAATAAATTCCATGATTTGCTCCAAATTGGCTTGCGAGGAGGCGAGCCCTTCCCCCCAAGCCTCGAGTCTTATTTTGCGATCGTTTCCCATCCGAGGCTTTCAACCAGCAGATATTCTCCTTTGCTTTCCAGGACATCTCCAACGCTCATTGAACGCGGGAACTCGCAGTCTTGTGGCGTTTGAGCCTTGATAAAGGCGTGCTCCTGGTTGCAGGCTTGGATCAAGCCAACCATGGTGTGGGTTTCTCCGATTTTGTCGGCCTGCAACTCGGGAAAGACCATTGCCAGCCTGCTGTTGGCGTACCAGACCCGAAAGGTTTGTTTGTTCTGCATAATGCCTCCTTGAGATTTGAACCTCAAAAAAGTTTTGGCTCGAGGGCGGGTTTCCCTCGAGCCACTGGTTTTGCCTTAATGAATGCTTGCTCGAGCGGCGGTTTGCAAGCGCTGCTGGGTTCTGGCAAGGCGATTGAGTTTGCCCTGAAATTCACGGATTCGCGCACCGCATGACTTGATCTTGACGTTCACCTCGGGTGCAGGAGCTTGACTGGCTTTGACCGAAGTCAACCAATCGTTTTGCTGGCGAAGTTGCGCCAAGACCGCTGCCTTTTCCGCTGCCACGAACCCCAAACCACCAATCGCCAAAATCACAGCATCCTTGTTTTGAAGGACGTGAATCTGCCCGTCACGCAATTCAAAATAGCCTCGAAGTCCTTCAGGGTCGCTGCAGCATTTGACTTCAAAAACACCATCGGGCATTCCAGCCGTCTCAAAGGTGCGCACCCCGTCCACGTCAAAATCGGGCACGAGGAATGTTCGTTCCAAATCCCACTGCTCGCTTGGTTTATACCCAGTCAAACGCGCCAGATAACCGAGTTTTTCGCCGCTCGAGACAACGATTGAGCCTGTGCTTAACGCAAAACCAAAATCAAATACTTTCATATTTTCACCTCAAAATTTCTCGTGCTCGAGCGGGTTTCTCGAGCCAGGCTTTAGGCTTCGCCGTACAGCGGATAACGCAGCGCCGCCAGGGTCGCTGGGTCGAGGACGGGTTGCAGGCTGTCGGCTGTCAAGGCGTACAACACGGCGTCTTTGGTGGCTTTACGGCAAGCGTAACGGGTGGTTTCAAAGATTCTGGACGTGTTGAACCTGGCAAGCATCTCGTCGCGCCCCTCGCAATACGCCTTGTCGAGTTCGGCATGGTTTTGCATGATCTGCAATGCCCGTTCTTGCGCCGCAATCGCAGCGGCTACGTGAAGGATTTCGCGTGGCGCTGCGACGACC
>CAXTTL010000324.1:0-4208 GCA_964247135.1 uncultured Deinococcales bacterium | reverse complement strand
ATTCAACTGCGGCTCGAGCGGCGGCAACTGAATTTGCGGCAAAATACAAAACCAAAATCTCAAGTTTGAGTCCAGATCAGGCGTTTGAAATGCTCGAGCAGTATTTTGAGTTGGTCGTTCAATCCTACCAACCAACCTGGTACGCGGGACTGTGTTTTGCGGCAAAAACCGACGATCTGGCAATCAAGGCGTTGCTCGACCGCGTGCGTTTGGCGGCGAATGACACCAACAATTTGCTGGTGTTTGTACGGCTCGAGTTGATTGGGTTGCCTGAAAATATTTTTAAAGCTTGGAGTGCAGCAAGCATTCTGGCGGATTACAAGCATTTTTTGAGCACCATTCGCGCCTTCACGCCGCACACCTTGTCCGAAGCCGAAGAGCAACTCATGACCAGCAAAGCCCTGACCGGGCGCAACGCCTGGGGGCAGTTGTACACCGAAATCACCAGCAAGATCAAAGTTGAACTCGAGGTGGACGGCGTGCTGGGCACGTATCAACTCTCAGAATTGCGTCAATTCTCGAGCCACCCGAACCGCACTGTGCGCCGTGCCGCCAAACAAGCCCAAAATGACGCGCTCGAGGTGCAGGAGCACGTGCTGACTTTTATTTTCAACACCGTGTACCAAGATTGGAAACTCGACATTGGTTTGCGCCACCACAGCGATGTGATGGAACCAAACGCATTAAGCAACGAATTGTCGTTGGCGAGCATCGAAGCGCTGATGGCGAGTGCCGAAAAAAATGCGGGGATTTTACAAGAGTTCTTTCAGGTGAAAGCAAAGGTTTTGGGTATTACAGATTTCTCGAGTTTTGACATGTACGCGCCGCTCGAGGCGTCGGAAACCCAGTACACTTACGAACAGGCGCAAAGTTTGATTTTAAAGGCTTTCGCACGGTTCAGCCCAAAACTCGAGGAACTGGCAAAAGCATTCTTTGCTGAAAACCGAATTGACCTCAACCCCAGGGACGGCAAACGCGGCGGAGCATTCTGCTCGAGTTTTACACCGACGCACAACGCCTACATTCTGACGAATTTCTCGGGCAAACTCGATGATGTGTTCACGCTGGCGCACGAGCTTGGACACGGGGTTCATGCCGAACTCTCGAGGGGTTTGAAGATGGTCAATTTCGGTCACAGCCTGCCGCTCGCCGAGACCGCCAGCGTGTTCTGCGAGATGATCTTGATGGATTACTTGCTCGAGGTTGCGCCAGCCTCTGAGCGCCGCGCCTTGATCGCCAAGCTGCTCGAGGATGTCGCCAGCACCTGTTACCGCCAAATTCAGATCACACGCTGGGAGCAACTGGCACACCAGGAACGGGCAAACGGGGTCGTCTCGAGCGCCCGTTACGGTGAGCTTTGGTCGGACACCATCAAACGTTTTTACGGCGATTCGGTGGCACAAACCGAGGGTGATCGCTGGGGTTGGATTGGCATTCCGCACGTCATCAGTTACCGTTTTTACTGTTACGCCTACGCGTTTGGCATGTTGATGGTTTTTGCGCTCTACCGTCAATACAAACTCGAGGGTGAATCGTTCGTGCCCAAGTACATCAAATTCCTCTCGAGTGGCGAAAGTGCCAGCCCCGAAGAACTCGTGGCGGGCATGGGTGTGAACCTTTCAGACCCTAATTTCTGGCAGAACGGTTTTGATTACGTGGCAGGCTTGCTCGAGGAATTCAAACAACTCTCGAAATAATCTTTGAAGTCTAAAGATTGCCCTCGAGTTTTTCCGTAAGGTGCGCCGTGCGCACCATGTAAAAACGGTGCGCGAGGCGACCATGCCCGTCAGGTGCATTTTATGGTCAAGACGCGCACCCTACTAATTTCTCGACTCGAGTTCCTCGAGAATTTCTTGCTCATGCTGATTCAGTGTTGGTGGTGGATTTCGCACCGTCAACTTCTGCCCGTCAAACTCAAACGGTGGGGTGGTCAATTTCACCGTCCCCAATTCTGGATGCTCGAGGTTTGTTGTGACCCCTCGGGCTTGCACAAATTCGGACTCCATCACTTCCGCCACACTCCAGATTGGACCGCACGGCACACCAGCCGCTTGCAATTTGGTAACGACTTCACTCGAGTTAAAACGTTTTAAGTGTTGCTCGAGGCGTTTGGTGACTTCAACCCGAAGCTCAACCCGTGCCGCATTGCTCGAGAATTTGGGATCGAGCAAATCTGTCGCTTCAAGCACTTGGCAAAGTTTGATAAACAGCGCGTCGTTGCCGCCAGCGATATTGACAAAACCATCTTTGGTGGCGAACGTTCCATAAGGCACGATGCTGCGGTGTTCATTGCCGAGTCGTTCGGCGTCTTCACCTGCGCCCAAGTACCTCGAGACTTGGTAGGTTCCAAGGGCAATCATCGCCTCGAGCAGGTTGACTTCGATGCGTCTGCCGATACCCGTTCTTTCGCGCTCGTAAAGCGCTGCCAAAATCGCTTGGGTGGCGAGCGAACCCGCAAAAATATCGGCAACGGCAACCCCAGCTTTGGTTGGCACACCGCCAACCTCGCCAGTGTACGCCATAAACCCGCTCATGCCCTGCGCGATCACGTCGTATCCCGCCCAACTGGCAAGCGGACCATCAGACCCAAATCCCGAAATGCTGCATACGATCAGACGTGGAAACTCGAGCGTTAATTGTTTGGGGTCAAGCCCCAGTTTTGCCAGCGTGCCTGGTCGAAAATTTTCGACCAGTACGTCGGAACTGGCAATTATTTTTTTGGCGACCTCGAGTCCACTGTTTGTTTTAAGATCGAGGGCAATGCTGCGTTTGTTGCGGTTGGTGCTGATAAAATAGGTGGCTTCTGTGCCAACCCAGGGGGGACCCCAAGCCCTGGTGTCATCGCCCGTTGGCGGTTCGATTTTGATCACATCCGCGCCCATGTCGCCCAGGATTTGGGTGGCGAATGGACCGGTTAGAACCCGAGTAAAATCGGCAACACGGACGTTTGCCAGAGGCGCAGGACTTGAACTCATGGCTTCAAGATACCAAAACCTATTCAAGCTCGAGGTCGGCAAGGGGCAACTCGAGCACAAATGTTGCGCCGCCGGTTGGGTTGTTGACCGCTCTGGCGTCGCCGCCGTGTGCTCGGGCGATGCGCCTGACCACCGCCAACCCAATCCCAGAGCCGCCAGCCCGAGAATAAAAACGCTCAAAGATATACTCGAGGTCCTCAACTCGAATTCCAGGACCGTTGTCGATCACCGAAATGACGGCTTTTTGACCTTGCTGCTCGAACTTCAATTGGACGCTGGCGGGTCTGAATTCACGGGTTTCTTTGGTGTTGGTCACGGCACGCACGGCGTTGCGCGTTAAATTTCGGATGGCTTGGCGCAATCGCAACGGGTCGGCGCTGACCTCGAGCCGATTTGAGGGCAAAATCAGTTCGAGCGGCGATTGTTGGTACTCGAGCGCCACCGCCCTCAGCACCTCTGATACGTCCAGCAGGTGCAAATCCAGGGTTGGCTCGAGTTCGCCGCGTGCCAGCAACAACAAATCTTCGCTGGTGCGGGCAATGTCCCAGGCGGCATCCCTGGCGCTGATGGCGAGCGGATTGGCGGTTTGCGCGGCAAAATTCTCGAGTTGGGCGGTCAAAACCGTAAGTGGCGTTCCGAGTTCATGGGCGATTTCGGCGAGCGTGCCGCGTTCAACTTGTTGACGGTCACGAATTCTGGTCAGTGTGCCCTCCAAAGCGTTCACCAGCACCCCAACCTCGTCGTTGACCAAGCCGCTCAAGCCGAGCGGTTGCGGGTTTGAAGGGTCAACGTTGGCGGCGCGGGCTGCCGCCACCTCAAGGGGCTTTAAACCTCGAGCGCCTATCGTATAGCCGAGCGGAAATGCCAACAGCGTCGCCAGCAACGCCAAGCCCGCCAAGGCAATCAGTGCAAATTTACGGGTTTGCTCGAGTTCTCGGGCGTCAACGGCAACATAAATGCTGCCAACGACATGGGAACGGATCGTCCAATTCGTTTTTCCAACCCAAAGCACCCGATTCTCGAGGTGGGTTAAGCCACTCACCGTCGGCAGTTGCGAGTTCCCAAGGTTGCTCGAGTGAAATTGGGCGACGGGTTGTCCGTCAAGGTCGTGCAATTGGTAGTAAACCTCACCGTAAAAAGCTTTTTCCTGAAGCGCACCGATTGGATTGTCAAACCTGGCTTGCAGACTTTGCCCGTAATTGCCAGTTTCTTCTTTCAAATGTCGCTCTAAGG
>CAXTTL010000323.1:0-4222 GCA_964247135.1 uncultured Deinococcales bacterium | reverse complement strand
TGCCTGCGGCGAAAACCAGAACTCGAGCGGCAAAACGTACTTTGCGGGCAGTCCGACGCCAGTCACCTGGGACGGCATTTTGGAAGTGCTGGCACGGGTCTACAACAAACCGTACCGTCCGCTGTCACTGCCCAATGTCGCGCTCGAGATGGCAGCCCAACTGGGCGAGGCGGGACGGGCGTTTGGTCGGGTCGGCTTAATCAACCGTTCACGCCAAAAAGACTTGACCGCCATCGGTTGGGTTTGCGATGTCGGCGCCATCGAACGCGACCTTGGTATTGTTGCCAAAACCACGCTCGAGACTGGTTTCCTCGAGACTGCGAATTGGTATAAAAGCGCGGGCTGGCTGTGAAGAACGCCATCAGAATTATCCTGATTTCATTGCTCATTTCAGGTGGCGCCATCGCGTTGCTGCTCTTGACCGGTGACAAGCTCGACCCGAGCGCCTTTCAAAAACTGCTGAATGTCAACTGGACGAGGCTTGCATTGGTCATTCCCTTTCTGGCGGCATGGTGGGTCCTGCTCGGCGTGCGCATCAAGATTCTGGCGACAGCCCTCGATGCTGGCGAGCACATCAGCCTGTCTCGAGCGATTCGTGCCGCCTTGCTCAGTCTTTTCGGTGCGTTTGTGACCCCCGCCGCCACAGGCTCGAGCTTCGGTTTGGCTTGGTACTTGTCAAGATTTATTGACGTGAAAAAAGCCACCGCCATCGCCGTTTTTGGACTGGTGCTGGATTTTGTGTATTACGCCTGGAGTATGCCCGTCTCGTTTTTGATTCTGGAACTCAAAGGCATCAATTTGGGCATTCCAATCCTGGGTATTCTCATTGGCATCTCGAGCGTTCTTTTGATCGCCGCCGCCGTTGCCGTGACGTTCAGCGCCGATTTGATCGCGCGGTTGATGTTCAAGATTTTCAGCCTTGGGTTTTTAAAACGTTGGCGTTTTGGCGCATTCGCCTTTGTACACCGCACCGGTCACGTCATGGCTGAACTGCGACAAATGCCGCTCGGCACGCAATTGCTACTCCATTTTGTCAATGCCCTAGCGTTCATGACGCATTTTGGCGCATTTAATGTGGTGGCTTGGGGACTTGGGATTCCGCATTTTGATCACGTGGCAATTCTTGCTTGCCAGAGCTTGCTGGTCAGCCTCAGTTCGGTCGTGCCAACCCCTGGCGGCAGCGGTTATTTTGAAATTGCGCTCGGCAAGGTTTTTGCCGCGATTGGCGTTCCCGATGCCGCCAAAACGTTTTTAACGCTGATCTGGCGTTTTATTTCGTATTATTTGTATATTTTGATTGGACCATTTATTGGCGGTGCGGCGCTGCTTCGGGCGTCAGAGAAAGCCCCAAAAAGTCCGTTGTAAAACGCGAGTCAAAATCAGGCAACGGCTTCACACAGGTCTGCCAAAAACTCGAGGTAGTCAAGAAAACTTGCCGATTCTTCACCGAAATTCTCAGCAGTTTCAAAGTCAAAACCGTCACTCATCATGGAAACAACGGGCGCATCCTCGCTATTTGATTTTGAAAGTTGAAGCATAATTGGGTCATCAAGCGCATTTTCGCCAATCGCAAGCAAGCCTTTCATGCCATTTGGCGTCCATTTGAGTTGTTTTTCGAGCACTTCTCGAGCGCTGAAAAGAATGAACATATCGAGGTCAATTCGGTTCGCACCAAAACGGGTTAAATACTCGAGATACACTTTTGGTAAAGCGTATTTTTGAGCGATTTTGTTCACGAAGTCAGGCGCAGCAGGGGCAAACCAGACTTGATCTTCACCAGACTCGAGTGACAAGTATTGCTCGAGGCGTTGAATATGTTGGGTTAACTGTTTTTGAAGTTCTGAATCGATACTCGAGTTTAGCTTTTTGGACCTTTTTTAAGATCATAAATCCGCCGTTCCAACTCGTTTGCCCTGTGAAAATCTGCGTCATGAAGCAATCGCAATCAACCCTTACCAAAAGACGCGACAAGGCTCGAGAGAAACGTCCCAGACCAAGCAATGCGCAAAACATAATTCATCGCGTGGTTTTTTCCGCTCTCTCTGGTAATCTCGAGTGGTGAGCGTGAAGAATTGATCGTGGTTGGCATCGACCCGGGTTTGGCAAACCTGGGTATTGGCGTGGTGTGCGAGCAAGGCGTCACGCCGCATTACCTTCATGCCGAGTTGGTGCGCACCTCGAGCGAAAGTTCCAGCCCGCAGCGATTGGCGTACATTTACCAAACCGTCAAAAATGTGCTCGAGCTTCACAAACCCGACGCGCTGGCGATTGAGGCACAGTTTTTTCAATTGCAACCTGGCACGGCGTTTAAGGTCGGCGAGGCGGTTGGCGTGGTGTTGCTGGCGTGCGCCCAACTCGAGATTCCGGTTTTTGAGTACAGCCCCAAAGAGGTCAAAGCCGCCGTGGTCGGCACGGGCAGCGCCAGCAAAGATCAGATTATTTACATGGTCAGAGCCATGCTGCAACTGCCCAAAACGCCAACTTCAAACCATGCCGCCGACGCGCTGGCATTGGCGTTAACCCATCTTGCCAACCGGCGAATTCGGACGCAAATGGGCTTCTCGAGAAAGGTCTGATGATGCAGACTCGAGTTGAACCATGAACATTTTGGTGCTGTTCGCCTTGGCGCTCGCACCGACCTTGTTTTGGTTCTGGTTCTTTGCGCGTCAAGACAAGCATCCAGAACCGGCAGGATTGGTGTTGCGCGTGTTTTTCTGGGGCATGTTGATGGTCATCCCGTCGAGTTTGCTCGAGCAGGGCATCGAAACTTTATTTGGGACAACCGTAATGTTTGCGTTGGTGGGCTTGATTGAGGAGGGCTTTAAGTTTTTGGCTGCCAGCAGCATCGCCAGGAACAAGCATTTTGATGAACCGATTGATGGTTTAATTTATGCCACGGCGTCAGCCCTGGGATTTGCGACGCTCGAGAACTTGGGTTACATGCTGAGCGGCGGGGCGGCGTTGATCTTGTTGCGCGGTCCAATATCCACGCTGGGGCATATTTTGTTTAGCCTCACCTGGGGTTATGCCATGAGTTTGCGACGTTTTCGCAATGCGCATAACGTCTTGCGTCGCGGTTGGTTGTTGGGGGCTTTTTTGCACACCGTTTTTAACGCCATCTTGCTCTCGACGGGCATTGTTGGGATCGAATGGTTGATCATTCCATTTGTTGGCATCATGGTCGTGATGTGGCAACTCGCCAGGCGTTATTATGCCAGCGCCGCCCGCAACCTCGAGGACGCCAAACCTCAACCCAAGGTGTTCGAGAAGGCTTGATTGGCTTGAAGAAAACGCATCAAGCACCCATAATGAAGCATCTGTTTCGCACCTCGAGAGGCATTCATGACCAAAACCGAAATTTACACCGATTTTCTGACCACCGAGGGCTACCGTCCAAGTTTGGATAAGGACGGGGATTTGACTTTCAAGCACGAGCGCATCAACTTTATTTTGTTTGCCAACGAAAAAGACGAAGAGTTTTTCAAGCTGATGATCCCGTTTTTCTGGCCCATCGAATCCGAAGACGAACGAGAACGCGCCGCCAAGGTCATGCACCGCCTCAACGCCGAGTACAAAGCCGCCAAGTTTTACCCCATCGACGATGACGTTTGCGTTTGTGTCGAATGTTTTTTTGAAACGCCGGAGCATTTCAAAAAAGTTTTTGGGCGCTGCGTCGATTTGCTGGCGGCTGCCATGCGCGAGTTCAGGCAGCACATGCGTGAGGAAACCCCAAGCAAACCGCCGCTTGCCGAAGCTTAGACTCGAGATAAAAGGGAGCATTTGTGAAAAAAATTTTGGTCGTTCTGGCTTTTTTACTGACTTTTTCCGCTCGAGCCGAAATTTTGCGCGGTGGGGACAGCATTCCCAATTTTTACGCGACCACCTTGGATGGAAAAACGGTGGAGTACAACAGCGTGCTGGGAAAGAACGTGTTTTTGTTTTTTTGGGCGAATGAATGCAGCGATTGTCTGGACGAGATGGCGGCGCTGAACTTACTCTATACCAATTACAAAGACAAGGGTTTGCGCGTGATCGGCGTCGATGTGACCGACCCACCGAATGTCATTCAAACCGTGGTGCAGCAAAAAAGCATCAATTTTGAAATCTGGTACAGCAACCCAATTCGGGGCGATACCGACCTGAATAAAAAACTCGAGGAGTGGCAAGGTTTTGGTGAAGGTTTTGAATTGCCTTGGGCATTCATCACCACCCAGGACGGCGT
>CAXTTL010000322.1:0-4256 GCA_964247135.1 uncultured Deinococcales bacterium | reverse complement strand
CCCATCCCATCCTCGGCTCGAGTAGCATCAGCCCGACCGTGATTCGCGCCGACACGACCTCGGACAACCTCTCACCGAACCGTATCGACCTGACCATCGACTGGCGCACCACCAGCGAGACGGGCGAGGATGTACGCCGAATCCTGAGCAAACTGATTGAAGGTCTGAACGCCAGCTTCTCGAGTTACGACGATTGGCAGGGCGGCGCGGACGGCATCAAAAATCCTGGGTTTTACACCGAACCCAATCAAGCAGACGTGCTCGCGCTGCAAAAAACCTTGCTCGAGTTTAGCCCTGACGCGCCCGAACCTGGCGTTTGGAATTTTGCCACCGACGGTCGGTATCTGCACCATGCTGGCATTGCCTGCGTCGGTTTTGGTCCAGGACACCAAGATTTGGCGCACACCACCAAAGAGCAAATTTCAGTGATTGACCTCGAGCTTCACATCCAAGTGCTCGAGAAGTTTTTGCTCGAGCACGTGCCAGGTGCCTAAAGATTTTTCGATCTGGAACTGGAAGCTCGAGTATCGCGTACAGTAACGTATGAATTACCGAACATTGATTCCGCTGGTCTTGATTGTTTTGGCTGGTTATTTGGTTTATACGGCGTACTCGAGAGGGCAGTTGAATCTTCCTGGGATTCAACCGGTCGTTTCAAATCCGCCAACCACGCCAGTCACGCCGACCCCAACCGCCCCGACTCCAAATCCACCAACCGCACCCTCGGGTCCCATCGAGATTGAACCTTTAAACTTTGCCCAGGGTGAACAGGCGGCAATTTGGCAACTGGTCGGCGATCAAAAATGGGCGCAGGTCGTCACGGCATCCAACCAATTGCTCGCCAAAAACCCAACCGATGCCCTGACCCGTTTTGCTCGAGAGCGTGCCATCAATCAACTCGCCCATGCCAAGACTTTTACCTTCGGCATCAGCGCCCCACTGACCGGCAATTTAAAACAAGTTGGCGAGGCGTTCTTGCAGGGCGCATTCTTGGCGGTCAACGACATCAACAAAGCTGGCGGTCTGAAAAAAGACGGGGGTTTCTCGAGAATCAACATCTCGATTTTGAACGACGCGGCAGACCGTGCCACCGCATTAAACGTCGCCTCGAGTTTTATTGCCGACAAAACCGTGCTCGGTGTGGTTGGACCGTATTCCTCGAGCACGCTGCTGGCGGCGGCACCGGTTTACAATTCTGGCTTGCCAGTCCTTGCCCCCGCCGCCACCAACCCCAAAATATCCCAAGCCGGCGAGTACATTTACCGCGTTGCCCCAAGCGACAATCAACAGGGCGCAAGTTTGGCGCGGCTGGTCAAATCCAGGGGTCACAAAAACGTGGCGGTCTTGTTCGACGAAAACGATGCCTACTCCAAAGGACTGGC
Organism: uncultured Deinococcales bacterium; assembly: GCA_964247135.1. Taxonomy (GTDB): domain Bacteria; phylum Deinococcota; class Deinococci; order Deinococcales; family JAAFIG01; genus JANXTZ01. Next base: position 2,874 of record CAXTTL010000322.1, on the reverse strand, counting down.
AGATGCGTTCACGCTCGAGGCGAAAAAGATTGCTTTGGCAATCAGTCCATTTAAAATCGAATTGAACAAAATCACGCAGGTCACGGTTGGAAATTACGCCGTCGATGCCGTGTTCATCAGCGGTTACACCAACGATGTCGCCGCCTTCACCAAAATCGAGGCTGGCTATCCCAAACGCGAGGTGTTTGCGGGCGACGGGGCTTACGGGCAGGATTTGTTTCAACAGGGCGGCGACACCGTCGAGGGCGTGATTGTCACGACGTTTTGGCATTCGACCTTAAACGACCCCAAATCAAAAGCCTTCACCAAACATTTTGGAGCTTTGTTCGGCGGCGGCACACCGAACGCCAACGCCATGCAAGCTTATGACGCCATGCGCACCATGATCGAGGCGCTGGCTCGAGCACCCAAAGGCAGTGCTCACCCTGTCAAGGATGGCTTGGATACGTTTCAAACCAAATCAGGCGAGGGTGTGACCGCACCGATCAAATTTGATGCGAACGGCGACGTGGTGGGTCGTCCGTTTGTGGCGATTCAAGCCAAGAACAAACAATTTGTGGCACTCGGACTTGCGCCCTAAAACTCGAGATCAACGCCCGTGAATTTGCCATTGTCCTGAATCACTTCACCGTCGGCAATCAGTTGCCCGCCGTTTCGCAAATCTGTAATCAAATCCCAATGAATCGCGCTTTGGTTCAGTCCGCCGCTTTGCGTGTACGCCCGTCCGAGCGCGAGGTGAATTGTGCCGCCCATTTTCTCATCGAACAAAATGCTGCCAGTCGCTCGAGCGATGCCGTAATTCGTGCCGATGCCGACCTCGCCAAGACGTTTTGACCCAGCGTCCGTCTCGAGCATTTTGTGCAGGTACGCCTCCCCAACCTCGGCGCTGGCGTTCACCACCAAACCATCTTTAAAAGTAAGCTTTACGCCTCGCACCTCGCGCCCCTGGGCGATGGCGGGAATGTCAAAACAGACGGTTCCATTCACGCTGTCCTCAATCGGCGCAGAAAAAACCTCTCCGCCTGGCATGTTGCGCTGTCCATCGTCGTTGATCCAAATTCGGTTTTTGACCTGCATGGTCAGGTTCGTGTGTTCTGACCGAATCTCGAGCTTGTCGGCTTTGGTCAAGCGCGTGACCAGTTCCGTTTGCCGAATTCCACGCTCGCGCCAGAGTTCATTTGGCTTGTCATGCTCGAGTCCGACGGCTTTCACCAGAAAATCCGTGTAATCGCGCAAACTCATGCCCGCCTCCTGCGCCAAGGCGTCGGTTGGAAATTGACACGCCATCCATTTCACGTTCCCGAGAATATGGGTTTGGATGTCTTGTCGCGCAATGGCGTTTTGTCGTTGACGAATTGGGTCAACGCTCGAGAGTGATCTGGTGTTCTCGGGTGCGCCAATGTTGATCAGGGCATCGGCGCGTCTGCCCACGAATTGCTCCAACTCGTTCGGCGCATCAAAATGCACATTTTGACCGTGATTAAAGTACGTTTCCCGCATCCCAGGCAATTCAATATTCACAATTGGGTGCGCCCCAAGCTCGAGGATGCGCTGATAAATCTCGAGCACCAAATCTTGGGCTTTGGGGGTGCTGTTGACCACCACGTATTCGCCCGCTTGAACATTGACCGAATAATCCACCAGCAACCGCGCGTACCGTTTCCAAATGGAGTCCATGCGAAATACTACCTTAAGGCTCGAGCCATAAGCGCATTTCGTTTGAGGTTTCAAAGCCAAGCTCCGAGTACAAGTTTTTGCCTGCCTCAGTCGCGTGCAGACTGACGAGTCGAATGCCGCGCAATTTGGCTTCTTCCAAAAGTGCTTGAATCAGTTGCCTCGCCAAACCTTGGCGTCGAAACTCGAGTTCGGTGTAGACGTTAAAAATGTAGGCTCGAGTGCTGCTGGTGTCTGCGTAACCTGGCGCAGCCTCGAGCAGCAACATTCCCGCGCCAGCCGCGACCTGATGGACGTTGGTCGCCAGCATCCCCAGGTATTTTCCGCTGGCGATGGCGTCGCGCACCCAAGGCAAAAACGAGGTCAACATGGCTTGCATGTCGGCATCATCGGATTTTCCCATGTCCAAAAACATTCTGCGACGCTGAACGGCAATGATGGCGGCATCCTCTTTGCTGGCGGGGCGAATATCGTACATGAACTTATTTTAATACCCCAACGCCCGAATGCTGCTTTGCGATAACTCTTCGGCAGGTGGCAGGTTAAAGCGTTTGTCCAGATGCCAACCCGCCGGTAAGGTTGGGGCTGTGCGCAAAACGCCCGAAGCCCGTTTGCGCAGCGTATCCAAGCGCCCGAGTTGCTCGAGAAGCGCACTGGAATCGTTGCGCGGAATCCGAATTTCCCGTCCGTCGCTGGTTTTGCCCATGTCCGAAATCCCACCGTACTCGAGGGTCAAGACCTTCAGATGTGGTGTTTTGGCGATCACTTCCTCCAGCAAGATGTAATCGAGTTCCGAGAGTGGCAAGTAACGATCCCGCAAACCGTCCGTCTCGAGCCTCGCGCCCGAAACATGGATTTCTTTGACTTTATCCAGTGGCAAGGCATTGATGTAATCTCGAGCCTCTTCCCCACGGTGATAGGAACTGACTCGCGCATGAGCCAGATCGAGCAAGAAACCAGCGTTTGAAAGCTCGAGACACTCGGCAATAAAAGCTGGATCGGTGACAAAACTCGGGCGTTCGCTCCAAGCGTAATGCGCAACATTCTCGAGCAGCACCTCGAGTCCAGTCAGTTCTTGCAGGGTTTTGATACTGTTCACCACCCGCTGGAGTGCCAAATCTCGGGTGACGGGCGTTTCAAAATCTTCGGGTTGCACATCCAAATGCACGCTGATGTACGGCGTGCTGCTTGCTTGAACCA
>CAXTTL010000321.1:0-4287 GCA_964247135.1 uncultured Deinococcales bacterium | reverse complement strand
AGGTTCATGCGCTGATTGGACAGAACGGTGCCGGCAAATCGACGTTGATCAAAATTTTGACCGGCGCGTACCGCCGCGATTCGGGCAGCGTGGTCTTGGCGGGCGTGAGTGTCGATTTTCGTTCGCCGCAGGCGGCACAAAACGGTGGGGTCAGCACGATCTATCAGGAAGTCAACTTGGTTTTGTACCGCAGCGTGGCAGAAAATATTTTTATGGGTCGTGAACCCAAACGCTTTGGTTTGATCGATTGGAAACGCATGAATCAGGAGGCTCGAGTCTTGCTCGAGCGTTTTCATATCTCCATTGATGTCACCCAACCTTTAAATTCGTACAACATTGCGATTCAACAAATGACGGCAATCGCTCGGGCGGTGTCGGTCAAGGCAAAATTGGTGGTCATGGACGAACCCACCTCGAGCCTTGACGATGCCGAGGTGGAGGTGCTGTTCGATGTGATTCGCCAGCTCAAAGCCGGCGGCGTCTCGGTGATTTTTGTTTCGCACAGGCTGGACGAATTGTACGCGGTTTGCGATTTTGTCACGATCATGCGCGACGGTCAAACGGTGCTCGAATCCCCGATCAAAGACATTTCCAAACTCGAGTTGGTGGCGAGGATGCTCAACCGTGATCTCAGCGACGTGCAAAGCTCTGGGCAAACCGGTTTTAGCGCCCGAACCAGGGATGCAAGTCTTGGGGCATTGCGGCTCGAGGCGAACGATTTGCAACGCGGTCGGGCGCTGCGCGGCGTCAGTTTGAACATCCATGAGGGTGAAATTGTCGGTTTGGCGGGTTTGCTGGGCAGTGGACGCACCGAAACGGCTCGGGCGTTGTTCGGCGCGGATCAACTGAGCGCTGGGCAGGTTGCCTTTGACGGGCGGCAAAAGCAATTGAAAACCCCCGCCGATGCCATTCGGGCGGGCATTGGTCTGTGCTCCGAAGACCGTAAACTCGAGGGCATCATTCCGCATTTGAGCGTCCGAGAGAACCTGACCTTGGCGCTGCTGCCAATGCTTGCCAAACGCGGCAGTCTGGGTGTGGTGGACCGGGCGCGGCAAGCCGAAATCGTCAATCGTTTTATCGCGCGCATGGGCATCAAAACCGCCGGCGCCGACCAACCCATCCGCGAACTTTCTGGAGGCAATCAACAAAAAGTGCTGCTGGCGCGGTGGATGTGCCTGAACCCAAAACTTTTAATTTTGGACGAACCCACCCGAGGCGTGGACGTGGGCGCCAAAGCCGAAATTCAAAGCCTGATCCAGGAGCTGGCGATGGACGGTTTGAGCGTATTGATGATTTCCAGCGAACTCGAGGAACTTGTTGAGGGTTCTGACCGCGTGGTCGTGCTGCGCGACGGTCAAAGCGTTGCCACACTAACCCATCAGGAGATCAGCGAAGAATCGATGATGCAAGCGATGGCGCACGGTGCAACTATCAAATCTGAAACGGGGGTAAACCTTGAAAGCCCCCTCTGAAACCACGCCGATGCTGGCACCAACAGGAACTCGCACCACCAGCCGTGAGGGATTTGGGCAAAAATACGGCGCCATGCTGGCATTGGCGGCTTTGATTGTCTTCAACATGATTTTCACCCGCTATTTTTTAAACCTTCAAACGCTCTACGTCAATTTTACCCAGGTGGCAACCATCGTGATTGTGGCGACCGGCATGACCCTGGTGATTGCCACGGGCGGCATTGATTTGTCGGTCGGTTCACTGATGGCAATCTCTGGGGCGCTCGCGCCAATGCTTTTTTTAAATGAATCTTTGCCGCCCGTCTTGGGGGTCGGACTGGCATTTGTTCTGCCCGTCTTGGCGGCGGGCGCGTTTGGTTTGTTCAACGGTTTTTTGATCACCCACTACGCCATTCAACCGATTATTGCCACATTGGTTTTGTTCATTGCCGGACGGGGTATCGCCCAAGTGGTCACCAATGGCAATTTAACAACCTTCAGCAACATGACCTTTCAATTTATTGGGCGCGGCAGACCGCTCGGGCTTCCAGTGCAGGTTTTGTTGATGTTTGCGCTGGTCGCCCTGATTGCCTGGGTCATCAGAGCCACCATTTTTGGACGTTACGTGCTGGCAATTGGTGGCAACGAAGCCGCCGCCAAGCTCTCGGGCGTTCCGGTGGCTCGAGTCAAACTGGCGGTCTACGGCATCAGCGGTTTGCTCTCGGGTTTGGCGGGTTTGATCGTGATCGCCATCAATTCTTCATCTGACGCCAACCAAGTCGGTCTGAACATGGAACTCGATGCCATCGCCGCCGTTGCCGTGGGTGGCACGGCTTTGACTGGCGGTAAAGTCAACGTCTTTGGCACCTTAATTGGGGCGCTCATCATTCAATTGATTCGCTACACCCTGCTGGCAAAAGGCATTCCCGATGCCGTGGCACTGATTGTCAAAGCGGTCATTATTATTCTGGCGGTCTATTCGCAGCGGGTCAGGCAATCTTAAAACAAGCTCGAGTCTGAGGGGATATTTGTGACGCAAAAAGCACTGATTCAAAAACCAAATCCGGTTCTGGCATTTGCCCAACAGCAGGGCGCATTGCTGGCATTTCTGGCGTTGTTGATCTTTGGCGCGTTGCGTTACGAAGGTTTTTTTGCCATGTACAATTTTGCCGAATTGCTTCGTTACAATTCGATGTTTGGACTGGTCGCCCTCGGCATGACTTTTGTGATTATGACTGGCGGTATCGACTTGAGCGTCGGCAGTGTTGCCGCCTTGACCAGCGTGCTCGCGGCGCAACTCAGCCCACACGGTTTATGGATTGCCCTGTTATTGCCCGTACTGGCAGGCATGGCACTTGGACTGGTCAACGGCGTACTGATCGCCAAACTGAAAATTCTGCCCTTCATTGCCACCCTGGCGGCGCTCCTGGCGGCTCGAGGTTTGGCTTTTCTGGCTGCCAACAACCAATCGGTCTCGGTTGCCACCGACACGGGTTTCACCGATTTTGGGCAAGGCAATATATTGGGTGTTCCAACCCCCGCCCTGCTGATATTCGCAGCCTTTTTGATTGGCGTGCTGGTGTTGCGCTTCTCGAGCTTTGGGCGGCACGTGCTGGCAATTGGTGGCAACGAAGAGGCTTCACGCTTGATGGGCTTGTCCGTCGATCAGATCAAAATAGGTGTTTACACCCTGTCTGGCGCCCTGGCAGGCTTGGCTGGTGTGATCCTGGCATCAGAATTTGGCGCGGGGCAACCCACCGAAGGTTCTGGTTGGGAACTCGCCGCGATTGCCTCGGTGGTGGTCGGCGGAACCTTGCTGACGGGCGGCAAAGGTTCAGTTGGGACGACTTTGGTTGGGGTTTTATTGCTGGGTCTGATTTTTAACGTTCTCAATTTTGAAAACGGTTACGGTTTAATCAGCCTGAGTTCGTATTGGCAATCGGTCATTCGGGGCGGGTTTTTGTTGGTGGTGGTGCTCTTGCAAACCCGTTTGACCAACAGACAAAAAACATAAAACATCTTGTCGCCCTCGAGTGTGCAAGCATTGCAGGTTTGAGTTTCATCCGAAAAAAGTCTGAATTTCCAGTAAAGTTGTTGCGAAGCTCGAGTTTTTGAGCTTTGAGATTCTCGAGCCTGAATTTTGCAGGGTTAAAAGCCCTCTTATCAAATCATGACAAGTTGTGTAGCCTGCTTTCAAACCCAAAGAAAGAGAGAAACCCATGATGAAGCTTGTCGCATCCGTTTGCATAGACGCATCCGCCGAAGTCGTCTGGTCACACCTCGCCAAACTCGAGGACATTCAATTGTGGTCATCAGCAGTGTTACACGCGAAATCCACAGGTAAAGTCTCGCAAGGGGTGGGCGCAGAACGTGTCTGTGAATTGGTCGGCAACCGTACCATTACAGAACGCTGGGTGGCATGGGACGAAGGACGATCTTTTCAATATGAAGGCTTTGGAATCCCCATGATGAACCGTGCGACCAACTGATGGTCTGTGATTCCACGAGGCACACAATCAATGCTGGTCAGTGAAGCAGAAGTCGAAATTAAAGGAGGTGTGTTCGGACGGTTGCTCGAGCCAATGCTGGCACCAGTCATGAATAGAATGGCACCAAGCACGCTGGCAGCGTTTAAATACCTTGTCGAGCATGGGAAACCTTATAGCGGGGAAATTTCAGAACTTCCACGGGTAACAGCAACCTGCTAAGGCTCGAGTTTCAAATCTCGAGCCAATACAATAACACCACTCTCTCGAGTGGCTGCTGTTACTAACATTCAGTTTTAAACCTGATGTTCGAGTGTGAGTTCCACCACATTACTGCGGGGTTTAGAACT
>CAXTTL010000320.1:0-4293 GCA_964247135.1 uncultured Deinococcales bacterium | reverse complement strand
GGGATAAACTGATGCCATGAACAGTTCGCACCTCGAGTTGAATGATCCCGCGTTTATCCTCAACCCGTACCCAAAACTCGAGGAATTGCGTGAAATCACCCCCGTGTTTTGGGATGAGGTCTGGGGCAAAACGTTTTTCTTGCGTTACGACGACATCTCGGCTTTGCTGCGTGACAGGCGTTTGGGTCGAAGCCTGACCAATGTTCTCTCGAGGGACGAACTGGGTTTCCCGCCGCCAAACCCGCTTCAAAAACCGTTTGACGATTTTCAAGCGCTTCACATGCTCGACCGCGAGCCGCCCGATCACACGCGTTTGCGTTCACTGGTGCAAAAAGCCTTCACCGTCTCGAGGGTCGAAAATCTGCGTGAACGCATCGAAGGCATTGTGAACGGTTTGCTCGAGGATGCTGGCTCGGGTTTTGACGTGCATCATGTGCTCGCCGAACCGTTACCAGTCCAGGTGATCGCGGAATTGTTGGGTGTGCCACAAGAATTTCGCGCCAAATTGCGTCCCTGGTCAGCCGCGATTGTCAAACTCTACGAACTCGGTTACGGCGAACGAGAAATGACTGCCGCCTCGAACGCGGTGCTCGAGTTTTCCGAGATGCTTCGCGGCTTGGTCGAGGAGCGCCGCATCAAAGCCAGCGATGATTTGATCTCGGATTTGGTGCGCGTCGAAGAGGCAGGGGAGAAGCTGAGCGAAGCCGAACTGATTGCGAACTGCATTTTGTTTTTAAACGCAGGTCATGAAGCCACCGTCAACGGCACGACCGCCGCGATTCTTGCGCTTTCACGAAACAACCAAGCTCGAGCGTTGCTGGCTGAGGAAGCCTCTTTAACCACCAACACCTCGAGTTTGTTCAAAACCGCCATCGAAGAATTTTTGCGCTTTGACACGCCATTGCCGATGTTTGAACGCTGGATACTCGAGGATTTTGAGTTTACGACCGCCCACGGTGAGGTTGTGCCGCTCAAAAAAGGGCAAGAGGTGGCATTGATGTATGCCAGCGCAAACCGTGATCCGCGCAAATTCTCGAACCCCGACTCCCTCGAGCTTGCACGTTCCGAAAACGCACACCTCACGTTCGGACTTGGCACGCATTACTGCATTGGCGCTCCGCTGGCACGGTTCGAGATGCAAGTGGCAATTCATGCCTTCTTGAAAAAAATCCCGAACTTTAAACTCGAGAATCCAAAGCTCGAGTACGGAAAAGGGTTTGTGATTCGAGGGTTAGAATCGCTTCAAATCGTTAAAATTTAGATATAGATTGCTTCCTTAGACTTGATTTGTAAGTGTAGAATCAAAATATGTCTAAGCAAATCGCGTTTGGCTGGTACGGTGGAAAATACAGCCATTTGGATTGGTTGCTGCCTTTGCTCCCTCGAGCCACCCATTTCTGTGACGTGTACGGTGGTTCGGCGGCAGTGATTATCAACCGCCCACCGGCATTGGTTGAAACGTACAACGACATTGATTCTGAGTTGGTGAATTTTTTTTCTGTGCTGCGCCAACAAAAAGATCAACTGATTGAAAGCATTGGCTTAACACCATTCTCCAGAGAAGAATTAATGCTGGCTTGCCAACAATTAACACCTGAAATCACAACACTCGAGCGAGCCAGACGTTTTTATGTTCGTGCCCGTCAAGTCCGAACGGGTTTAGCCCAAACTGCATCGGCAGGACGTTGGGCGCATTGCGTGCTGACCAGTCGCGCTGGCATGGCTGGCGCAGTCTCGAGATGGCTTGGAGCAATTGAGGATTTGCCATTGATAGCCCAACGTTTGCTGCGGGTGCAAATTGAGAATGCTCCAGCATTGGATGTGATTGCACGGTTTGACTCGAGTGAGACACTGTTTTATTGTGATCCACCGTATGTTCATGATACCAGAGGAGACAGTAAAGCTTACGGCTTTGAGATGACTGATAATGACCACCAAACATTGGCGACAGCACTGCATCGGGTTCAAGGTAAAGTCGCGCTGTCAGGCTATAAAGGTGAGTTGTATGATTCGTTGTACAAAGACTGGTTTGTAACCACCGCACCAAGCAAACAGGCACATAGTGTCAAACAAGACCGTACCGAAGTACTTTGGACCAATTACGATCCTTTAGAATTTAGCCTTCAAGCCGAGGAAACATGAACGCAACAGATATCCTCGAGATTGTTTTTCAAGATGGTTTAAATACAGAAAGTAGAATTTCTGACGCGATAATTCTTGGGCGGATACGGCTTGTGTCGCAAACCCAACATGCTATAACGCGCTTTGTTTTGGCATGTTGTTTGGCAAAAGTGCATGATGAAAATTTGGACATTCGTAAACCCTACACGCAAATTGGTGGCGAAGATTCATACTCTGGGCGAAGTTATGACGAGCAATATATCACCGCTTTTATCTTCAAACATGAACTGCCTTGTAACCCAACCACTGCGTTTTTAACGCCAGCATTGCGAAATCATAATCGTATTATGACCCCCGATTTACAATTAGAAGGGAGACCAGCCGTACTCTACAAAACGGCACTCGAGCTACTGGACGATATTGCAAATTCTCGAGTAACTGCCAAATCGGTTTTAACCCAAGTTGTAAAAGAGCTTATTGCGACTCGAGATGCAAAGCGGGAACGCATGGTTTCGCTATTGCAAAGTTTGAATACACATCAAGTCGAATTGCCTTTGTCCGCCGAGCGAATCCTGACGCTTGTAGAGCAACATTTAAGGCTTCCACACAGCAGTCGTTTGCCAGTATTGATCGTTGCTTCTGCTTATGAGGCTGTTGGAACAACAATTGACGAGCATGTTCGTCCTCTCCAAGTGCATAACGCTGCCGACAGCCAAACAGGGGCAGTAGGTGACGTTGAAATTGTTCTTAAAAGCGATCATTTGATTGCTGCATACGAAATGAAAATGCGCCGCGTAACCAAAGATGATATTGATGCAGCTTTGCAAAAATTACAAAACCATCGTCTCGAGCATTATGTGTTTATCAAAACAGAACCAGTCGAATTCGTGGTTCATGAATATGCTGCAAGTCTATACGCATTAACTGGCGGTACAGAAGTCGTTATTTTGGATTGCATGGGTTTCTTGCGGCACTTCTTGCATTTTTTTCATCAGAACCGACAAGCATTTCTCGAGATATACCAGCGTTTGGTGTTGGCTGAGCCTGAAAGTGCCGTTCGGCAAGAATTAAAGGAGGCATGGTTGGCATTGCGGCAAGCTGCTCAGACCTAACATCTGATTCTCGAGCATCTCAAGTTTTTCAAACCTTGCTACACTAACCCATGACCCAAACCACCACCCGCCTGACCTGCCCACTCGATTGTCCTGACGCGTGCAGACTGATCGTGACGCTCGAAAACAACCGCGCCATCAAAATCGAGGGAGACTCGAGCCACCCAGTCACGCAAGGTTTCGCGTGTTCCAAAACCTACCGTTATCCAGAACGGGCGTACCTCGAGACGCGACCGAAGTACCCAATGAAACGGGTTGGCGCCAAAGGTGAAGGCAAATGGGCGCGGGTTTCTTGGGATGAGGCATTGGATGAAATCGCCTCGAGATTGCAGGGCATTCTCGAGAGGCACGGCGCAGAATCGGTCTTGCCCTATCACTATGCTGGCACGATGGGACGCCTTGAAGGTTCACATGCCCATGCACTGTTTCGGGCGCTGGGCGCGATAGAACTCGATGAAACGATTTGTGCCTCGGCGGGTGGTGCGGCGTGGGAAGCCACTTACGGCAGCCCTAAATTTGGCACTGACCCAGAAGATGTCAAACATGCCAAATTTATTTTTTTGTGGGGCATTAACAGCCTCGCCACGAACAGCCATTTGACGCCGTTTTTGACCCAAGCCAGAAAAAACGGCGCAAAAATCGTGCATGTTGACCCGTATCAGAACAAGACCAGTTTGTTTTCCGATGAGCATGTGCGGGTTCGACCAGGTACGGATGCGGCACTCGCGCTCGGGATGGCGAACGTCATCATCTCGAGAAACTTGCACGACCCAGACTTTATTGCCCGAACCGTGCGTGGTTTTGAGGAATTTAAATCTCGAGCCGCAGAATGGAATCTCGAGCGTGCGAGTGAAGTGACTGGCGTGGATGGGGCGGTGATCGAACGTTTGGCGCTCGAGTTTGCGGCGGCGACCCCAAGTTATGTGCGCCTCAGTTATGGCATGACCCGCAACGAAAGCGGTGCGAACGGTCTGCGTGCCGCGAGCATCCTGCCAATTTTGACGGGAGCATGGCAACATCTTGGTGGCGGCGGCGCAATGTCCACCAGCGGCGCGTTCAT
>CAXTTL010000319.1:0-4312 GCA_964247135.1 uncultured Deinococcales bacterium | reverse complement strand
TGTCGCGGGTGCCCTAAAGACAGAACTGAAACTCGAGCCACCTGCACCCGCAGCGATGCCAGTGTTGACGGTGAAAGGTGATACTTTAGAAGCCAGTTTAAACGGTGCTATGGTTTGGACTGCCAGGCTGCATCCCAATGCGGGTGTCAAACTCGAGCCTGTCGTCATTGGACGCGACATTTTTGTGCCTGACGGCGCGAGCGTCATGCAACTCGAGCCAAATAAGGGTACGGTCATTCAACGTTTTGTGGTGTCTGGTTTGGTTTCAAGCTTGGAGGCTCAAGGCACTGACGTTCGGGTCAACGTCAGCATTCCCAATGGGATTTCGAGTTTGATGGAGTCATTTACCTTGCGTCGCGCGACTGGTCAACCCAATTTTTCCCTGCTCGAGCGTCCAGTCTATCAACCCGACGCCATTTTGCTCGAGACCTTTGAAGGCTTTGCGTCCAAGGCTTCTCAGGGTGATCAACTGAAACCCAGCTTCCCCGAGGTTTCGCAAACGATCAATGCAAAATTTGCGGCTGCGGACCCGACGAATCCGTTTTACAAAATTTATGAGGGTGCGGCGCTCAAGGCGTTAAACAAAGCTTCCGAAGCGCAGGCGGCGTTTTCGCTCGCATCCAATATCACCGTGCCATTTTTTGTCTACATTCGAGAGGCAGCGCTGTTTGTGCGTTTAAAAGAGTGGGACTTTGCCGAGCAAGCCTTGCGTTTTGCGCGTGTGGCTTACGGCAATGCGGGGTATGATCCCGCCATTCCCGTCTCGAGCCAGGCTTTGGAAGCTTACGGAAATCCTTTGGGTGTGGCTCGAGCCTTGTTTCAAGACCAAAACATTCAACGTGGTACGGTCTGGATGGCTTTTTTGCGTGACACCATGCCCAGGTTTAACCAATCGGAAACCGTGTTTCTCGAGTTGGCAAATTATTTGGATACCCAATCGGCTGGCGGGGGCGATCCTTGGCGTGCCATGCAAAAACAAATGGCTCAGGGGACGCCTTACACCTTTGGCGTCTCGAGAATTGTGATTTTTTCGCTCGGCACGTTGTTGGCTTTGATTGCGGCGTTCATCGCGCTTTGGGTGGTTTTGGCAGCCAAATATGCACCGCAACAAGCCAAGGATTTAAAAACTGTTGGCGGAGCGATGGGTGCTTGGGGTAGAGCACCGCTGCTGCGACTTCGCCACAGCCTCAGTGCTTACCTGACGTTAACCGAAAAAATAGTGCTTGTGACCTTGCTGGCTTTGATGCTCGGAGCGCTCGGCACCTGGACTTGGAGCACCCGAGCGCTCGAGACGCTGCGTCATCCTGCCTTCAATTTGGGAACCCTGGGCGGTGTCACGTTTTGGAATTCGTTTGCCACCAAACCCACCAGTTCTGGTTTCGATGCCATTCGCGGATTGGCATCAATTCTTGACGGTGACCTGACCCGTGCCACCCAAAATCTCGAAAAAGCCGGCAGCAACCCGATGGCACTCAATAACCTTGGCGTTCTGGCGCTCGAACGCGGCGACAATGCCCAAGCCACCCAAAAATTTCAAGCCGCCTTACAGTTGCAACCGTCAATGCTCGAGGCAGGTCTGAATTCCCGTGCCAGCACCACCAGTTCGTACCGTTTGGATTTTCACAAAGCCGTCTTTGGTGAGGCGCCAATGTTGGCATTTCCAGAACCCAAAGACATTGTCGACGCCTCTCAGGGCAAACTCGAGTCAGAGTTTTTGCGCATGGTTTCAGACCCCTGGGGTTATCTGCTCAACTTGCCCTTTGGTTTGCCCGCTTGGGCAATGATGGCGGTTGCCGTGTTGATTTTGGCAATTTTGGTGCTCAATCTGTTGTCCTTGCTGATCCCAAGAATTCGCAGCGCCAGGGACGCCCCGCGCAACGTGGTCTATCATTTTCTGGCGTTGCTCGTGCCAGGTTCGGGCTTGGCGGATGAGGTCTGGGGCATTATTCTACTGGTTCCGTGGGCGCTCGCTGGCAGTTTGCTGATGATTTATTTCAACCGTCCAGACCTTGTTCCCAGCATCCTTGCCGAGCAAAAGATTTTAAACCTCTCGAGCGTTCCCGCCATGCTCGATCTTAAAACCTATGCCATTTGGGTGATTGCGGGCATTGCCGGTTTGTATCTGATTAATTTTGTCGGTTGGTTGCTCGAGACTTTGGCTTGGAACAAGAAAATGAGGCGTTTGGCACAAGTTGCGGCGACACAAACTTCGGCTGGAACAGTGCAAACGCCGTAATTGTGCTTTGATGCTGCAATAAAAGACCTCGAGCATAACGAAAGGCTCGAGGTCTTTTGGTCTTTTTAACGCTGTGCTGTGCCACCAAACAGGGCGCTGACGGGAAAAGCAAAGGTCGATATTCCTGGGACTTCCAAAGTTGGTGCGCCGCTGATCTGGAAGTCAAATTTGCCGCCGACCAAAATCCTTGCCGCCGCCAGTGGATCAATCGCAAAGCGGGTCGAAATCACTCCGGTTTCCCTGGCGCGTACCGTGCCGCCCGCTTCGGCTTTGGCGACCGTCTGCCCGCCAACCACCAGTCCGAGCGGCGCAACCAGTTTAAAACCGACTGGAGACGGGTTTGTGACCTCGAAGCCCAGATCGAGCGCCGCGCCGCCCAAACCAACCGTCAAACGCGTTAAGTCGGGACGGAAGGCAAAGCTTGGCGGTGTGCTCGCCAGACTTGGCGATTTGAAGGTGCCTTGCGCCAAGGTGTACGGTCCAAAATTGGGCTTGCCGAGCACGCCGGCATCGACCCTAAAGCTCCCCAGCATTTGATACGAGGTCGGTTGCCCAGTCACAATTCGGCTCAGGCTTTTTAAGGTGTTCAAATCGAGCGGCACTTCGACAGCCACGGGAAATCGAGTGGGAACCCCAGAGGCTTTGAGTTCAAAACCTGGTGCAACCCCAGCCGCAATTTTTGAACCCTCGAGCATCAAATCAAAGCGAATTTCCTCGAGCCTCAGACCAAACGGGTTTGGGTTACGACCCTGCACCTGAATCCGAATGACCGCCTCGGCGGCGCCACCATTCAAACCCGGCGGATTCAATTTGAGCAGTCCAGCCTCGAGCATTTCAAATTGTGGGGTTTGCACGACCTGCGACGGGGCGCAAGCGGCAAGGGATACCAAGCCAAGGGCGACAATCAAGAACTTTTTCATTGGTTTAGCTTAACGTGCGCCAGAAGTTGAAACGTGAAGGATTAAGAAATCATTCAAAACCAATCTCCGAACTCGAAATTTCCGAGTTTTTTAAATTCTCGAGCACCAAGACCCTCCAGTCTAAAACCGCTAAAACCCTGTCCGGCAAGTGGTTTTGGCAATTCGTTCTGTGAAAATTCATCACGCGAGATCGTTTTACCTTGACCAAGACCACAAATGCTGATATATTTCTCAAGCTGTCCACGCCGGGATGGCGGAATGGTAGACGCACCCGACTCAAAATCGGACGGGAAACCGTGGGGGTTCGAGTCCCCCTCCCGGCACCAAGGTTTTTCTCGAGCTTAAAAATGCTCGAGTCAAGGAGCACCACCCATGATTGCATTGCCTTCGTTTTTGTTCTTTCCATTGTTAATTGTCTTTTTTGTGACCGCTGCGGCTCTGGTTTATCTTGTGCTGCTTCAAGAACCCAAGCAAGGCGGACTTTCGACCTCGCTCGGTGGTGGTGGCGGCTCAGAAATGCTTAACGCCAGGGGGCAAACGGGCGGTTTGGTGCGCTTAACGCTGTACGCAGGTGGTACGTTCTTGCTGGTGGCGTTTCTACTCAGCCTGATTCACCTTTAAATCAATCGGTTTTCAATTTCAACCTCGAGGTTCACTCGAGGTTTTTTTGTTGATGAACTTGGTTCATGCGCCCGAAGTTTGCGTTTAACATGCGTTTATTTCTGGGTCGCGCCAAAGATTTTGAAACCTGTGTCAATACTGTGACACCAAATGCGTAAAAACAGCGTCAGGATCGTTAAAATGGCTTAAGCCAAATGGCTTGACTAAGTTTAACTTTCGCTGTTAGTCTAAGCCTCGATAGCAAAACTCTTTGGGGTTCAATCCCAGTCGTCTCGAGACACGGGTCGTGAGGGCAGCGCATATCGGAGGAGGTTTAGGATGAAGAAAGCCATACTGGCAACCGCAGCCTTGATGCTGGCGGGTTCGGCATTTGGGCAGACATTCGTTTACCCTGACGCATGGTCGTCAAGCAAACCATCTGAAGTGAAAGAAGGTGGTGTATTCCGCACTGCCACGATTTCAGATTACAAGACGCTGAATCCCTTCACGGCAGCAGAGTCAGGAAATATTCCGCAGGTTATCACCGATGCTGGCG
>CAXTTL010000318.1:0-4332 GCA_964247135.1 uncultured Deinococcales bacterium | reverse complement strand
ATGGCAATCACCTCGAGATAGCTGCGTTCACCAAGTTTTAAAAGCGCGTTGTGCGTACCAAAAAGTGGGTGCTTGCCGCCAGCTTGCAACTTCACGCCAAGCTGTTCCTCGAGCCAAGTCACACCGTGATCGAGGTTAGGGGCGGCAATCACAAGATGATCGAGCGCAAGCATGACTAACGCCGTCTGGCTTTGACCAAATCCCTGGCTTTTTGCGGGGTGACCCTGGCAAAAACTGCGCCATCGACGCGCAAATACGGCGCACCGAGGGTATCGGCTTCGTGGCAGTCTTGCAGCAGCAATTCAAAATTTCCGTCGCTCGAGACTTCGCCAGGGCTGATACGAAGCTCGTCATAGAGGGCTTCGAGGATGTTTTCGCGGTCATCGATGGTCAGTCCATCGGTACAGAGTTCGATTCGGATCACAACGCATTTAGTATGTCATGATTTCGCAATTGTGTGTCAAATCGTAACCTGGCAACGTAGGGGATGGTCTGAGACCATCCCCTACAGACCTGGCGAATTAAACCGTGTAACTGCTCGAGCTGGTCGTGCCGCCGCGTCCGGTCCAGTTGGTGTGAAAAAACTCGCCGCGCGGTTTGTCGAGGCGCTCGTAGGTGTGCGCCCCAAAGTAATCGCGTTGGGCTTGAATGATGTTGGTGCTGAGGCGTCCGGTGCGGTAACCGTCAAAATACGAGATGGCGCTCGAGAAGGCTGGAATCCAAACGCCGTGATGAATTGCGGTGGCAATCACGGTGCGCCAAGCGTTTTGATTGACTTGCATCAAATTCGAGAAGTACGGATCGACCAGCAAATTTGCCAATTCTGGTTGGGAGTCGAACGCTGTTTTGATGTTCTCGAGAAATGCCGCTCGAATGATGCAACCGCCGCGCCACATCAGGGCGATGCTGCCAAAATCGAGTTTCCAGCCGCGCTCGAGGGCGACCATGCGCATGAGCTGATAACCTTGGGCGTAAGAGCAAATTTTGCTGGCAAAAAGTGCTTGGCGCACCTGTTCGATGAACTCGGTTTTGTCGCCCTTAAACTCGAGTTTGGGTCCGGCAATGACGCTCGAGGCGGCGACGCGTTCTTCTTTTAAGGCACTCAGGCAACGGGCGAACACTGCTTCGGCGATGGTGCTGCTGGGGCTGCCGACCTCGAGCGCGGTGGTGCTGGTCCATTTGCCTGTGCCTTTTTGTCCTGCGGTGTCGAGGATGATGTCGACCAGGTCACGACCGGTTTCGTCGTCCTTTTTGGTCAGGATTTCGGCGGTGATTTCGATCAGGTAACTGTCGAGTTCGCCTTTGTTCCATTCGGAGAACGTCTTGGCAATCTCGAGGTTTGAAAGTCCTGCGATTTCGCGCAGCAGGCTGTACGCCTCGGCAATCATTTGCATATCGCCGTATTCGATACCGTTGTGAACCATTTTGACAAAATGCCCTGCGCCGTCCGAGCCAACCCAATCGCAGCAAGGGCTGCCGTCGGCGACTTTGGCGGCGATGCCTTGAAAAATCGGTTTGACAAATTCCCAGGCTTTGGCGCTGCCGCCAGGCATGATGCTGGGTCCCAGCAACGCGCCCTCCTCACCGCCAGAAACGCCGGTGCCGATAAACAAAAAGCCTTTAGACTCGAGTTCTTTGGTGCGCCGAATCGTGTCTTCAAAATAACTGTTGCCGCCGTCGATGATGATGTCGCCAGCCGAAAGAAGCGGCTCGAGTTGGGCGATGGTGTCATCAACGGGTTTGCCCGCCTTGACCATCAGCATGATTTTGCGCGGGCTGGCAAGGCTCTCAACAAATTCCTCGAGCGAATGCGCCCCCAAAATGGCGTCGCTCGAGCCTCGTGAGGCTTTGAAATCCGTGACTTTTTGCACGGTGCGGTTGAAGGCGGCGACGGTAAAACCTTTTGATGCCATGTTGAGTACGAGGTTCTCGCCCATGACGGCAAGTCCGATCACGCCAATGTCAGCTTTGTTCATTTCATGCTCCTGGTCACGCCGTAACTGCGGTGAAGGCTCGAGTTTGAGAGGGGTTTGTGAATTCTCGAGCCTTATTCTAAACCTCCAATTGTGCGGGATTTGTTAGGCTTGATTCAAAGCACCGAAATCATGCCGCCGTCAACGTATAAAATCTGACCGTTGACAAAACTGCTGGCGTCGCTTGAGAGGAACACGGCGGCGCCGATCAATTCTTCTGGCTGTCCCCAGCGCCTTGCAGGGGTGCGACCCACCACCCAGGCGTTGAACTCTTGGTTTTCGACCAGGGGTTTGGTCATTTCGCTGGCAAAATAGCCAGGTCCGATGGCGTTGATTTGCAAATTGTGTTGCGCCCAATCGGCGCACATGGCTTTGGTCAGCATTTTTAAGCCGCCCTTGGCTGCCGTGTACGCGCCAGTGGTGGTTCGGGCGACATCGCTCATAAGTGAACAGATGTTGATGATTTTGCCGCTTTTGCGCTCAATCATGGCTGCCGCCACCGCTCTGGAAACCAGCATCGCGCTGGTTAAATTCGTGGTCAGCACCTCGTTCCAAGTTTCCAAGCTTAAATTCTCGAGGCTGACGCGACGCTGAATTCCGGCATTGTTGACAAGCACATCGATTGCTCCAGTGCGCTCGAGTTCGAGAATCGCCTGGTTGATCTCCAGTTCGCTGGTGACATCAAATCTCGAGGTTTCAATCTTGAATCCTTGATCGCGTAGGGTCTGGGCGGCTCGCTCGAGTTTTTGTTGGTCGCGTCCGTTCAAAATGATGTTTGCACCGTGCTGGGCAAGTCCCTGGGCGATGGTCAAACCGATCCCACCGTTTGAACCCGTGACCAGAATTCGTTTGTTTTTTAAATCAAATAAATTTTTATTCATCACAACTCCTGTACCTCTCGAGGGCTTGCAATCTCGAGAAATTTTTGCGTATGATAGCGTTATCACGAATTGATCAAGGTTAGTGGATGATTGGCGGCACTGTCAACCCTTCACAATGACCAGTCTGTCATGCGAGGCAAACGTGCCAACACCAAAAACGCAAGCAAAAACCTCAAATCCTCGAGCCGAGTTAAAACGCATCACGATAGTTGATGTCGCACGTGATGCAGGCGTTGGCACAATGACCGTCTCGAGGGCGCTCAACCGTCCCGAAATGGTATCGGCGGATTTGCGGGAACGCATTTTAAAAGCGGTGGAAAACCTGGGTTATATTCCAAATCGGGTCGCGGGCGGGCTGGCGTCCGGCACCGCAAAAGCCATTTCGGTGATCGTGCCAACCTTAAACCATCCCGTGTACGTGCCGTTTCTCGAGGGATTGTATTCCTTGTTGCCCCAGGAAGGCTATCAGATTCTACTTGGCACCAGTGAATATCAACTCGAGGCTGAAGAAAATTTGATCGCCACGCTGCTCGGCTGGCAACCCGACGCCATCGTGATTGCGGGCGTGGATCACAGCCTTCGCACGCGTAACATGCTTGCCCAGGCTCGAGTGCCGGTGGTCGAAATCATGGATTTGACCGAAGCGCCGATTGACATGAACATCGGCTTTTCGCACGAACGGGTGGGCGTCGCCACCGCCAATTTTTTGGCGGACAAGGGCTACGAACACATCGCTTACGCCGGAATGCTATCGCAATTGGATTTGCGCGGGGAAAAGCGCATGAAGAGTTTTATGGCAACTTTAAAACGCCGCAAATTGGGGCATTACATCATCACCAACGACAAACCCTCGAGTATCGGCGTGGGAAAAGCCTTGATGGTGGACTTGCTCGAGAAACATCCTCAGGTCGATGCGGTCTTCTTTGCCAACGATGACCTGGCGGCGGGCGCATTGTTCGAGTGTCAACGCCGTAAAATCAGGGTTCCAAAAGATATCGCTATCATCGGATTCAACGATTCGGAGATTGCCAGCCAAGTCAATCCCGCACTGACCACGGTTTCGACCCCCCGTTACGAAATGGGGCGTCTGGCAGCCGACATGTTGCTGCGGCGTCTGCGCGGAACCCGAGTGGACTCGGCACGAATTGACATCGGTTTTCGGATTGTCGAACGTGAAAGCACCTAACAAAAATACCCAGAAAACCCAAACGATCAAGATTTTTTTTGCCCAGGAGTCAGCCATGAAACCAGTTATATTGATGATCGCCCCAATGATGCCCCAAGTCATGGTTGCGCTCGAGACGGCATACACGGTGCATAAATTGTGGGAAGCCGCCGACCCTCAAGCGTTGCTGGAAAACATTGCAGCCAGCACTCGCGGCGTGGCGACCAACGGTTCGGTGGGAATCGGCGGCGAGATCATGAACGCCCTGCCGAAGCGCGAGGTTATCGCCTGTTACGGCGTCGGGCGCCATGCG
>CAXTTL010000317.1:0-4357 GCA_964247135.1 uncultured Deinococcales bacterium | reverse complement strand
AAAACCTCGAGCTTTGTCGCCCTGATTTTGTTGGGTGGCTTGCAAAGCATTCCGCTCGAGCTATCCGAGGCGGCGCAGGTGGACGGGGCGACCAGCACGCAAGTGTTCTGGCGCATCACCCTGCCACTGCTGCGACCTGCCATTGCCGTGGCACTGATTTTCAGAACGCTCTCGGCGCTCCAAGTCTTTGACATTCCTTACGCCTTCATGAGCGCCGGCGCAAGTCAGTCGCTCGAGACGCTGGGCGTGTACGTGCAAAAGCAAACCGTCGAATTCACGGATTTTGGCTACGGTTCAACCGTCAGCCTCGGATTATTCGCACTGTCACTGGTGATCACTGTGCTGTACTTGCGCTTTATCCGTCCGGAGGAATCGTGAACACCCAAGTCCGCGATAAGACCGTCTGGCAAAAGATCATGGTTGTGGTCGCATTGGTGGTGCTGGTGGTCAACGGCGTTTACCCGCTCGTTTGGATTTTTCTAACCAGCATCAAAAGTGAACTCGAGTTGACCCAAGTGCCGATCACCTATTTTCCGCAAACGCCAAATTTTGGCAATTACGCCCAAGTTTTTCAGGCGCAACCTTTTGCGCGGTTTTTTCTGAACTCATTGGTCATCTCGAGCCTGTCCACCATTCTGTGCGTGACGATTGCCGCCTTTGCGGCGTATGCCTTGGCGCGATTAAGGTTGCGTTATCGGCGCATCATCAGCATCATCATCGTTGCCGCCAGCATGTTTCCAATCGTCAGTTTGATCGTGCCCCTGTTTCAAATCATGCGCGGCTTGGGTTGGCTCAACACCTACTGGTCGCTCATCATTCCCTATGCCACCTTCAGCCTGCCCATCAGCACCCTGGTCTTGACCGCATTTTTTCAAGGCATCCCCGAAGACCTCGAGAGTGCCGCCATGATTGACGGTTGCTCGAGGTTTGGTGCGTTGTGGCGCGTGATCGTGCCGCTAGCTGCGCCTGGCGTGGTCACGGCGGCAATTTTGGCGTTTGTCAATTCCTGGAACGAATTCTTGTTGGCGTTGACTTTTAACAGTGCGCCCGACATGAAAACCGTTCCCGTCGGCGTAATGTTGTATCAGGGCGAATTTACGTTTCCGTGGCCACTCATCAGCGCCGCCATCATCATCACGATCATTCCAATTGTTGTTTTAATTTTGGTGTTTCAACGCCGCATCATCAGCGGTCTAACGGCTGGCGGCGTGAAAGGATAACCCGAGCATGAACGAACCCGATTTTCTTTGGTTTTGCGTGTTGCAAAACGACGGCGAATACCTCGGCACAAAAGAACTCCCGCCGCGCAAACCGACGCTCGAGTACATCTCAAGCCTGATTGAAACGGCGAGCGAGATGGGTTTCTCGAGTTTGCTGACCGCCACGAATTACCACAGCACGCTCGAGAATTACACGGCGGCGATTGCGGCGCTGGCACGAACCAAAGGCGCGGGTTTGCTGATTGCCGTGCGTCCAGGCATGTTCGATGCTGCCATGTACGCCAAAATGGTTTCCACCGCCCAAAACCTCTTCCCAGGTCGGGTGCGGGTCAACATTGTCACGGGTTCAAGCCCTGCCGAAAACGCCATGTACGGCGATTTTGAACCGCACGAACAACGCTACGAGCGAACCCGCGAGTTCATGATGATCTTGCGCAAACTTTGGACGCAGGAAGGTGCGCTCGAGTATCAATCGGCACGTTACCATTACGCTGGCACAATCCTCGAGCCAAAACCCGCGCAACCGATTCCGCTTTATTTTGGCGGCGCGTCCGAACCCGCCATGCGCATCGCCGCCGAGCTTGCCGATTGCTATTTGCTCTGGGGCGAACCCTTCGAGATGCTGAAAACCCGCATCGCCCGAATCAAAGAACTCGAGCTGGAATTCGGTCGGACTTTAAAAATTGGGCTGCGAACTCACGTGGTCGTGCGCGAAACCGAAGAGGAAGCCATTGCCGCCGCCAACCGCATGATCTCGAAGATTGACCCCAAAGTCCGCGAGAACTTTATGAAATCCTATGCCAAAGTCGATTCGACCGGGCAGGGCAATCAGATCAAAATTTTGCAATCCGCCCTGGCGAAAGGTGATTTGTTCATTGAACCCCACCTCTGGGCTGGCGTCGGCATGGCGCGATCTGGCGTGGGCGTCGCCATCGTCGGCAGCCCAGAACAGGTCGCCGCCAAAATTCGAGGTTATCAGGACATCGGCATCGACACCTTTATTTTCTCTGGCTACCCGCACCTCGATGAATGCCGCCGCTTTGGCGAACTGGTCATGCCACTGGTGAAAAACACTCAAATCTCGAGCGAGCGAAAATTGTTTGACGTTGGTGTTGCGCCAACGATTTAGAAAAAAATTCTCGAGCCACACGTCTAGCAAAAATAAACTCCCTTCTCCCGCACGCGGGAGAAGGGTTGGGGATGAGGGTGGCAAGAGCACTCGCCTATCTTAAAAAAGCGTTTTGACCTTCTCGAGCACTTCGTCCGCATGAAGTGAAAACTCTCCCGTCGAGCTTTCGACGTGCTGCAAAACCACAATGCCTCGCTTGTCAATCAAAAACGTGCCGCGCGTGCTCATGCCGCGTTCCTCGAGCGCCACGCCGTAGGCTTTGGCGGTCGCCAAGTTCATGTCGGCAAGAAGCGGCACTTCGATGCCGTAGTCTTTCGCCCAAGCTTTGTGGGTGTGAATGCTGTCGCGGTTGATGCCCAAAATGACCGTGTCATGCTCGAGGAACTCGTCTTTGTAGGCGCTGAATTCGGGCAGTTGAATGCTGCACACCGAGCTAAAATCGAGCGGATAAAAAATAAGCAGGACATTTTTGCTGCCCTTAAAACCCTCGAGCGCGATGTCCTCACCTGTGTGTGCCTTAAGGCTAAATTGTGGGGCTGGTTGACCTGTTAAATCCATTGTTGTTACTCCTCTCGAAAATTTTGCGACTCGAGGTTAACACGGCTTTGTCAGTCTTTGGAATCTCGAGGGAACAGCGGTTTTTCGGGGTCGCGGGCGGGAAGTGTGATGTTGTACTGCCGTGAAAGTAAACGCAGCGCCAACGTGACGATCACGCCTGCGCTGACCGCCAGGTCGCTCGAGATGAATTGGTGCAAGATAAAGACTGTCAAACTCCCAGCCGCCGCAGTGCTGGCATACAATTCGCCCTTCAAAAAAATTCTCGGCACTTCCTTTGCCAGCACATCCCGAATCACGCCGCCACCGACGCCAGAAACCGTGCCGACAAAAATCACGCCAAGGATGCCAAAACCAAGTTCAATGCCCTTGTTGGCTGCCGTCGCGGCAAACAACGCCAAGCCCAGCGCGTCAAAAAACTCCAGTTCGGATTCGCGTCTCTCGAGGTTGCGATAGGCGAAAAATCCCAGCAGCGAACCGAAGATGGCAGCCCACAGCAGGCGCTCGTCCTTAAACCAGATCGGCGGGGTTTGCCCCGTCAAGGTGTCGCGCAAACTGCCGCCGCCAACGGCGGTCACGCAGCCCAGCACGATCACGCCCAGAAGATCGAACTTTTTGCGCACGCCGAGCATCGCGCCGCTGGCGGCGAAAACTATCGTGCCGATCAAGGCGGCAATCTCGAGCAGGTTCACGAGAACATGATAGCCCGAGATGTGAATCTCAAAATTTCGTTTAAATCACTGACGGTTTCGGGTAGAACTTGTTCAACAATTCAAAATCAGGCTCGAGTTCTGAATCGTATGCCAAATTGAGGTGACTGGACTTGAATTTATTTTATTGGCTCGAGACAAGCAATATATGGAAATAATTTGCTCAGGTCAGGCTCGAGTTTAAAATGTGCAGCATGAGTTGAATCTCAATTTGGATTTGAACATTTTCTCAGAAAAGTTAAGCTAAGATTAAGACATGAACACGAAACTAAAGTTGATGCAAGGAATTGTTTTGACCGTTCTGCTTTCCACCGCCATTGCATCCTGTGGTGAGACACCAAGTCCAACCGTTTTGCCCGAAGTTCAACCGGTACTCTCGAGCGAAAATGCGGTTTCGGCGGCTTTGGGCGTGCAATCCCGAATTGTCGCCAAGTATTACCGCATCAACCCCCACGAACGCGATGCCGAGGGCGGCAAATCCAAAGAGTTAAAGCTCGAGGCATTTTATGACGATGTGAAATATCAGCCCAACGGTTCGGCATTTCCAGGTTTTGAAAATTGGGACGTGCTCGAGCTTCCAGGTTGGTGGTCTGACAGCACCCGCGCCGATTGGTTGCGGGTCAGTTTAAACCGCGACGCCACGGTCGGCGTTTTGGCGGCAACGCGTTTGCCTTGGATGGATGCCACTTGGGTCGAGGGTCTGCTGCCCGACAAGAACACCAAAACCTTTAAAAAGTCATTTC
>CAXTTL010000316.1:0-4400 GCA_964247135.1 uncultured Deinococcales bacterium | reverse complement strand
AGCATATTACTTAATGATGCTCGAATGTTCAAAGCATTTGCTTCAAAAATTTCATTATTTATTTCTTGACTTAAAAAAATAGCTTTATCTATAAATTGAGAAGACTCATTTAGATCTCCGATATTTCTAAATAATTCACCTAAAAACACCAGTGATTCAATGATTTTACTCGATTTATTTTCATTTTGATAAATTTTTTTCGCTATTAAAGTTTCTTTAATCGCTTCTTCTAAATTTCCAGTTATATTTTCATACTTCCCTAAATTAAATAAACTATCAGCAATACCTTTTTGATAGTCAATTTTAACTGCTAAATCACGAGTTTCAAAGATTAAATCCCTTGCTTCCTCCAAATTAACACTTAACAATGCCGAAGCTTGAGCATTTAGTTCATCCACCCGAACTCGGGCATCCATGTTTACGGTAGCTCGAGCTGGTTTTGAATTTTTCGTGGACTTTGGCACAAACTTGACCCCATATAATTTATCAATTTTCAACGTTAGTATGACGCATACAGATTACTCGAGAATCCTTCAAAAAACAATCCTGGACACCACAAAGCGCCCAGAATCAAAGCATTGCATTAATTTGGGCTTACTTACAAGAAGTGCCTGGCTTGGCTGCCACACCCAGAACACTGCGCATGAAAGCTTCGGCATCAAGACGCCCCCTGCCCAGTTGACCAATCAAACTTGGGTTGCAGGCATCGATGTTGTTTGCTGAGGCTGTGATTGCATTGGCGACCAGCGCCTTTTGGGTTGTGGCTAGCGGTTCGCCCAGTGCCAGTGCCAGGGTTCCTGCAACCATTGGCGCGGCAAACGATGTCCCTGTCCAATCGCCCGTTTGGGCTTCTGGCAAGAGTGTGGTCATGATCTCACCAGGGGCAACCATTTCAATTTTAGGTCCAAATGTCGAAAAGACCGACTTTTGATCAACTCCAGCCGCCGTGGCTGTCGTTCCTGCCAAATACGATCCGACGGCATTTCCACTGCCTGTACTGCCGACACTGATGACTTTTGCACCGCCAAGGGTTGCATCCTGGGCATCGGCAGCCGGGTACAAGACGTTGGTATCGTTGGTATTTCCAGACGCAGTCACCACATAAACACCTTCGTCGCTTGCCCATTTGACCATTTGTGCAATCGCGTCAACTCGAGCGGTCGTACCGAGCGAAAGATTGATGATTTTTGCCCCGTGATTGACCGCCCATTGAATGGCGCTGGTCACGTTGGTGACATCGCCAGAACCGTCTGGTCCAAGCACCCGAATTGGCAGGATGGTTGCGTAGGGTGCAATTTGCAAGATGATGCCTGCCACGCCTGTGCCATGACCGTAACCCTCGCTGGTCAAACCTGAAACGTCTTGAGGATTGGTGTCACCATCGACAAAATCTTTCCAATCTGTTTTGGGTGCAAGATGATTGGGTTGGCGGGCGTCGCCCGCCACACCCTGCAACCCTGGGTGCGTAAGGTCAACTCCAGTATCGATGACCGCAATTTTGACACCACGTCCAAGGTTTGGCGCGAGGGTTTGCGCACCAGACAAACGAATGCCTGCATCACCAGATACTCCTGTAAACGCCACCAAATTGCGAAGCGAAACTGTACCGTAAGGTGTGTTGGTCGTGGTTGCACACCAGCCAGTGCAAAAAAAACTATTCCAGGCAGACATGCTACC
Source organism: uncultured Deinococcales bacterium (assembly GCA_964247135.1). Taxonomy (GTDB): domain Bacteria; phylum Deinococcota; class Deinococci; order Deinococcales; family JAAFIG01; genus JANXTZ01. Next base: position 2,723 of record CAXTTL010000316.1, on the reverse strand, counting down.
GATGAAGCCATTGGCTTGAGTTCCACTTGCCCAAGAACTCATCCGACCTGAAGCCCAAGAACTCATCCGACCTTCTGCCATTGCCACAACGCCCGTGTTGGGTTGGACACTCGAGACAACCGCTGTGACCACGCCAGTGACGGTTGAAATTGGCGTTGTTGTCGTTGGCGTTGTTGGCGTGGTGGTTGTTGGTGGTTTGACAGTCGAACCCGAGGGGCGTCGCCCACGCTCGAGCACACCCTGATCTGCACTTTGGGCGTTGCTGCCCAGGATTGCAAAACCCGCTTCTGGATGCCAAGCGATCACTTTGCCGCCATAAGCTTCCTCGAGCAGGGCGACGGTATCGCCCGACTCTAGGGCGACGGTATGAACAAATTGATAATTTTGGCTTTGGACTGTGCTGATGACTGGGTTGCTGTTGCAAGCCGCAAGCGTGCTGGCAAGCATCATGGGAACAGCAAAGCCAGAGATCAAATTTTTAAGGCGTTTTGTAATTGATTCTGCTTTGCGCATTTGAAACTCGACCATACGTCCTCCGGGTGAAACTTTGTGTCTGAGGCGTATCTTGTCCTTTTGATTCTCTCAAAACTCTTACATGAACTAAAGACTCAAAGCTTTACGCAGCTTTACAGCTCGAGTTTGATGCTGTTCAGGATTGCATTATTGCCATGAAGTTATATCGGAGTGCAAACCCGAAGTTTGAACCGAGCCACAACCCAATATCAAGCAGTCAACTCTACAGGAACTTCAGCTTGACGCTCGAGGTAGCCGCTGGCTTGAAGTTTGAAGAGTTGCGCATACGTGCCGCCTTGCTTTAAAAGTTGTTCGTGCGAACCCGATTCTGAAATCACCCCAGCCTCGAGCACCACAATAAAATCCGCCAGGCGCACGGTGCTGAAACGGTGCGAGATCAAGACGGTCATGCGGTCTTTGGACTGCGCACGAAGCGCCTCAATCGTGTCAAATTCGGCTTGGGCATCCAGCGCGGCGGTGGGTTCGTCGAACACCAGTACGCTGGCTTGGCGAAAGTACAACCTCGAGAGCGCGATGCGCTGCCACTGTCCGCCCGAGAGTTGCCGCCCACCCGCGAACATCCTGCCAAGCATGGTGTCATAACCTTCGGGCAGATCGTTCATAAATTCGTTCGCTCCCGATTGTGCCCCAGAACGTTGCAATGCCGTATCGTTGCCGATGTCGTCGAGCCTCGAGAGTGCCACGTTTTCGCGGGCGGTCATCTGGTACTGCCCGTAATCTTGAAAAATAATGCTCATCTGGGCTTGGACGCTGCGTGGACTGAAGCGGCTCGAGTCAAGACCATTGAGCAAAATTTTTCCACTGGTGGGTTCAAAAAGCCTGGTCAGGAGTTTGACAATTGTGGTTTTACCCGCGCCGTTTTCGCCAACCAACGCCAAGGCTTGACCTCGAGTAATTTTAAAATTCACGCCCTTTAAAACATCTCGGGTGGTCAGCGGGTAACGAAAGCCGACGTTCTCAAATTCGATGCTCTCAATCTCGCCCGTCCAGACCTCGCCAGCGTCAAGGTCGCGGTTGGGCAGCTCGAGGAATTCAAACAAATTTCGCATGTACAGCAAGCTTTGATAAATGCTCGAGAAACCAGACAGCAAGCTCGAGAATTGATTTTGGACTTGCGCGATGCCGCCGATGAACAGCGAGAAATCACCGACCGTAATCAAACCCAGCGCGGCTCGAGCCAAAACTTGGAGCGTGGCGAAGCCGATCATGACGGCAGAAACCAAGGATGCGCCGAGCGTCCAGGCATTACGGCGATAAATCAATGGCGCGAGTTGCGCCCTGAACTTGGCGTAATACTCCTTCCAGCGTTGCAGCAGGTACGGCTCGAAGTGAAACAATCGCACCTCTTTGACCAGTTGATCGGAGGTGAGCAGTGTTCCCAAATAATTTTGCACTCGAGCGTCTGGGGTACGCCGCCGAATCATGCGATACGATTCCAGACCAAAACGGTTCGAGACGATCACGCCTGGCAGCGTGGCAACCAAGACCAGCAGCAGAATCGGCAAACCCAACCTCGAGAGCAACGCCCCAATCGAAAGCAGGGTAATTAAAGCCTGAACAAACGAAATCAGTTGTGTTGCGACGGTAATCGGACGAAAGCCAACCTCGTTGTAGGCGTTTTTCAGCGCGTCGTAGGTTTCAGAATTCTCAAAACGCTCGACCTCGAGTCCCGCCGCCTTCTCGAGAATCGAGACTGAAATTTGGTTTTGCAAGCTATCGCCCAGCAATTCTCGAGACGCACCCTGAACGGCGTTTAAAAAGGTCAGCAGCACCCCAATGCCCACCTGAATCGCCAACAAGCCAACCAGGGCGCTGTAGCCCCCTTGGAGTTCACCACGGACGGCTTGCGCCACCGCATCGAGCAGGAGTTTAGACACCCACAAGGTTGCGGCGGGCGCAAAGGCTTGCAACAAACTGGTGAATCCAATCACGCTCGAGTGCAACGGGCTGGCAGCCCAAACCAATTTTAAAGTCGAAGCCAAATCGCCCAGCAAGACTTTGGTTGGGATTTTGGGGTCGCTCGGTTTACGCACAGTTTCTGGTGGCGGACGAAAATCTCTCACAACCGCACTTTAACAGCCCAAGCTCGAGCTTCACACTCGCCAAACGACCATGGGTCAAATTCCGCTCGAGCGACGACCCGCAAATCCAAAGACCAGCATCACCAAGCCCGAGAGCAACACCGCACA
>CAXTTL010000315.1:0-4408 GCA_964247135.1 uncultured Deinococcales bacterium | reverse complement strand
TCTTGAACACCCGAAGATTTTGGGTCGAGCCAACCGCGCAGCACGCCGTTCGAGTCCACCACAAAAACGCTGGAGCCATCGTTAGCCTCGAGCCTGACGCCCGTACTTGGACGCATGACCTCACGCACGGACACCCGAGCGAGTCGTTTTAAACCTCGGTCCGCGCCAATAAAATCGCGCACAAAAGCATTCGCGGGTTGCCCGAGAATCGCCTCGGGCGTATCAAATTGCTCGAGTTTGCCGTCTTTCATGATGGCGATGCGGCTCGCAAGCTTGATGGCTTCGTCAATGTCGTGGGTGACGAAGACCACGGTTTTCTTGAGGCGTTTTTGAAGCTCGAGAAACTCGTTTTGCAGCCGCTCACGGGTCAAGGGGTCAACCGCGCCGAAGGGTTCGTCGAACAACAACACCTTCGGGTCTGCCGCCAGCGCCCGAGCCACGCCAACCCGTTGCGCCTGACCGCCAGAGAGGGCTTTGGGGTAAGCGTTTGCGTAACGGTTTGGCTCGAGTCCGATCAACACCAGCAATTCCATGACCCGAGCTTCAATTTTGGGTTTTTGCCAGCCCAAAAGTTTGGGAACAACCGCAATGTTTTCGGCGACCGTCAAATGCGGGAACAAACCAACGCTCTGAATCGCGTAACCGATACCGCGCCGCAATTCAAAAGGTTTAAGCCGACTCGAGTCTTGTGCGTCAATCAAAATACGACCAGAACTGGGTTCGATCAGCCGGTTGATCATTTTTAAGGTGGTGGTTTTGCCGCAACCGCTCGGACCGATCAAAACACAAATCTCGCCAGTTTTGACCTCGAGGCTCAGGTTGTTGACGGCGATGGTTTCACCGTATTTCTTAAAGACGTGCTCGAGAACAATCATTGCAAACCTTTGGGAATGCTCGCCTGCTCGAGCGTTCTGAAACCGGCGTCGGTCAAAACCGCCAGCACCAGCACTGGAATCGCGCCGAGCAGCACCAAGTCATTGGCGGCACTGCCCAGACCACCAAAAATAAACACGCCCAAACCGCCAGCGCCAATCAAACTCGAGAGCGTGCTGAGACCAACCAATTGCACGGCGCTGGTGCGAATGCCGTTCAAGATCAGTACGATTGCCAGCGGCAGTTCGATGCGCCAAAAAAGTTGAAGCGCTGTCATGCCCATGCCGCGTCCAGCCTCGAGCGAACTTTCGGGAACGGCTTTCAAACCGTTCAACACACCGCGAACTATCGGCAGCAAACCGTAAATGGTTAATGCGGTCAATGCTGGGGCGAAACCAATGCCGCGAATTCCGAGAGATTCGAGCACCGGAAACGTCCGAACCAGAATCGAAAACGGCGTGATCAGCAATGCCAGCAATGCCAAGCTGGGAATGGTTTGCAGCAAACTCGAGAAACCCAGAATAAAACCTTCAAAACGCTTTGACCTGGCAGCCCAGAAGCCGAGTGGAAGACCGAATAAACTCGAGGTGAAAAGCGCCAAAAATGCCAACCCCAAATGCCGTCCAACCTCGAGCCAGAAGGTGTCCAAACGGGTCTGGTATTCGCGGATCACGCTGAGGCTCGAGAGTCCACCGGTCAATAAGATCACCAGGAACACCAGTATCCCAAGACCCGAGGTCAGACGTTTGAGCCAAACATTCTCGAGGTCGCCCAACGCCGCAAAAATCAGAAAGCTGCTGGCAACCAGCATCAACCACGCCGACGGGGCGAGCGAAACCCGAGCCAGGGTACTCGAGCCGAGCAGTTGGCTGGCGCCGGAACCGATCAGGATAACGCTGGCGACGAAGACCAGATTGCCCAGAATTGCCAGCGCAAGAGCACGAAAACGCTGAATCAAAAAGGCGCTCAAACCTGCCAAAAACACCAAACCCAGCAACCACCATCCAGCCGCAGCCAACTCGAGCAGTTTATGCCCTTGTCCAGCCACCAAACGGTTGGCTTTCAACTCGAGAAACGGCAAGAACACCAAACTCGAGATCGCCAGCAAACATCCGAGAATCGCAATGCGGTTTGGCTTTGTGGTTAAATTCATGATTCACCTCGAGTTTAAAATGGGACGGGAATGATCACACCCGTCCCACCATTTTTGAATGCCCGAGATTTACTTTAAAAAACCTTTGCTCGCCAAATAGGTGCGAGCCACATCTTGAGGGGCTTTGCCCTCGAGATCGATTTGACGGTTGAGGTTTTGCAAGACTGGCAAGGTCAGACCCTTAAAAATTGGGTTGAGCAACCCAGCGATTTCAGGATACTTTTTTAAGACCTCAGTGCGCACCGTTGGGGCGGGTTGATAGACGGGTTGCGCCCCTTTGGGGTCGGTCATGACCACCAAGCCGAGGGCAGCTATCGCACCGTCCGTACCATACGCCATCGCGGCATTCGCACCGTCGGTGTTGCTGGCGGCAGCCTGCTCGGTCTGGCTGGTGGTCGCGCCGGCGATCACCACTTTTTGCTCGGCTTTGAGTTTAAAACCGTAAGCCTTTTCAAAACTTGGGAACGCGTCGGCACGTTCAAAAAATTCTTGAGAACCAACGATTTTCAGCACGCCACCCTTGTTGACATAGGCTGCCAAATTCACCAGGGACTTCAAACCCTCGCGGTCAGCCAAGGTCTTGGGAATTGCCACGGCAAAGGTGTTGTTGGCGGGCGCACGCTCGAGCCAGGAAATGTTGTTCAATTTGAGGTCAAGGGTTTTGACTATCGCAAACGATTGCGCCGCTCGAGACGGGGCACCATCAGGTATTTTTTGTCCCTTAAAAAAGTTGTTGATTGCCGAACCCGTGTACTCGGGGTAAATATCAATCTGCCCCTCGAGCAGCGCTTTGCGGGTGACAAAAGTATTGCCCGTCGGAATTTGGGCTTTGACCGTAAAACCGGCGTGCTCGAGCGTCAGGCGCATCATCTGACCGAGCAATTGCCCTTCAGAATCGAGTTTGCTGCCGACGGCAACCGTACCCTTTTGTTGCGCCAAAGCAAGGCTGGTGAGGGTCACGGCGAGCAGAAGTCCTAGCGATTGCATTCGTTTTCGGTTCATGGTTTCCTCCTGAAAGATGATATTGAGTGTAATGGGTTTTACCTTCCTCAATTGTTAGCTACGATGCTTGATTGCAAACGGTTCAAATGATCGTACACCCCCAGCGTTTTTCTCGAGCAATACGCCAAAGCGCTTATATTTTGACTTGCAGGTGTGACAAGACCATGATAGGATTTTTAAAGAATGTGGGGTTGTGGCGCAGTTGGGAGCGTGCTTGAATCGCACTCAAGAGGTCAAGGGTTCGAATCCCTTCAACTCCACCAGAAGGAAAGGCTCGAGCGCAAATTCGAGCCTTTCTCCTTTTTAAATTAACTCACAGTTCAAAAACTATTTTGAATCTCGAGCTTGAAGATTCAGGTCAATCAACAGTTGTTCGCGCAAGACATTCATTTCTTCGCGCACGAGCCTCCGAACCACCTCAATCAAATCTGGATGCTCGAGCACCAACTTCTCGAGGTTGCCAGGCGTTTGAAGCTCGAGTGAGGGCAAACCTGAAATATTGGCTTGAGGTGGTTGCACAGGTTGTTCGATGATGGTGAGTTGTTCGAGTTCGGGTTTTGATTTTTCAAACGCGTAATGAATCAGCAATTCGATCTCTTCTGGTTTGGCTTTGACAGGAGTGACCAATCGCCCGACAATCAATTGCACGTCGTCGAGCACAAATACATCGCTGGGATTGGCGATCAAGACTTGCAGCGCGTCATGATGCCAACGGTAGGGGTAAACCTGAAATTGGCGCATTTTGTTTTCGGGAATCAAATGCTGCACACTTTTGTCTGGACGGTCATGCTCGAGGTCAAAGACTGGCACGGCTTTTTGGGAATTCTCGAAGGCATCGCGCAGTTTGGAACGGCGCTCCTGAAACGGTCTGACCTGCACGTTTTTGGCGGGGAAAAAACGCTCGAGCGCCACCTCAAATTCGGTTGGCGTGCAGAGCACCAACTTCACGGGACGTTCAAAAAAATCCTCGAGTTGGGCTTGTTTTTTGGGTTCGGTGGTTAAAATTCGGTAATCGTCCTCATTAAAACCCAGTGGCAGCGCCCTGAACCGTTTGACATCGCCGCGCGTGACCGTCTCGAGCACGCTGGGAGAAATCTTTAAGTCGGCACTCGACTCGAGAAACTCGAGGTTGGATTGTTCCGCCAGGATTCGGTAGAGTTCGGTTTCGTTTAAGACGTTGGCTGCCAGCAAAATCTCGCCCAGACGTTCGTGGGTGTTGCTTTGGGTTAACAGTGCCGCCTGGAGTTCGTCTTTGGTGACGCGTTTGAGCGCCCGAAGGCGTTGCCCCAACAGGTCTTGGCGGCTGTCTTTGGGAAACGCCGGAATCGGCAGGCGCAATTCTGGGTAATACAACGCCAACGCCCAGCGGTAATGCTCGCG
>CAXTTL010000314.1:0-4421 GCA_964247135.1 uncultured Deinococcales bacterium | reverse complement strand
ATGACCCAGAGCACGATCTTCGGATTGTGCAGCCAGTGCCATTTGATCTTGGATAGAAGCGCCGTCGGCATCGGCGGCGAAAGCGCGGTCGCCGACATTAGAGCGCCCCTTGCAACGCCGCACTCGCCGCCGGTGCGTCTCGATCACGCCGCATCGCGCGCAAGCAGGCGAAGAACATGACTGCGGCCCACAGCGCCAATGCCCCAGTGCGCACCCAGAACGACCAAAGCTGAGGCTCGAGTTCGGCGGCACGAACCTCAAAAGCAGCAATTTTCATGGCGGCGTCAAATTCGACCGGCGCACTCCACAGACCCGCGTACAATTCCTCGGCGCGATCTCGGGCTTGGAGTTGCTCGAGTTTCAGTCGGTCAAATTCGCGCAACGACAAACCGCCACGCAAAAAAAATTTCTCGAGTTCAATCAATCTCTCCTCGAGCAACTGCAATTCTTGCCACGGATTCAAAAAGTGTTCTGACGTTTCTGGCATCCGCTCGCTCTCGAGCAATTGATTTGGGTTGACCCGAGCGCTTTCGCCGCGCCTTGCTTTCAAGTACCCGTCAAAACCGTTCGGGTACTCGACCAATTTCTGGTCTTCGATGCCCAGCACCCTGGTCGCCACGGCTTGGGCGAAGGCGCGGTCATGGGTCACAAACAACACGCTGCCAGGATACGCCCAGAGGGCATCCTCGAGTGACTCGAGGGCTTCCACATCCAAATGGTTGGTCGGCTCGTCGAGGATCAAAACATCCGCTCGAGTGGCGGCAATCAGTGCCATGCCGGCTCGAGCGCGTTCACCGCCCGAAAGTTGTTTTGGGACTTTGCCAAAATCTTCGGGTTTAAAGCCGTAACGTCCCAAATAGGCTTTGGCTTGGGTTTCACCGACCCGTTCGGCAATCTGACTGAGCACCGTGCGGTTCGGGGTTAAACCGTGATAGGTCTGGTCAAAATAGGCGGGTTGCACGCCGTCGGAAAATCGGATCAGCGGTTCTGGATTTACGGTGACATCGGGCGCGAGTTCGCCCAAAATGATTTTTAAGAGCGTGGTTTTGCCCGCACCGTTTGGCGCGAGCAGCGCAATTCGATCTCCCGCCCGAATTCGCAAACCAGCATCTTTGAGAATCAAACGCGCTCCAAAATGCTTGTTCACATGCTCGAGTTTGAAAAGCGTTGCCGCCTTCGCATTGCCAGACTCGAGCGACATGGCGATTTTGCGCTCCGTAATCGGCGCCTCGATGGTGCTGGCTTCGACCCGAGCCGCCCTGGTTTTGATGGCTTTGGCGCGTTTTGCCAGTTTCTCGTTGTTTTTGCCCCACGCCGCCACACGGTTCGCCGATTTCTCGAGCCGTTTAAATTCAAACTTACCGACGCGATGTTGTTTGCCCTGAACTCGGCGCTCCTCGAGCCGTGCCAGCCTCGCCTTGCTGAAGCCGCCAGGATAGGTTTTAAGGTTGCCGCGCTCGAGGTGAAAGGTAAGATTCACAACCGCATCGAGGAGTGCCCTGTCGTGGCTGACAATCAACAACGCGCCAGGATACTCGAGCAATATGCGCTCGAGCCATTCGCGCATTTTAATATCCAAATGGTTGGTCGGTTCGTCGAGCACCAGCAAATCTGGGCGGTTGACCAGCGCCACCGCCAGCGCCAAACGCGTGCGTTCGCCGCCCGAAAGACTTGACGCATCACGGTCTAAAAAACCGTCCAACTCGAGCGCCGCCAAGACCTGTGAGGCTCGAGCCTCGGTGCTGTAACCGCCCGCCACCTCGAATGCCTCGAGCGTCGCCGCCCACTCGAGCACGGCTTCGGGATTGGATTCCAATTTCGTCTCGAGAAAGCGCAGGCGTTGCTCGAGGTTAAAAACATGCTGCATGGCTTGACGAATCACTGTTTGAACGCTGACGCCCGCCTCGAAACTTGGGTCTTGCTCGAGCGCCCCAATCCGAAAATCTGTTGCAAACTCGAGTTCGCCCCAATCGGGTTTGAGTTCGCCCAAAATAATTTTTAAAAGTGTTGTTTTGCCCGCGCCGTTACGACCCGTCAGTGCGACTCGGGCACCGCCGGCAAGCTCGAAACCCACCCCGTTCAAGGTGACCCTGTCGCCGTAAGCGTGACGTAAATTGCTGGCGCGAACTTTCACGGCATAAACCTCTCGAGCACAGATTCTACGCGAGAACGGTTTGGGAACGTATAGCGCAAGTTGCGTACCTGGGGATTGGTGGTTTGGCGCACATACAGCGGTTTTCATATTCGTTGACGCGCTTCGCGCTCTCACTTCTATGAAAACCGCTGTCTATTGCTACTCCCTTTGGTCGCCAATGTTTGACACTTCGCGTCAAACATTGTGCAAAGTGCTGTAGGTTCATAACCCTGAACAAGCAACCGATAGGCGCAGAACCAAGCCCTTATTTTGAAGGTTTCCCCTTGAAAATCAGCCCCCGAACAAGCCTTAGCGCAAGCTGCGCCCTTGCCGCACGATCAACCAATTCGACCACAGAAAACGGCACTTATTCATGGTTGTTGAAGGTCCGAACCCACAATTCGGCTAACCTTTTGGACCATTTTTCAAATCGTACACGCGCCCCTTCCAACTGGTTTGCCCTTTGAGAAAACGCCGCCACGAAGCAACGGCAATCGCCGCCCAAGCGATCATCGACACGGGCTGCTGAACAAACAAGTAAAGCGGGTATCCAAACTCGAGGTCGGCGACAAAACGCCCGAGCAAACTGAGCAACACGGCAACGAGCGGCAGGGTGATGCTCGAGCCTGAAAAAGCGGCAGCAATCAACCAAATCCAGGGGGCAAGAAACAACCAGGCGAAAAACAAGATGCTGACAACCAACGCGGGAACACTCGAGCCTAAACCGACAAACGCGGCTTTGGCAAAACCGTCAAAGGTTTCCTGGGTGCTCGAGTACATCTTGCATTTGACGCTGCCCAAACCGTTTAAAAGCACAAAGCGCAAGTTCTGGGCTTTGACATTCCTTGCCAGTGCCATGTCCTCGAGGATGCTGTGCTTGACCGGTTCAAACCCGCCGATGCTGGCGTAACAATCTTTTTTGAATGCCAGCATTTGACCGTTGGCGCTGACGATCAGTTTGTGTTTGGGATTCGGAATCAACCACACAGGCAGCAATGCCAAGAGGCTCCAAGTCATCCAGGGCTGCACCAGGCTCGAGAACCAGCCGCTCAGAATTTGCTGTGGCCAGGCGCACATGGCGTCCGCGTTGGTGGCTTGCATGGCTTTGACGCACAAGCTGATGGCGTCGGGTTGCCAGAGCGTGTCGGCGTCGGTGAAGACCAGAATTTCGCCGCTGGCAACCTGGGCCAGTTGGCGGCAGGCGTTGGGTTTGCCGAGCCAACCAATCTGCAATTCGCCACCCTCGATCAGGCGCAATCTGGAATCTCGAGCGGCGTATTTTTGGGCAATCTCGAGCGTTTTGTCGGTGCTGTGGTCGTTCAGGACAATAATCTCGAGGTTGGCATAATCTTGGGCAACCAGCGTGGGCAGCAGCAACTCGAGGTTCTGTTCTTCGTTGCGGGCAGGAATCAACAATGAAACTTTGGGTTGACGCTCGAGTAAAACGGGAGCGTAATAACGCAAACTGCGAAACAAAATAGAATTCAGGATGGTGAACGCGGCAAGCAGCGCGAGCGGCAAGATCAGGGCATAAAACACAACTCAATCTATCTCAGAATTGGGGTTTACACTCGGGATGATGAAGAAAGCCTTGATGACCTTGGTTTTACTGACCGCCTGTTTCGCGGCTGGGGCAATCACAGTGCCAAACACCAACCTGGGCGCGTGTACGCTGTTTCCCAAAAACAACGTTTGGAACAGCCGCATCGACACACTGCCGATAGACCAAAACTCGAGCGCGTATATCTCGAGCATTGGGGCTGGAATTGGTCTGCACCCTGATTTTGGTTCGGGTTTGTACGAGGGCAAACCCATCGGCATTCCGTTTGCGGTTGTGCCAGCCAATCAGGCTGGCGTTCCGGTGACCTTTGAATACGATGACCAGAGCGACCATGCCTTGTACCCGATACCCAAAAATGCACCGATTGAAGGCGGGACAACCTCGAGCGGCGACCGTCATGTGTTGGTGGTGCGCCAGGGCGAATGCAAGCTTTACGAGTTGTTCAGCGCCTACCCGAACACCGACGGTTCGTGGCGGGCTGGTTCTGGCGCAATCTGGGATTTGAAATCCAATGCCTTAAGACCGAGCACCTGGACGAGTGCCGACGCGGCGGGATTACCGATTTTGCCAGGGCTGGTACGGCGCGACGAGGTGGCGGCGGGCGTGATCGCCCATGCCATCAGGTTTACCGCCCAAGCCACGCAAACCGCCTTCGTGGGGGCTGCCCGAGATCAAGCAGGAGCCTCGAGCGACCCAAAACTGCCGCCGATGGGCGGCAGGTTTGGC
>CAXTTL010000313.1:0-4456 GCA_964247135.1 uncultured Deinococcales bacterium | reverse complement strand
CGCGGTCACGATTTTTGTTTCACGGTCTTTTGGGGCTGGCGATTTGAAAGCCTGCGGCGAATGGCTGGTACGCTTTGTTTGGCTTTCATTGATCCTGTGCGCGTTCGTGCCACTGGTGTTTTTTGGCTTTGTGCCTATCTTCAACATTTTCAACCCCGTCTCCGAAGTGTTAAACGGCGCTTTGACATTCGCCCAAATTCGCACCCTCGAGATTCCATTTGCCCTCCTTTCCACGGTGCTCATCGGGTTTCGTTTGGGCATTGGCGACTCGAGAACCCCAATGTTTATCACCTGGGGCACGGTGGTTTTGAACGTTTCACTCAATTACGTGCTGGTTTTTGGCATGTTCGGATTGACCCCGATGGGCATTCGCGGTGCCGCAATGGGAACGGCGATTTCGATTGTGGTTCAAACACTGATCGTAGTTTTAATCGTTTTAAATCCAAAAGACCGCAAAAAATACCAACTGCATTTTGAATTTCCCAAGCTCGAGACCCTCAAAACCATGCTGATCGTTGGCTTGCCGCTCGGCTTGACCGAATTCGTCGAAGTTGGCGCGTTTGCCGCTTTCAGTGGCGTGATTGCCAGACTCGGCACAAAAGAACTTGCTGCCAGCCAAATTGCCAATCAGATTGCCAGCCTTGCCTTCATGCCAGGTTTTGCGCTCGGCATCGGCACGGGATCGCTCGTCGGGCGCTACTTGGGCGCTCGCACCCCCGATTTGGCTCGAGCCGTGGGATACGTTGGAGTACGAATTGGCATGATTTGGATGGGCATTGTCGGCGTGATCTTTTTTGCCGTCCCAAACCTGCTGGTTGCTGGTTTTAACCCCGAACCCAAAGTCCTCGAGCTTGCCACAAGCCTGCTGCGCTTCATGGCGTTTTACCAGGTGTTTGACGCCGCAGGCATTATTTTTCGTGGCGCTCTCTCAGGCGCAAGCGACACGCGTTTCCCAATGATTGTGACCATGCTCGGCGCATGGGTCGTGATGGTCGGCGGCTCCGCCATTCTGGCGCTCGAGTTTCATTGGGGGTTGCTGGGTGCTTGGGGTGGAGCGTTTGTCTATGTTTGCTCGATGGGCGTGATCTTCTGGTTACGCTGGCGGGCGGGGAAATGGCAGCATTTACACCTCGAGCATTCGCATTGACACCCGCATCACAACCTTGCAATTTCAAACGCGTATAGTTCCGAGTATGGCGTACTCCGATTTTAAATTGCTCGAGGTTCAACAAAAATTTGGTGTCACCATCGAAGAAAGTACGGATTTGTTTCATGCCGTACCCGAAATTGAATTGCCAAAAACGCTTTCTAGTATTTTGTCACGGTACTTGCCACTGGCATTAAACCTTAACACCGAAAAAGCCCGTTCAGAACTGCTGATCGCGCCATTCTTAACTGAATTTAAATTGCTTCATGCGGATGCCATCAGCTTGTTTTCAGGTCTGGAATTTAATGTCAACGAGGCACAGGGTTTAAAAGGACGATGTGACTACATCCTCTCGAGCAACTCGCAACAATTGGTTTTGACCGCACCAGTTTGTGTGCTTGTAGAAGCGATTCCGCCCGAAGGTGCATCTTGGAATCAAGAAGCCAAGAACGAAAATATCGTAGGTGGCTTGGGTCAATGCCTCGCCGAAATGATCGCCGCGCAACAATTCAACCTCGAGCAAAATCATCCTCGAGAACGCATTTACGGTATTGTGACCACCGGTATTCAATGGCGTTTTTTGCAACTCGAGCGTCAACTGGCAACGGTGGACAGCGTGGAGTATTCGATTCAGAATCCTGAAAAGATTTTTGGGATTCTCGAACATATTGTGTTGTAATTTTGTTGTACAATAACGCGTACATACAGGAGGTTTTAGGTTAGACTCTTTACTCCTGGGTATTTTGACGATACTTTGTGGTGTGTTGATGTTGGCGCTCGGGCTTGGCAGCGTTGTGGGAAGGCGTGCCTTGCTTCCAGAACTCAAACCGAGCGAAGTCGCGCTGGTCACCGTGCCATTTGACGTGGTCATTACCGTGATCGGGCTGATTATTCAAACCGCAAAATAGCCCTCGAATTCAAATCAGTCAATACGCCATTACGCGCACAGACTTAAAAGAGGTCTTGGTTTAACATTTCAACGTGGATGCTGCGATTTCAAACTCGAGCATGTCAAAGTCAAATCTGATCCTCGAGTTACTCAAACTTGCCCTGCCAATTGTGGCGGTCAATCTGGCTTACGCCCTGCTTGGCACAACGGATACCTTGTTCATGGGTCGGCTCGGCTCGAGTGCCGTGGCTGGCGTTGGACTGGGTGACGTGTCCTGTAGAGCCGTGTTTTTGCTGATTCGCAGCACGGCTGGGGCGGTCACCGTCTTCGTCTCGAGGTCATTTGGCGCTGGCGACCTTGGTGCTTGCGGTGCGTGGTTAAGTCGTTTTTTATGGTTGGGTTTGGGTTTGTCACTTCTTACACCCGTTTTTTACGCCATCTTCCCACCGATCCTGAACTTTTTTCATCCCCATCCTGATGCCCTAAAAGCCGCCATTGCTTTCACGCAAATTCGGGTTCTCGAGATTCCATTTGCGCTGATTTCGGCTGTACTGCTCGGCTTCAGGATTGGTGTGGGCGACTCGAGAACCCCGATGTATGTCACCTGGTTTACCGTGCTTTTAAACATTTTTTTCAGTTACACGCTGGTCTTTGGTAATTTTGGTTTTCCTGCCCTCGGCATTCAAGGCGCAGCACTCGGCACGGTGATTTCTGTGGCAATTCAAACCATCATTGCAGCCTTTATTGTCCTGAACGCCAAAGACCGCGCCAAGTACAAGATTCATTTTCAGCGCCCAAAGCTCGAAACCCTGAAGGGCATGTTAACAATCGGTTTACCAATGGGCATTACATCATCTGTCGAATCGGGTGCGTTCGCCGCGTTTGCCGGCGTGATTGGTCGAGTCGGAACAATAGAATTGGCAGCCAGTCAAATCAGCAACCAGATTGCCAGCTTTGGGTTCATGCCAGGGTTTGCACTGGGCATTGGCACAGGCTCCTTGGTCGGGCGGTACTTGGGCGCAAAAAACCCGAAACTCGCGGCAGCCGTCGGTTACCTTGGCGTGCAACTCGGCATGATCTGGATGGGTTTGGTCGGCATACTCTTCTTCACCATCCCGCACGTGCTGGTTAGCGCTTTCAGCCCCGAACCAAAAGTGCTCGAGCTTTCAACTCAACTGATAAAATTGATGGCGTTGTACCAAGTCTTTGACGCCTCAGGCATTATTTTCAGGGGCGCTCTTTCAGGTGCGGGCGACACGCGCTTCCCAATGATTGTGACCCTGATCGGTTCGTGGGTGGTGATGGTTGGCAGTGCAATTCTGTTCACGCAAACCTTTCACCTTGGGCTGCTTGGCGCGTGGGGCGGAGCGTTTATTTACGTGTGTTCGATAGGGTTTATGTTCTGGATGCGTTGGAGGGCTGGGCATTGGCAGCACATGAACCTCGAGCATTCACACGCGTGAAAACAAGGGAAACATTGATGGATACCATCCCATTTTCTAGCGCTCGAGCGAACCTTGCCGAAACAATGGATCGGGTTTGCGAAAGCCACGAAGCTTTGGTGATTACCCGCAAAGGAAAACAATCTGTGGTCATGATGTCGCTCGAGGATTTCCAATTGCTTACTGAAGTCTTACTGCGTCTGGATGAATTGCAAAGCGGTGTGGTGCAACGCGTCAATGGCGATGAATGGTTCAACCGTGGCAAGAAGACTTAGCGAAATACTCGAGGATTTGCTTGCTCAAAGGATTATCGTGGGAAAACCTGCAAAGTACCCTCGTTCGCAACAACCCAAAAGTCACCGTCTAAAGTCAAGACATTGCCACCATGACGTTCTGCGCAGGCAATAACAAGTGCGTCAGCTAACCCGAGCGGTAGATCATCGTATCGATCTACCAATGTTGTTGCTCGAGGAATATCAAGCTCACTTGGGGCAAGAACAAAATTCTGATTTTGAATGTCTTGCAATAATGCAAGGAGTGCAACTTGTCCAAGTCGTTGCTCAACCATATAACCAATTTCAGCCAGAACACCAGTTGGGATATAAAACGGTGGACGTGCTGCTTGCAACGAGGCAAAAACTCGAGCGTAATCTTTGTCTTTGCGATTTAGGAGTGTAAAAATGGCGCTTGTATCGAGGGTTATCACTGCCAGTTTTCCCGTAACCACTGCTCCGAATCTGCGCCATTCAAATCGCTTTCACCAATACCCAACGAAGCGAATACAGGCATTTGGGTTGTATCTGCAAGCAGTGTCTCGAGTTGCTGCCATTCTGCCTTTGACAACGTGAGCAAAACGAATTCCTCACCATTTGCAGCAGTTACTATTTTAGGCTCGAGATGCAAGCTATTCATTCCAGCAGTTTAGCGCAAATTGAATTATTTCTCGAGCATCCTGCAATCAATGTGACGTTTCACCCA
>CAXTTL010000312.1:0-4456 GCA_964247135.1 uncultured Deinococcales bacterium | reverse complement strand
ACCTGACCTGGGCATCGGTTAAAAACGCCACGGGGTAGTACGCCAAAGTAATCGACACCACTTCGGGCTATACTGTCTCTGGGGTGAATTACACCCTCGAGACACAAACGGACGTGATGCTTGAGACGCTGAATCCATCCCATGCGTATGCGGCTGTGGTCTATGCCGCACCGATGGACACCGTTTCGGACAATCCAATGCTGCCAACCCAATTTGATGTCTCAGATAGTTTTGTTGCCTTGAATGCTGCCATTTTGAACAGCCAACTAACAACAAGTTCTCGCTCGAGTCAACCTCGAAGTGGCTTTGCGGTGCGCGCGTTTCAAGATGCGCTGCCCAAGGTCAAACCATGAAATCATTCATGTCCTTTCGGGTGATCGTTTTGGTGTTGTCCTTTGGGTTGTTGAACCTGACCACGACCCTTGCCGTTCCCATGCGGGTGTTGTTTATTGGCAACAGTTACACCTACGTCAACGATCTACCCGCCATGACCAAATGGTTGGCTTCAAAAGAAAAACGAGCGCTTGAAACCACCATGATTGCCGAAGGTGGCTATACGCTCGAGCGACACTGGAATTCTGGCAAAGCCGTCGCCGCGATCCGCCAAGGGCATTGGGATTTTGTGGTGCTTCAAGAACAAAGCACTCGACCCGTTCAAGAAACCGCTTATTACCAAGCTTATGTTCGCGCTTTTGAACTCGAGATTCGCAAGGTCAAAGCCAAAACCGTGTTGTATTTGACCTGGGCAAGACGCGATATGGGCAATCCGCTCGAGTTGCAAGAAAACTGGACAAAACAATTTATGTTGATGGCAAAGGAACTCAAAACTACCGTTGCACCTGTTGGTGAAGCCTGGTTGAAATATTTGCAGGCAGGGTCGGGATTGGACTTGTACCAAGACGATGGCAGTCACCCGTCATACGTGGGAACATACCTGACAGCTTGCGTTTTCTATGCGACTTTTTACGGCAAGTCACCCGTTGGACTGGCTGCTCCCGAACCATACGTCACCAAGAAAGATGCACTGAAATTGCAACAAATGGCATGGGCTGCAAATCGAGCACTGGCTGTTGGATATCGGTAATTAAACCAACAAACGAGCTGTTTTTTGATTGGAAAGGAGTACGAAGTTTGTACTCCTTTTTTCGTTACAAAACCAAGTGGTGTTAAAACTAAAATCAAACGTATTTTTTGACTTCCACTGACCCCAGTCGGTCTCGAGAATGCCAGCAGGAGGTCTTTCATGCGACACCTGCCCATCCTCGTACTGGCACTCTGGTTGTGCTTCTCGAGTACCCTCGCCCAATTCAACCCGTCCACCCTCGAGCCACCCTTAGACCCCTTCAACGGGCGCACCACCCTGATTCCCAACACCGAGATCGTTCCCGTCGAACCGATCATCAACATCATCCAACCCATCCAGCAAGTCTTCGATCAGGCGTGCGGTGCGATTCAAGGCGTGGGTGGTGCAGTCTCGAGTCAACTGGCTTTTCTTTGTACCGCTCGTGACATCGTAAGCGACGCTGTGGGTGTGATCTCGGGCTTGAACCAAGACCTCTCGGGATATGCGAACCGCATCGCGGGCGGTTTGCTGGACGGCGCGGTCACGGCATTCGGTGACACCCTTGGGCTGAGTCAGGTGAATTCTGGCTTGCAAAACTTGCGCGGCATCCTCGGGAACACCGTCGGTCAAGCCCGAGAAGCCCTCGAGACGAGCATCAACAACCTCTACCAGCAATCAGTGAAGAACCTTTTCGCCTTTGACCAAACACGCCCAGCCTCCGACCCGCGCAACTTGGGCGCTTTGGCGCGAATGATGAATCCCGAAGCCGCCGTTGCCGCCGTGCAAACCGAGAACCAGCAAAAGCATTTGCTCGAGCTTCAAGGGAATTCGGTTATCAGCCTCAACCAAGCTCGAGTCAACGCCGCGAAGCTTGCGGGCAACAAGTCTGCCACCGATCTCAATTTGCTGGTCAACACGCCGATCACGGGTTTGGCTTCACGGTTGAACGCTCGGGTTGGGGCCGCCGTCTCGAGCCGTGAGGCGATTCAACGCATGACCGAAGGCATCGCCGATGTGATGTCGGTGCTGGCAACCTCCAACTCGCAAGTCACGGCGCACATCGCGGCACTGGCAGAACAGAACGTTTACACCCTGCAAGAACTGCAATCGCTGGTCCAGGTCGAAACCGCCAAAGAACTGGCGCAACTCGAGGCGGGTCAACGGGCGGCAGAAACCGCGATGCTGAACGCCTGGGAGGAGGCGCAGGGCATGAACGCCCTGGCGAACAGCGCGGCTCGAGGCTTGTACGGCATTGGCAACGACGCGCCGAAGGGTTTGGGGGTGTTGCCATGAACCCAATGGATGTCTGGAATCTGATCACGGTTGATCCAACCAATTTCGTTCACGAGTTGCGCGTCTGGTTGCACAACATTTCCTTCGAGGTTTGGATGCGCTACCTGGGCGGCATGATCGCGCTGCTGGGCTTGGCACTTCAAGCCAAAACCTTGATGATCGCCGCCGAGCCTCGAGCCTTTATTCCCGTGATGCTGCGGGTGGCTTTGGTCGGTGCATTGATCGCAGGGCAGCAACCGCTGCGGATTGAAGCCGAGCAATGGTACGGCGGCTTGTACCGTTGGGGGCAGGGCATCATTCGGGTTGAAAGTACCAAAGCCAGCTTGACGATCACCGCCCTCAGCACCACATTGGGATTCATTGGCATTGGTTGGGCGGGTTACAAGGCGGGTACGGCAATGGCGGCGGCTCGAGGCTCGAGTCTGCCCGAGATCACCCTGGCAGGCAAAGAGGGGGCGGTCAAGATGATTCTTGGTGCGGGTCAGTTTATCTTTGGGCTGTTGCTGCCCATTTACATGGGTTATTACGTGACCATGCTGCTCTCGGGCGTGTTTATCACCTTGGGCATCGCGCTCTTGCCGTTTGTGGCGGCACTCGCCTTGCTGCCTGGGCTGGGTGGCACGAGTGCCTTGGTCAGTGTGACTCGAGCCATCCTGACGTGTTTTTTTGTGATGATCTTCATGCCACACCTGTTCAACTTGTGCTTGTCGATTTCGTGGAATGCCCCCGCGCAAGTGGTGGATCAGGCGCTGACCGCCGCCTGGGAGCGGATGGTGGCTGCCTGGAACTCTTATGCTGTTGACCTTGGCGTGCCTGGCATTGACCAGGTGGCGACGGCAGCCAATCTGGTGATCTCGGGCGACGGTTTCTTGAAGGTCGGTGAAGCCATTGTCACCGCGTTGTTGGCGCTGATTGGCGGCGTGACGATGATTATCATTGGCATGATCGCCTCGCTCTTCATCGTGCGCCAAGGCGTGGCGGGCATCGGGCAGTTGGTTGGCGGCATCACCGCAGGCGCGGCGGGAGCGGTGGGCATGGGTGAGGCTAAAGGTTTGGGCAACCTTGGCGGGTCGTTGCTGGGTGGTTTGGCGCTCGGGGCTTGGGCGAATCACAACAATCCCCACAGCTCGAGTTCCAGCCAAAGTCCGCCCAGTCCGCCGCGCTCAAGAGGTGGACCTGGGGTGCCCTGATGTACCGTCAAGTTCGTCCATACTCGGTGTGGCAGCAACTCGAGCGAGGGTTCTGGTTGTGGGGCATGATGGCTTGTTTGGCTTGGGCTGGATTCGGTCTGCTGCAAGCCTTGAACAGCGTGAACCAATCCCTGATGAAAGCGGGTTGGGGAAGAACCCTTCAAGCCACCGAGCTTCCCGCCGTGCTGGTGTCGTGCAGCCTCAACGTTGTTTGTTCCAAGAATCTCGAGATGGTTACGAAGTTATACGACCAAACGCGCTACCTCAGTCCACTGCTTGCCTTCGCCGTGCTTGGCATCGTGGCTCAGGGTTTCAAGCGCTACCCACGTTATAAACCTGTCGCCGCCGGACGCTTCGCCACACGAGCCGAACTCGAGCATTACCTCAAACCATCACAAGGCTCGAGTTTGGTCGGCACACTGGGGTTGATTCCGCGTCTCGAGTGGCTGCCCAAAATCTTGTGGGGTCGCTGGAATCACCTTTGCTTATCAATTCCCGAAGATGAATTCAACGAACACAGCCTGGTCTACGGTCCTCCAGGCAGTGGCAAGACTGCCGGTGTTTTCCGTCCAATGCTGCTTCGTGCCGCCCTCCAACAACGCAGCGCGATTGTCTTCGATGTCAAATACCCCGATGCCCGTCAAGGTTTATACGCGGTGGTCAACGAGTTTCGGATGCTCGGGAGTGGCGTGATGGTCTTCACGCCATTTGCCGAGCAATCTCAATCGCTCGATCTCTTTGCAGGGTGCGAAGTGTTTGGCAAGGCGCTCGAGGTGGCAACGGTGTTCATGCCGATGCCAGCCGTCAAAACCGACGGCAGTTACTACGAAAATCAGGAGCGCCGTTTGCTGGCGGCGCTGTTGATGGACGGCAAACTCAAAGGTGGGGTGCGGCTCGATGAAGTGCTGAT
>CAXTTL010000311.1:0-4593 GCA_964247135.1 uncultured Deinococcales bacterium | reverse complement strand
GCAAATTCAGTGTTGTTCATATGCTCAGGGTGAGCGCGAAGCCCAAGTGGCCACCATCCTCGCCAGTTCGTAAAATACTCGGTATAGCCCAGCTCGAGCAATAGCGCATGAAACGAGAGATCGTCGGTGATCGGACCGATGCTGCGTTCCAACCAATCCCGCTGCAAATTTAACTCCCGACGATCCAAAGCGGTGATCAGCGAATCATCGCCGTTTTTTCTGACGTGAATATAGCGGGTTTGTTTTCGTTGATACTCGATCCACTCGAGGATGGATTCAATCAACGTTTCTGGGGTGTGAGAAATCTTTTCACCTTCAAAAACATAAGAAAAACTGGTTGCCAACGCTTGAAACTCTTGTTGATCACGTTTGGATTTGAATTTGAAGGTGTATTCCAAAGTGTGTTGCACGATGGTTGCCGTGAATTGCCCAACGGACTTGTAATTTCGATAAATCTTACCGGAGGCGGGTTCTTGCTTTGAAACCGGCTTTATTTTTGTGACTTGCCAACAATCTTGCGCCTGCCGATCCAACTTGTACGGTGGAATCACTTCAGTCCGAGAGGCGTTCAGGTGTGCTTCCAAGGCAGCATCGAGTTGCAAGTGGCTGAGTTGTTCAACCAGCACACGAGGCACAAAATAATCGAGGACTTGATACGCTTTGGCAATCTCAACCTTGGAATGGTTTGGATTGGTCAGGGCAAGGTAGTAAGGGCGCAATTCAAATTCTCGAGTGGTGACATGAACCACGCAAACGTTGTGGAGATCGGCATTCCAGAGTTGAGTCGCAATCTCTTTCGGATCAGCCCGGCGATGCAAGGGCCAGAAATGCCGGTCGGGCTGGGTCGTGAAGTTCGAGGCTGCGCCGCGCGGGATGTACAAGTCCCAGGTGCCGACACCAGAACCATCGTAATCAGGTTGAATTTCGTACAATTTCAGACCCACCATGCGTGCGAGGGACGCTTTGGGGAATTCCAGGCAATTCGCGTCAAGCACGTCGTGCGAGTAGTAGTGATACGGGCTGGTCAAGCAGCGTCACCTGGCCTCGGAGTTAGGATATTGGTTGAAAGCAGCCACGAACGATTCAAGAAGTTTTGAGGTACAGTCAAGCATATCGTCCTCATCTCGATCAAAGGGTGATTTTGCGACGGCATCTGCCTTTGTGAATTACGATCTTTGCTTGGACAATTCTAAAGGACGCGACGGTTTAACCTTCTTATTGATAGCTTACAAGCAATAGTGTTATTTTTTGCATTGCTTTACGGCTGCTCTTGCTTCTTTGTAATCGGTTTGAAAGAGGCGACCCGACTCGGTCCCTGCACTTAAACCCCAATTGTAAAGACTGGAAAAACCAGAATCGGTTGACATGAATGCAGGCAAACACAGTTTTTTGAATTTTTGGTTATAAGTGTCGATGTCAGCCCCAAAAATAGCTTCAAAGGCAGATTTTTTGGCATTCAGCTCACGCAAATACTTGCCTTTGATTGGGTTGGTTAAGCCAGCGGCAATTTGCTTGGAAAAATTGTGGAAAAATTGGTCTTGGTAATCAAGCCACGGTTCGAAGGCCATTGCGTGGTTTCTACTGGCTGGCGAGGCAAAAATGATCGTGCAAAACCCAATGACCAACAGTAAGACGAATAATTTCATACAAACCTCCAACGTTGAATGACGAGTTTGCCACCTGAAAACTGATACCCTACTCGTCAACGAAGACAGCGAGTGGGAAACTAAATCATAAAACCGGCATTATAAGTCTCACTGTTGTTTTTGGTGACGAGGGCATGAACACACAATACAACACACGAATCGAGTCACGAATCGAGGTGCGACCAAATAGGTTGTCATTTTGGCTCGAGCCTCGAGTTACCTGCTTCGACGGCATTCAATAAATCCCCGCTTGAAAGTGTCGCATAAATCAGGGTCGTGTTCAAACTTGCGTGACCAAGCAGTCCACCGACCACATGTAAATCCTTAGTGGCACCGCGACCGAGGCGTGTGAAATTTTTAAAATGGCATTTTGACGGTGTAGAATGGTGTGAAAATTCCAAGTTACTGAGTTGTATTTGAAGGGTTGATATTCATGATGGATAAGATCATCGACGATGACAACAGCGAAATTTTAAGATTTGAAATCTGCAACGACGGTACTGGCGCACCGACGATGTATTTGGTTTTTAATGATTATCCGTATCGTTCTGAACGTTCAATTTCTCGTCATGTTGACCCGTATCAACTGCTGGAATCGGTTAAAGCTGCTTTAACAAAATACGAATCTGCCCCCAGCAAGTGATTCTATATGTCAGTGCGGCTGTTCGATCTTGTGTGTTGTGCTGCTCAAAAAAGTGCTTTGGAATTCAGGTTGAACGGTGTTCAACCTGAATTCCAAAGCACGCCTCTTCGGGAAAGTCCCCTCGACCACTTGGTGATCTAACCCCCTGGTAAGCCGCCGCCGCCGCTTGCGCCGCCGCCGTGCGCCAAGGCGAATTGCAGCGCACCAAGGATCAGCGTCGTCAAAAACAAGATCAAATGCTTCTGATGTTTGGATTTCATAACCCACCTCCGTTTCGTGAATCGTCGGAAGGTTATGATCTGGACAATCAACGCTTGTCCAAAGAAAGCCAGATTTTGTCTAATCCTTTTCAGAGACGCCAAAAAAACCAATGCTGAATCCGTCCACCATCAAAGATTTTGTCGCAACGAGTCAATACGCTTTGGGCTTTGATGCTTTT
This sequence comes from uncultured Deinococcales bacterium, assembly GCA_964247135.1. GTDB lineage: Bacteria > Deinococcota > Deinococci > Deinococcales > JAAFIG01 > JANXTZ01. The sequence goes on along the minus strand of CAXTTL010000311.1, from coordinate 1,865 downwards.
GTTCGCCTGGAACAGCCCACAGCCGAAGACCTCGGTTGGTCAGGCTTGTGCCTCGCCCACCTGGGTCGCAACGTGGAAGCCGTGGACGTACTCGGCAGCGCTCGAGCGTTGGGGTTTGAAGCGGCAGGAGCGCTGCTCGCCACGGTGTACCGTCTGCTGGGCGAGCATCAGCGCGGCGAGGAGATTCTCGAAACGGTCAAGGAATCCGAACTTGATGCGATTGGCTGGTGTTTGCTCGAGCGTGAACGGGGTGCGATTTTCTACGGCAAATGCGAGTACCGTCAAGCCGTTCAAGCGCTCGAACGCGCCCTGGACGCGGCAAGTCAACCCAGCGCCCAGTTTTTAAAACCTGGCGTGACCTCGTTGCTCGGTTACGTGTTGGCCCACGCCGGTCAGGATGGACGGGCGCTTGACCACTTAACCCTGAGTCTCGAGCGAGCCACGCCGAGTCGGCGGGTCGAGCTGCTGACCCAACGGGCGATCTGTCGCATGAACCTGGGCGACCTGATCGCCGCCAAAGCCGACCTGAGTGAAGCTCGAGCTGGCGAGTGCCAACCCAGCTTTGAAGGACACCTGCGCTACCGTGAGGGGCAATGGTTGTTGTTCAGGGGCTTGTATGAGGAGGCGATGATCGCGTTTCTCGAGTGTGCCGCCCTGGCTCGCGAACATCGTGAACCCGAAGCCGAATTTTATGCCGAGCTGTATGCCGCCCACGTCGCCATGTCAACCCAGGCGTTGGCGGTGGCTCGTGCCCACCTCAGCCGTGCCAAAGGGGTGGTCAATCCAGATTCTGCGGTTGAATTGGCGCACCTCGATTGGGATTACGCGGCGCTGATGGTTCGCGCCGATGACCCACAAGCCTTACCGTTGCTCGAGCGTGCAGCGGCGACGTTTGAACGTCTCGGGCTGGAACGTGAGTTGGGATTGGTCTGGTTGTGCATTGCGGAATTGCACTTTAGGCTCGAGCAACGCCCCTCAGCCAACAGCGCGTTAAGACGCGCCACCGATGCGCGACACTCGTGTGGTGCTGGCGGTGTGTTCGCGCTCGAGGTGCGGGATTTACCGTATGTGTTTGAAAACCTCACGGTCTTGCCCACGGATGGTTATGCCCGAATCCTGCTCGAAGATTGGCGGGCGCTCGAGACACAAGCCCCAAGAACCCTCCAGGTGATGACGCTCGGTGAGGTTGGCTTGGCGCTCGATGGTCAGCCCATCCATGTCACCTCGGGCTTGGCTCGAACGGTTGAATTGGTCGCGTACATGCTGACCAACAAAAGCTGTCAACTCGAGGAATTACAAACCAACATCTTTGGTGACAAATCGCCCAACCACGGCAGACGCCACGTGCATGTGATCCGCGATTTTCTACGCCTGCATGTCAAAGGATTGGCCATCCCGTTCAACAGCGCAACCCGCAGCTACCACCTCGAGCATCCAGGGTTGCGGGTGATCTGGGATGCGGCTGAGGTCAAACGCGCTTTGGGTTTGAAAACCGAGGGGAGTTTGCAACGGGCGCTTGCCCTTCATTCGGGACGGTTCCTCCCCAACTCGGAAAGTGAATGGGTGATCAACTTTCGCAGCGAACTCGAGTGGGGATTGAGCGGCGTTGGACTGCACGTGGTTGAGGACCTCTTGGCTCGAGGCTCCTTTGAATCGTGCAAAAACTTGAGTCGCGCACTGCTCGAGGTCAACCCGGTCGATGAGAGCATTGCAATCGTGCTGCTCAAAGCGGTGTTTGCGCTCGAGGGCAGTGGTCATGCGGCGCAGGAACTCGAGCGCTTAAGGTCGCGGTTTCGCTCTGAGTTCGGTGAAGTTCCCGATGTGTTTGAGGATGCGGCGATGGCCTTCGTGAATTTGAATTGATC
>CAXTTL010000310.1:0-4653 GCA_964247135.1 uncultured Deinococcales bacterium | reverse complement strand
TGCCCACCCCGCCGAGACTCGAGACGAGCGCTGCCGTCTCCTCTATGGTCTCTATGCGATTGAGGTCTGAAGGCTTGCCACTCGAGCTTCGACCCGAGCAGTACACGGTTGCACCCGCCGCGCCAAGTTCCATCGCAATTCCACGCCCTGCGCCCCTGGTTGCCCCTGCGACAAGTGCAATTTTCCCCTCGAGTTTTTTCATGCTGCCTTAAATTAATTCATTGCCCAGCCGTTGTCCACCACCAAATTTTGTCCTGTGATGGCTCGAGCATCCAGTGATGCGAAGAACAAAATGGCGTTGGCAATGTCGCTCGGTTGTACCCTCGTTTGCAGGCATTGATTTGCCAGGACCAGCGCCTCATCTCGAGGGGTCACGACGGCGGCTTCGGATTCGGTTTGCACCGCACCTGGCGAGACGGCATTGACGCGAATGTTGTGAATGCCGAGTTCTCGAGCCAGCGACCGTGTGAAGCCGACCACACCGCCTTTGGAGGAAATATAATGCGTCATTTCGGTGTGCGCCCCCAGCAAAAACACGAGGCTGGAAAGGTTGATGATGACGCCTGATTTTTGGGCTTGCATGATTGGCGTGACGGCTTTGCAACACAAAAACATCCCGCGCAAATTGATGTTGTGCGTTCTGTCCCAGTCCTCGAGCCTCAGGTCATCCCAGGCAATTCTGGGGAAAACACCAGCATTGTTGACCAGCGCGTCCACCCGTCCAAACTCGAGTTTGACGCGTTCGATCATGGATTCAACACTGTCGGGGTTGCCGACATCGGTTGGGACCTCGAGGGCGAAACCGTTGGCAGCTCGGATTTCAGCCGCGACACTCGAGCATAAGTCTGGGTTGAGTTCTGCCAGCACGACCTTCGCCCCCTCGAGTGCGAACGCCCGCGCGGTGGCGCGTCCAATGCCTGTACCTGCGCCTGTGACGATCACCACAAAATCTTGAAAACGTTTTGACATGAAAGACTCTCCGAGTGTGGCACTCAGTTTAACTCGAGTCGCCCACATTTCGCTTTTTAAATTTGGTATTTCAACAGCTCGAGATGACAAGCCATATTGTTCTACACTGGTCCCATGTCCCAAGCTTTGCTCGAGTTGGAAACCTTGGTCGCCATGGCGGCGCTTGAGTCGCATGCACGGCTTTCTGATGTAAGAGCACTTCTCGAGGTTGCAAGGATGTGGTCAGATTCCAGGGATTGGTGTGTGGCTACGGCAAGGTTCATACTTGGGGCTGGCGACCGACCAGAACCTCGAATTTCTAAAGTTGAACTGGAGGTTGCCATGAATGAAATTTTAAGTTTAATGGCGTTTGAAGGTTTAAACGCGAGCCGCACCAGCACACTCATTCAGGTCACCAACGGCGTGCTCACCAAACTCGAGGATGCACGGCGGGCAAAAGTGCAGAATTTGGAATTGGAGTTGACAACTTTTGCCTTGGTCGAATCGGTGAAGGCGGTGATGTTTGGTCGAAATTTAAACATCGCCGAGCGTTCTGGGTTGCGTGGGTTGTATCAACGAGAACGTTTGTTACAGCAAGTTTGAATTTAACTTTTATTCAAGTCTTTCGGCGACAGATTCCCATAAAACTGCTGTACTTAGGTCTTTCTCGTATTCGAGAAGTCTTTTTTCAGCCTCGAGAATATCGGCTCGAGTCACACTTCCTCGAGTCTCGCTGGAAATGCTATCCCACAAGTCCGGAACGAGTTGAATACGTTCGTTTAAGCTGAGGCTTAAGACATCTTGCAAAGCACTGTTCATGGCTCGAGAGTAAGCCGAAGGGTGATAAAAATCAAATTTAACAACGTGGGTTTTCAAACTCGATTTTTCACGAATCGTGATCTGTGGTGATTGAAAATTCGTCTCTGGCAAAGAGAAAAGTTGAGTAACTACCCTAGTAACAACACATCCTCGAGATTCTGATTTAGACTGTTCGCATGTGGAATCCAAACCAATACCAGAAATTCTCGAGCGAACGCGACCGACCTTTTTTTGACTTGCTGGCAAGGGTCGAAAAGCCCGATGCCAAATCTGTTGCCGACCTTGGTTGTGGCACTGGACATCTGACCATAAAATTGCTCGAGAAATTCCCGAATGCCAGCATTGTCGGTGTGGATTCGAGCGCCCAGATGCTCGAAAAAGCTGCATCACTTCAAGATTCCAGGCTCGAGTTTGTGCTGGCTGATTTGAGAACTTGGCTGCCTAAAAAACCGCTCGATGTGATTGTCTCAAACGCCGCGCTGCAATGGCTCGAGGATCACGAAACTTTAATTCCAAGACTTGCTGGTTTGCTCGAACCTGAAGGTGTTTTGGCGGTACAAATGCCAATCAATTTTGAGCAACCCAGCCACACTATTTTACGGGATTTGACCTCGAGTGAAACTTGGAAACCGCATTTAACAGCATTCTCGAGCAAACTTCGAGCACCAAAACCTGCGGCATGGTACATCCAAATCCTCTCAAGTTTAGGGTTTAAGGTTGATGCTTGGGAAACGACCTACCATCATGTTCTGCAAAGCGAAAATGCGGTGCTCGAGTGGGTCAAGGGAACAGCCTTGCGTCCAGTTTTGAATGCGCTAAAACCAGAATTGCATTCGCGTTTTCTCGAGGAACTTGGAGCGCAATATCAAATCGCATATCCAGTTAACAATTTTGGAACTTTGTTTGCGTTTGATCGTTTGTTCTTTGTCGCCAAAAGATCAAACGATTTCGAGATTTAAAACCAATTTTACTGTTCCAAACACAAAACTTTTGTATTTGTGACCGTATTGTGACCACGTGCCCGCAATACTTTGCAGGTCTTCGCGGATTCGCCCGAAGAACACAACGCAGACCAGAGACGAACTTAAGTTTCGCACTCTTGTCGGCGGGTCAATCTTGCTTCACCAATCTTGGTGAAAGACTCGACCAAAGGGAATTGAAGAATTCTCTCGAGCAAATTGGAGTGTGTCATGAACGTAAGAAATTGGAAAGCAGCCATCATTGGAATCACCGCTTTAAGCTTCGCGGCGTGTTCGCAAACGCCGTCAATGATTGAACCGCCATCGGGGGTGCAATCAATTACGGTTGGCAAGCAAGTCATTCGTTACCGAAACGAAAACGGTCTCGCCATCTATCAGGGCGACATTGTGCTTGGCACAAGCGAACAACTCGAGAATAGACGGCGCAATCCGCGCAGCATTTTTCACGATCAAGATTGCAATTTTTTGTTCTGCTCAGATCATGATTACCGCTGGAAAAATGGTGAGATTCCGTACCTGATCGACTCGAGCGTCACAGCCTCGGGCAACACCCATGTTCAGGAAGCCATTACCGAATGGCGCACCAAAACACGAATCAAGCTTGTGCCACGCACCACCCAAAGCGATTACGTGGTCTTCAAAAAAGGCGATGAGGCAGGTGTATGCCGCTCGAACGTTGGTCGTCAAGGTGGGGCGCAGAACATCAGTTTACTTTCCTCTGGCGATTGCGACAGGGGTTCGTTAATTCATGAAATTGGTCATGCGGTAGGTTTGTATCACGAACAAAGCCGTTCTGACCGCGACAAGTACATCAAGGTTTTGTTCGAGAACATGACCTCTGAAGGGGTACCCGAGTATGACCGTCAGATCGATGAGGGTTTGGATGTTAGAGCCTACGATTTCGCGTCGATCATGCACTACGGGGCAAATTATTTCAGCAAAAATGGCAAACCAACCATCGAAACCATTCCAGCAGGCATTCCAATAGGTCAGCGCAACGGCTTGAGCGCGGGCGATTTGGCGGCGGTCGGTTGGTTGTACCTCAAAGATTGGGTGCTTTCCGCCGACGGCAAGCAGGCTTGGTATCCAATCAACATCTCGAACCTTAAAGTCAGCGATTTGGGCTTTGGCGATTTTGACGGCGATAAAATCACCGATACTTTTTACGGCGATGGCACAACCTGGTTTGTGTCTTACAAGGGCAGGAGCGCCTGGACGCCGATCAACACCTCGAGCTTTAAAGTCTCCGATTTGCGTTTTTATGACTTTGATGGTGACAAGAAAACCGATGTCTTCCGCCGTGCGCCAAACAGCGAATGGCAAGTTTCTTATGGTGGCACAAGTCTTTGGACGACGATTAATTCCTCGGTCTATCCACTCTCGAGCTATGGTTTTGGGGATTTTAACGGCAACGGCAAAACCGATGTCTTCCGTCCAGATGGCAGCAAATGGTTCGTCTCTTATGACGGCACAGGCTTGTGGCAAGAATTGAACACCTCGAGTTTCGGCTTGAATGATTTACGATTTGGAGATTTTGACGGCGATCACAAAACCGATGTTTTTCGTCGCGCCCCGAACAGCGAATGGCAAGTTTCATACGGCGGTGTCGGTCCTTGGACGACCATCAATTCCTCGGTCTATCCGCTCTCGGATTACCTGTTTGGCGATTTTAACAACGACGGCAAAACCGATGTGTTTCGCAACACCGACGACCAATGGTTTGTTTCTTACGGCGGCACAGGTTTCTGGACCAACATCAATGCCAACATGAAGTTGGCGCCTTACACCACGCTTTCAGGCATCAAACTTGGTGATTTTAACGGTGATGGGCGCAGTGACGTGTTTGGTACGTTACTGATTCCTGCATGTTCAAGTTAACCGATTTTTGCAATCGCTGACGCCCCCC
>CAXTTL010000309.1:0-4655 GCA_964247135.1 uncultured Deinococcales bacterium | reverse complement strand
GGTCTGCGGTTCGGATTTGCATTATTTCAAAGAGGGTTCGATTGGCTCGAGCATCGTGCATCAACCCGCCATTCTGGGTCATGAGTTTTCGGCGATTGTGGACGATGATCGCGGTGCAGAATTTGGTTTTCCCAAAGGCACACTGGTTGCCGTTGACCCTGCCGAACCTTGCGGACATTGCGAATGGTGCGAGGCGGGGCATCAGAACCTGTGCCCAAATGTCAAGTTCGCGGGTTCAGCGCCAATTCACGGCGCGATGCGCGAATTTTTTTATGCCAAACCCGCCAACCTCTTCAAAGTTCCCGAAGGCTTTGATGCCGCCGATGCCGCGTTGCTCGAGCCTCTGGGCATAGCCATTCATGCGATTGACCTGGCAAAAATCAAACTTGGCTCGAGCGTTGCCGTGGTTGGTGGTGGCGCGATTGGGTTGCTGATCTTGCAAGTCGCCAAGCTGGTCGGTGCGGGCAGCGTTCATGTGCTCGAACCTTTCGAGTACCGCCGCGAACTGGCTTTAAAACTTGGTGCGGACAGCGTTCACGCCAATCCAGCAAGCCTGCTCGAGTTGACCAACAAACGCGGTGTGGATGTGGTGCTCGAGGCGACCGATTCACCCACAGGTCCGCAAGATGCCTGTACCGTCGCCCGAATTGGCGGCAAGGTTGTGTTGGTTGGGATTCCCGACGGTGACAGTTTTACGCTCACCGCCTCCAACGTTCGGCGCAAAGGCTTGAGCATCAAAATGTCGCGCCGCATGGGTCATGTTTACCCCAGAGCCATCGATCTGGTCGCCAAAAAACTGGTGAATGTCAAAGCCATCGCCACGCATCACTTCAGACTCGAGAATGCACCCCAAGCTTTCGCGCTTCAAGAAACCCGCAGCGATGGCGTGATCAAAAGCGTGATTCACCTCGAGGATTAGACCATCAGCGTCATTTGCCTTATCGCGCCGACATGGTACGCGGTGTGCGCCAGTCCCAGCATCGCATCCGTGATGGGTTGGTCATCCCAGGTTTCTCGAGCTTTCACGAGTTCGAGAACAGTTTGGCAAGTATTGCGCAGCGTTTGTTTCAGCTCTTCCCACTCGAGTTCGGTCACGGTTTTCAAACCCCAACTTTGATCCCAGTCGAGCTTTCCAACGTCCTGCCCGCGAAGCGATTGTGCGACCACGTTACTCAGGTAAAAATCGGTGTGATACACTTGCCCAGCAATCGTTGTTGCGCCTGGTTTGAAAGCCTGTGATGCCTGAACTGCCGAAATATTCTCGAGCGTCCCAATCAAGCCACCCGATTTCCGATCAAGGTAATAACCTTGCGGGTTGGAAAAAGTTTCCTCGAGCAAAACCAAAATGTTGTTTGCAAAGTCCTCAAATTTAATGCTGTTCATACCAACCTCCAGAACAATTTTCGTGTCCGAATCTCGAGAAGCGATTTGTCGTGACGCTGAATACGGACTGGTTGGTGTGGGTTCAGTATGACACAGGTGGTCAACATAAAAAATCCCTCGAGATGCTCGAGGGATTCCAATTTGAAGTTTGATTACTTGCTGATGCGTGCAATCGCGGTTTCCAGGGCTTTATCGCGGGTGACGACCGTGCGGTAATTCTCGAGACCATCTTTGCCCAAAGCCTCGAGCAAACGCGGCACACTGACGCGGTTGGCTTGCGCATAACCTGCCAGAGCAGCTTTCCATTCGTCTTCGGTCAGGCTGACTTCCAAAATCTCGGTCAGTTTCTCGAGCGCGAGGTCGTTGCGAACTCGGGTTGTGGCGTTGGTCATGATGTCCTTCTCGAACTCCTCGAGCTTGCCTTCAACTTCCAAATACTTTTTGTAAGCATCCAAGGTCACGCCCTGATTTTCGAGGTCGCGTCCAAGGTCAACTTCAAGCGCCTCACGACGGTTTTCGATCATGACCTCAGGAATCTCGAGGATTGCACCTTCGCCAAGTTTCTTGATGAATTCGTCTTTGCGATCTGTCACGCCCTTTTGCACCGCTTGCGCCTCGAGATCAACTTTGACCCGAGCCAGCAGTTGCTCGTGGGTTTCGACGCCATCAATGTTCAAACCTTTGATAAATTCCTCGTCGAGTGCTGGAACGTTCTTGGCTTTAACTTCAGAAACCCGAACCTTCAAGGTCGAATCTCCATCTTCGTCCTCAGCGCCGCCCAATTGCACGTCCGCCTCATCACCCGCAACTTTGCCGATCAAAGCCGTCCGAACGCCTTCCTCGGCACGCTCGAGGTACACAGGATAGGTCTTGCCCGCATCCTCACCCTCGAGAATCTCGACGTTCGCCAAATCGCTGGCTTCAATCGCGCGGTCCACGTTCTCGTAATCGGCTCGAGATTGACGAACTTCTTCAATGGCATTGGTCACGTCTTCATCACCAATGGTCGGTGCACTTGCCTCAAGTGTGAAGCCCTCCCAGTTTGGCAAGGTCACTTCGGGGTAATTTTCGGCGTCCACAGTAAATTCAAATTCGGTGTTCTCGGCAATTTCGCCCATCGTGACGTTGGCGCTGACCGGCGCAAGTTTCAGTTCGGTCACGGCGTTGCCGTATGTGCGTTTGACCAGTTCCTGTCCGACTTCGTTCTTGACAAAATCCTCGCCCACGCGCTTTTCGATCACGCCTTTTGGTGCTTTGCCCGGACGAAAGCCAGGGATTTTCACTTGACGCGACAACGCGTTAAACACGCCAGTGTAAGCACTAGACACCTCAGAGGCTGGCACGACGACCTTGAACTTCACCTTGTTACCGTTACGCTCGAGCAATTCCGCCATATTGATACTCCTATTACTGTTATTTTTCAAAAAAATGAGCCAGGCATCTGCCCAGCCAGTCGGTCACGCATTCAAATCCAACGTTGGGACTTCAAACATTTGGTGCGAGGAAAGGGACTTGAACCCTCACGGTTGCCCACCAGGTCCTAAGCCTGGCGCGTCTACCATTCCGCCATCCTCGCGCACAACAACCAACACTTGCTAAAAACTGGGGTGGGTGAAGGGGTTCGAACCCTCGACCTCCGCTTCCACAGAGCAGCGCTCTAACCGACTGAGCTACACCCACCAGACAAACCACCCTTTTCGGCGGCTTAGAGATTCTAGCCAGCAAATCCTCCAGTGTCAAGGACGAAGCAACCCAAATTCAGACCAAAAACTCGAGTGGCGGATGCTGAGAACGCTGCACCGTAAATTTTTCGGCAAATTTAACGCCCACACTGCGCCCCAAACTGGCTCGAGAAGCCCTGAAATCATCGGGCGTCCAATCCCATTTGTAAAACGCCGCATAATAAGACTGGACTTTGGCGGCAAGCTCGAGCGTGTCTGAAATGTCCACATGCACCACCGGACGCGGAGATTCAACCGCATGGTACTGGTAAAACGACACGCTTTTGCGGTGTGCCTCGAGGTTCACAAAACCATCCTCGCGCACCACCTTCGGAATTCGTGCCAGAGTGAGGGCATCAAACGCAATTTTCGCCGTCGCCCTGTGGTCAGGGTGGCGGTTGAAATCGTCCCAGGTGATGATCGCATCGGGTTTGAACTCGCAATATAGCCGCGCCAGTTCGAGCGCCTCCGCTCGAGACCCCGACATGCGGGTGTCACCCATGTCAAAAAACTGGTAACTCGAGCCGATCATCTCAGCCACTTCACGCCCGTGGTTTTCCCGCACCAGGCGGACTTCCTCATGCGGTGCATCGCCAAATTGCGACGCCAGTTCGCCGTAGGTCGTCCAGACCAACTTCACGGTGTCGCCTCGAGCCGCGTGCTTTGCCAGAGTGCCGGCGCAACCCATCTCGTCATCGGGGTGAGCAAAAATTGCAAGGATGTTCATGGAGAACAGTCTAACTCGAGGGGTAAGAAAAAGTCCCTCGAGGGTTGTGAGGCTCTCGAGGGACTTTGGTCAGGTTTCGTTAATTCGTTTTTGTTACTACAACAGCACTGCCAATGTTGTGAATACAGTTGGTTGTCAAGTCTTCAATTTGACCGAAGAATCTCCAGTCACCTGAAGCATTAAAGGTCTTTCCAATACCATCGGTTGTTGCTCCTGTAATTCCATTTATAGCGAATGAAAGTGCATTTGATGGAGATATGACCCACCACCCAATGCGGTATTCATGACCAGGCAATACAGTAACAGATAACGAAGCACTTCCAGGTGTTAACTTGTCCCCAACGTTGTCCTTACCTAGTGTTGTAATTTGGTTAAATGTAGGGAATGGACATCCAGCATCATTGCGCGACAGCTTGACCTTTACTTCTTGAATGTTGCGATTTTTATCGTTATCTTGAGTTACCAAGCGCATCATATAGATGCCATCTGGCAGATATGGTGTTCCGTTGGCATCAAATCCAAGTAGGGCAGTGGTCTGTGTTACTGGTGGAATATAAGCAATGTATTGCTCGAGTGCATCGACTGGACCCAGTAAACCACAAGAAATACAAGTCATTCTTAATTCTGTTGAGACAATACCCCTATCATCGCTAAGATTGCCAATAATATATCCAGAAGTTTGACTAAAAATTGGTAATGCGCCAGTGTCAAGTTGTTGTTGGTTTGATGGAATACGAATTGGAAGGGCAATGATTGCAGCAGGAGGTGTCAGGTTCGAGTTGACATTTTTAATGGTAATGGTATCAGTAACGGCTCGAGGTGCA
>CAXTTL010000308.1:0-4661 GCA_964247135.1 uncultured Deinococcales bacterium | reverse complement strand
CAAAAGCTTTTTGCGTGACAGCGTTCCAAACGAGTTTCATGCTGCTCTTGGACAATTTCTTAACTATCAATACATTCTCGAGGAAACCGAACCAAACAGGCAATTGTTCTTGGCGGTCAGTGAAACGGTTTTTAACACATTCTTTCAGCTTCCTTTTACGCAAGGAATTGTTCGCAAATTCCAAATCAATCTTCTGGTCTTTGACCCAATCACCGAGGAGGTCGTAAAATGGCAACACTCGAGCAGTACAGAACAATCATCCAAAAACTCTTAACCGAATTTGTCACCAGCCGCAACGCTCAACAAAGCGGCAGTTACCAACTTTTATTTGACACCGAACACGACCAATACCAAGTTTTGCGAATGGGCTGGGAAGGCTCGAGGCGCGTGTATTCTGTGCCGTTGCACCTCAGTCTTGAGAAGAACAAGATTTGGATTCAGCAAAACAACACAGACCGCGAAATTGCCTCAGAATTGATGGAATTTGGAGTCCCAGCCGAGGATATTGTACTTGGGTTTCAACCACCATCAGCCCGTCATTTAACAGGTTTTGCGACAGGCGAAGCATAAGCGAAACAAAATAGAAAATTAAACGAATGCGTTTCTCGAGGATTACACTAACAGAACGCATTGACTCCGATTTGCACCCTAACGTAAACTCGAGGTGCTTCCAGGAGGTATCACTTATGAAAGTTTTGCATTGCATTTTGCTGGTTTTGATGTTTGGTTTCGCTTCGGTTGGCATGGCGCAGAAATTAAGTTTTAGCCAAACAAGTGTAGCCATTTACCAAGGTGGTGATCCCGCAGGCATTGTCATTACTACTACATCTGGCGCAACTGTAAGAATTATGGAGACATCAAAAAATTTAAAAGCAGGTTTGGGAAATAATATTTTCGGAGGCATAGTTCTTCAAATTATTGCCACAAAAAATACCCCTCTTGGTTCAGGTTTCGTGAAATTACGTGCTGAATACAAAAAGAAATTTGTAAGTGGCACAATTCAAGTTAAAGTATTGCGACCAAATGATGATCCAAACATCGATTTGTTTACAGTAGATCGCGGAAGTGCGATTGAAGGAGAATCAATTAATTTTACGGTTTCTGTTTCTGATTTTAACAAAGACCAAATGACTTGCTACTTGGATGTAGATGGTGATGGAAAAACTGATTATACTCAAAAAAGCTGCTCTAAATGGAATCAGAATCATATTTATACTAAAGCAGGGAATTTTAAACCCAACCTTATAGTCCAAGATTCCTATGGAGGAAAAGTAAGTTCAAGCAATATTGAACTATTTAAAAATGAAACAAATAAGTTTATCGCTATCGACTCACTTGGAATAACAGTAATGGTAAATACAGAAAAAGACACTCAAGATATACTAGCAGGAGATAGTAAATGTATAGACGAAAATCAAAAATGTAGTCTAAGAGCAGCTATTATGGAATTGAATGCAAATAAGGGCATTGGGACAATCAAAATTCCTACAGGGAATTATATACTTACCTTAGATGGCGAAGATGATACGGCACAACGTGGTGATTTAGATATCACTGGAAAAGTAAAAATTTTAGGTGAAGGTCCTGAAACTACGACAATTGATGCAAATCAAATTGATCGTATTTTTGAGGTAAAAAAAGGAGGCAAGTTGTGGATTTCAAACTTAAAAATAACTGGAGGGAATACAAAAGATAGTGGTGGTGCAATTAATGCGAATGACATTTCTTCTTATATAGAAATTAATAATTGTAATATTAGTAATAATAAAGCGTTGCAAGGCTATGGCGGTGGGATTTTAGGTAATAATTTTAATATTTTTAAATCAAATTTTTCTAGAAATACTGCTTATTATGATGGTGGAGCAGTTTTTGGAAATGGAAGAGTTGAAAACTCGAGTTTCACAAATAATAAAGTGAATAATAAAGGCGGCGCAATCTCTGCTGGGAATGTCGAAATTATAGGGTCTTATATTGGTCAAAATGAGGCAAACCTTGGTGGTGGAATATATTTTGAAGGGATAGGGGAAATTTTAAATAGTATTGTTTCAAAAAATCATGCAGAAATAGGAGGAGGAATTTATAGTCGAGACGCGTCACTTTTAATTGATAAAACTTTAGTTGACTCGAATGAGGCAGTAACAGGTGGTGGATTGATTAATTCAGGTGGAAAAAGTATAATTCATTCTAGTATTTTTTCTGGAAATATTGCCAAAAAAGATGCTGGTGGTATTTATAGTAGTTCAGAAATTTCTATTTCATATTCAAATATTGTAAGTAACCGAGCAACAAAAGCTGGTGGATTATATATTCAAGGTGAACAAGACCAAAGTTCTTTTAAGGCGATGCTTCTTGCCGAGAACGTTGCCGATGATGGACCAGATTGTTATGGCTCAATTATGTCAAAAGGATATAACCTTGTACAAAGTCCCAAAGATTGCAGATTCGTTGCCGCGCACCGTGATAGTGCTGGTAAAGTAACCGACCACGTTGCAGAAAATCCGCAATTGCAATCATTGGTTGACAGCTACTTTGGAACGTTAATTACGCCATCGAATCCTGTGCTTATCAATGCCATTCCAAAAGCAGATTGCACGCTTCCCGATGGTTCGCCGCTCGAGACTGACATGCTCGGCAAACCACGTTTTCAGGGTTCAGGTTGTGACATTGGCGCGATAGAAGTGCGGTAAATCTCGAGCGTCACATTTTTTTGCTTGACAGTCTTCCCCTCACCCTGCTAGGCTTTAAGCGTAATGAAATTCTTTTCCGCGATTATTCTAGTCGTAGTAGTCCTCGTACAACCGAGGGTCGCGGCGTAATTCCAGTTTTTCGGATTCAAGCGACCCTCGGCAAACACCCGAGGGTCTTTTTATTCAGGCACTCGAGAGATCAATGAAAGGTAGGCATCCATGACAGGTTCACAAGCTCTTTTGAAAACGCTCGAGGCTCACGGTGTGCGGCACATGTTCGGACATCCTGGCGGCGCGATCATGCCGATTTACGACGCGATTTATGACAGTCCAATCCAGCATATTCTGGTGCGTCACGAACAGGGTGGCGGTCATGCGGCAGAGGGTTACGCTCGAGTGACGGGTGGTTTGGGCGTGTGCTTGGCGACCAGTGGTCCTGGTGCGACCAACCTGGTGACGGCGCTTGCCGATGCGATGCTCGACAGCTTGCCGATTCTGGCGATCACGGGCAATGTCGCCACGACCCTGCTGGGAACGGATGCTTTCCAGGAGGCGGATATCACGGGCATCACCATGCCGATCACCAAGCACAATTTCTTGATTCGCAGCGCCGATGATGTGTCTAAAGTGGTTGCTGAGGCAATCCGCATTGCGCTTTCAGGGCGACCAGGACCCGTTCTGGTGGACATTCCCAAGGACGTGCAACTCGCGCAAACCAACGCCCCAATCGTGCAACCCAAAGCCAAACCTGCCAGACTCGAGCCTAAAGAAAAAGACATTCTCGAGGCGATTGAGTTGATCAAAACCGCCAAAAAACCTGTGTTGATTCTGGGTGGTGGCGCGTGTGATGCGTCTGAAGCGGCGTACAAATTCGCCAAGACTTCGGGAATGCCAGTCATCACGACGCTGATGGGCTTGGGGAACTTTCCTGCCAGCGACAAGCAATGGCTTGGAATGCCAGGAATGCACGGCAGCGTCGCCGCAAACCGTGCGATCAGTCAGTGCGATGTGTTGATCGGCGTGGGAATGCGTTTCGATGACCGCGTGACGGGCAAAACCAGCCGTTTTGCCAAGAATGCCAAAATCATTCATGTTGACCTCGATTCTGCCGAGCACAGCAAACTGATTCCCGCATACCTGCCCATTCTGGCGGACAGCGCCGCCGCGCTCGAGGCGATGGCGGCAAAAATCACCAAGCTCGAGACGCCCGAATGGTGGGCGAATCTCGAGGATTGGAAGGCTCGCAAGCCCAAGCGTGACGAGTGGGGCGCGGCGAGTGCCATCAAGACCATCTCCAATGCGTTGACCAGTGATGACATTGTGGTGGCGGACGTGGGGCAGCATCAAATGTTGACCGCGCAAGAACACCCGTTCGAGCATCCGCGTTTGTGGCTGAATTCTGGCGGGGCTGGCACGATGGGTTTTTGCCTGCCCGCCGCGATGGGCGCGAGCATTGCCACGGGCAAACGCGTGATCGGCATTGCGGGGGATGGCTCGAGTCAAATGACCATTCAGGAACTTGCGACATTGCGCAAGTACGACATTCCGGTGAAGTTTGCGATCATCAACAACGGTTATTTGGGCATGGTGCGCCAATGGCAGGAAATGTTCCACGACAAGCGTTACTCCGAGGTCTACCTCGAGGATTCCAACCCCGATTTTGCGATTCTGGCAAGTGCGTATCGCATCCCAGGTTTTACCGCGTCCACGGCAGCCGAACTCGAGGTGGCGATCAAAGCCTGGCTGGCAGCCGACGGTCCTGCGGTGCTCGAGGTGCGCGTGCCGAACGAACACAGCGTCTTCCCGATGGTTCCTGCGGGCAAGGGCTTGGACGAAATGCTCGATGACGACCCAAAGAATGCCCAGCCCGAAAAGATGGCGGTGAGCCGATGAAACACATTTTTAGCGCCTTCTTGCGTGACGAACCGCGTGTCCTGACTCGAGTGACCTCGCTGTTTGCGCGGCGCGGTTACA
>CAXTTL010000307.1:0-4667 GCA_964247135.1 uncultured Deinococcales bacterium | reverse complement strand
CCAGTTCGAGCCCCTCTCGTTTCGAGAGCGAAAGCGCAGGTAAAACGTCTTCTTGCCTATTTTCATAATGCAGTATGACACGCTGAACTCGAGTCCTTCGATGGGTGATTTTGGAATCCACCAGGAACATAATTTGTCAGGATGTTGCTCGAGTGCATTTTGAATGGTCATGCGTTCTTTGTCGCGCCCTTGCAATGACCACTGAGTCAGGTAAACCACGCAAAACTCGGTTGGAGCGTGGTTTTGCAATAACTCTGAGGGTGTGCCATACGTTGGTACGGCAAATCCCAGTGACTCGAGAATATGAAACATTTCGAGGCGGCTTGGTCCATCATCTTTAAAAAGATCGAGAACCCAACCTGCGGTGAATTCGTCAAGTGAAATGTCATGGAATTGGTTCATAAATTTGTCCGTTGGAAGGTTAGCAATACTTTCAGGTCTATGACAGCGCTAAATGGCTTATTGCAAGTTTTTTGATGCGCAAACATTCCAAACCTAAATCGGAAACCAAAAACTCAATTTCGTTCCAAAACCCTCTTCAGACTCGAGCTTCATTTCCCCACCCGCCAGTTTGATGCGTTCGCGCATTCCAGCCAAACCCAAATGTCCTTTGGCGGCAAGGGTCGTGAAGGCATCGGCTTCTGGGGTGCTCGAGAATCCCGCGCCGTCGTCGGTCACGCTGACCAGCACGCCTGGTGGATGCTCGAGGTTGCCAACGGTGTCGAACTTGACGCGAATCGCGGCGCTGGTGGCTTTGGCGTGTTTGTCCACATTGGTCAATGCCTCTTGCACCACCCGAAAAAGCGTTAACTCGAGGTCTGGCTTTAAACGCTGTTCGCGTCCTGAAACCTCGAGCCTGGCACTGGTGCGCGATTGCGAGCACAACCACTCGAGCGCCGCCAGCAAACCCAGGTCGTCAAGGGTGCTGGGGCGCAAATTCCTCGAGAAGCGGCGCACGCTGTCGATGGCGGTGTCCACGTCGCCACGAATGTCGGCGGTTCTGGCTCGAGCTTCGGGCAGCGTCTCGAGCATTGCGCCGAGTCGGTCGAGCCGTCTGGCGATGGCGACCAGGGTTTGGGCGGTGTCGTCGTGCAATTCGCGGGCGATACGGCGGCGTTCTTCCTCCTGGGCTTGGGTAAAAAGTGCCAGAAAGCTGCGCAACTCGTCGGTGCGCCTCGCCTCGAGTCCGCGCTGGGCGATCTCGTCTGCCAGTTTTTGCTGCTCGCTCAAGTCACGCGCAATCGCCAGACCGCCGACCACACGGCGATCTGAACGGAGGGCGTTCAGTTTGATCTCGAGGTAGGCGATGCTGCCGTCGCTGCGTTTGACACCGCCCTCAAAGGTAAACGCATCTCGGGCGTGAAGATCATCATCTGAACCCGCAATCATCTCGCGCCAGGCGCGTCTTGCCGCCAGTGCCGCATCAGGCTCGAGCAGATGCTCAAAAATCTGCCCCTCGATTTCGCTTGGGGCGAAACCCAGCACCTCGAGCGTGGCAGGGTTGGCATAGGTCACGATGCCCTCGAGGTCGGTGGTCACGATCAGGTCGTGGGCGGCTTCGGCAAGAAGGCGGTAATGGCTTTCCTGCGCTTGAATGCGGGCGAACAACCGCGCATTTTGGATGGCAAGTCCAGCTTGGTCGGCAATCGCCAGCGCGAGGCTGGCATCGCGGTCTGAAAGTCTTGCACCTGGGCGAACGGTATCGGCGTACAACACCCCGATCACTGCGCCCTGAACCGTCAGTGGCACAATCACGCAAGTCTGAGCGCCCAACAACGCCGAACCTTGATCTTGCCAAGCCTCATCAACCGCTGCCCCGTTCTGCACCACGGGCGAGCGCTCCTCGAGCAATTGCTGAAAGGCATCTTCGGCGATGATGAACGGTCTGAACGTCTCGAGGTCCTCTTCAAAACCAAAGGCGTGTAGTCTGCCGATTTCGGCTGAGTCGCTATCGATGGTGGCAAAAAACCCGACAAAACAGCGTTCCAACTCGAGCGAATTGCTGATCTCGTTCGCCAATGCCTCGAGCACGTCTTCAAGTTCCAAGGTGGCGCTGGTCAACCTGGCGGTTTGCAACAAGACCCGCGCCTCACGACCTCGAGACACGGCTTCGTCGAACAACCGCGCGTTTTCGATGGCGAGCGACGCCTGTTCCGCCAGGGCTTGCGCCAGACTGACTTCACGTTCCTTGATCTCGAGGCTGGCGCGGGTGGTGTCGAGGTACAACACGCCCAAGGGTTTGCCACGCGCCGAGAGTGGCAGCATCACAAAAGCTTCCGCGCCCAATTCGCGCGGTCCGGCGGCATAACTACGACTCGAGGCTTTGACATCGTTGCTTAAAATCGGTTGATTGCGCCGCACCAGACGCTCGAACGACTCTGGCGAAATGCTCAAGGATGGTTCAGACATGGCTTCAAACCCAAAGCTAAAAAATTCTCGGTCAATGCTGGTTTGCTCGCGCACATCGTCGTACAGCGCCAGAATGCCGCGCTCGAGTTGCAAACTTTTGACCGCAAATTCCAGACTGCGCTCGAGAATTTCTTCAAGCTCGAGCGTTTCACCGATTCGTTTTGAAAGCTCGGCAAGTGCTCGAGCTTCGCGTTCGCGCCTCGTTCGTTCGGTGTGTAGCGTGGCAGCCTCGAGCGAAAGGGCAATCAAACTGGTGTACAACTTCAAGCGTTCCGCCAAAACCTCAGTCGTGCCCAGCACCTCGAGAATCCCGACCATCCGATCCCTGGCAAGCAGCGGCACGATCACGCGCCCCGTATCAAAAATCAAACGGTCTTTTTTGAGCGCCTCCTTGTAATCAGCGTCAAATGCCACCGTCTCGAAGCTTAAACCCGCGCCGTCAAAACTCGAGACGCCCACCTCGTTCGCCACCGCCAGGGTTTCCAAGGCGTCCTCGAGCAGCATCATCACCCGCGCCGAACGCGCCCCGCTGGCTTCGAGCGCCGCCCGAGCAGAAATCTGGGCAATGGCTGGCAAGGTTCTGGCTTGCGAAATCAAACCCGAAAAGGCTTGCCAGTGCATCAACATGCCAGGCTCGAGATTGGACAACACACGCTCGAGCGAGGCACGGTTTTCGCCCGCTTGCAGCAAGGTTTGTGATTCGGTTGCGCCGCGATTTCGCGCCATAAACCCAGTTTAAACGACAGATTTGCGCAGACCGCTTTGTTGGATGAGTCGGCACTGTTGACAGCAAACTTTATCTTGAGCAAGTAACGCTCGTGTGACGCCAAAGTAACGCCTGTTTGACGCTTGAAATCTAAGCTTGTCTGACTGGCAAGTGGTGACTTTCAGGAGGTACGTATGCGAACTGGGCAATGGCGTGACACCAAACCCGAAACCAAGCAAGATCAATTTTCCCTCGAGACGCAAAGACCTTCGCTCGAGGTCAGTCCAAATTTTGCCACACACGATTTTGCAAAGATCAGTGTTTTTCCCTCAAGCCAAGTGATTCAACGTTCTCCCAATGCCGAGACTCAAAATATTCAGACCGCAGAACAAGCTTCTGCCGTATCCGACCTCAGTCACAATTCCGGCAACGGTGTTGCCTTGCCTGAAGCCACTCGAGCACAATTTGAAACCACGATGAACACTGATTTTTCCGATGTTCGTATTTTTGCAGGGCAAAATCACCTCGCGCCAAACGCGCTGGCGTTCACAACGGGTTCAAATGTTTTTACCAAATCTGGGTTTGATCCGAGTCAACCGTCAGACCGCGCCATTCTTGGACACGAGTTGACGCACGTGATCCAACAACGCTCACTTCGGGTGGCAGGATCAGATCAGGTTTTGATAGACCCCGATGCCTCTCTGGAAAGTGAGGCGGATCAGTTGGGAACTCGAGCCGCAAATGGCGAAACGGTTCAAATCCCTGGGGCTTCAACAGCGGGTTCAACTCGAGCTTCAAAGGTGGTGCAGCGCCTTTCGGCTTCGGTCAGCTTTGCCGTTAATACTTTGAATACCGCGAATTCCAAGGTCAACAGTGCCAGCATGGAACGCGGCGAAGGTACGGCAGGAGGCAATCACAGTACCGCGTTTTCGGTCTTTTTGGACGCCGCCACCAATGCGGTTTTTGGAAAGACTTTTTTGGATGCGGTGGCTGCCCTCATGGCACTGGTGGACGATGTGCCAAACTTGCCCAATTACAAAACCAGCAAATTGGCAGACAGCAATTCGGTGGCGCTGGTGGATTATAAAATCCTCCAAATCAAAGGGAATGCGGATTACACCTCGCCCAACAATGTTCATGACCTCAACAAGAGCAGTGTTTTGCAAAAACTGATGGTTGACTATGCCGAAATGCGAAACAAAGTGCCAGGGACACTCATGACAAATGCCAGCAAACGCGTTGGCGGTCAAAGTGAAAAAGATGGTTTGCAAGCCATGCAGGGCGTTGATGACGAATTCCGTGCTGACCCGAGCGCGGACAATACTGGCGGCAAATTGACCAAGCAATTTGCCAAAGGTATGGTCGGAACATTTGATTTTGGTGCATTGCCACTGCCCTTGAACACCATCAAAATGGCTAGCGCTGGAACGATTCTTGGCAACCACATCAAGACTGTGCTTTCGGCGTATCCGTCAGTGCCAAGCAATATTCATGTCAACATCGTCAAAAAATTGCTGAATCAAATTTTCACATCGTTCCAACTTACAGCCGA
>CAXTTL010000306.1:0-4691 GCA_964247135.1 uncultured Deinococcales bacterium | reverse complement strand
CCATGAACTTCGGCTTGAAAGCGAATCTCGAGTTTTCCCAAGGAGGGAATCATGAAGACAGCAAGACTTTTTATTCGTATTTTGGCAACCATGTGTTTACTCGAGTTGCTAATCTTCGGCATGACCGGTTCGGCACAGACCAACCCGCTGCCAATCGTACCCGCGCCTGGGGTATACCACCTCGATGATGTGCTGAAAAAAGGCTTGACCAAAGCCCCCGAAGCCCGAGGGGATTTTGCGACCACCGCCATGAGCGACTGGGCGACGGGTCGCGCCATCGTCTTGACTTTCAAGAGCATCAAAACGCACACCCACACCGACCACTCGCACGTGTTGTACATCCTCGAGGGACGGGCAAGGTTCACGGTTGGCAAGGACGTTCTCGAGGCTGGTGTGGGCGATGTGGTGGTCATGCCGCCAAATGTCGCGCACAAGTTTGAAGCGGTTGGCGATGAACCTGTGAAGGCATTGCTGGTCAACGTGGCAGGGGTCAGCGTCAGCAACAGCACTTGGGAACCGTAAACAAAACCTCAACTCGAGGGATCGAAGAATCAAAGGAGCGTTTGTGAAATTACAATATTTGTTTGTGGTCGGATTGATCGGTGTGGGCGCGTTTGTGTTTGCCCAAAATACTCAATCCAGAATGATCGAACCCAATGCAGGCACTTGGAAAACCTGGGTCATTCCTTCAGGCTCGAGCTTGCGCCTGCCAGCCCCAGACCGCACACAGGACAGCGCCGAAATTGCAGCACTGAAAGCCATCCCCAGGGATGCCAAAGCCCTCGAGAGCGTGGCGTACTGGAATGCGGGAGCGCCGTCGTATCGTTGGGTGCAAATCATGCTCGAGCAGTACGACAAAGTTCCGCTTGCCCCAGTTCGTAATATTCGTACCATGTCAATGATGAACGTCGCCATTTACGACGCGATCATTGCGGCGTGGGACAGCAAGTACGCCTTCAAACGGGCGCGTCCGAGCAGCCGTGACACCTCACTGACCACGGTAATCCCAAACCCAGCCAGCCCCTCGTATCCCAGCGAACAGGCGGTGGTGGCAGGTGCAGCCTCGAGCATTCTGGCGTTCATTTACCCCAAAGAGGTGCAACGTTTTAACGACCTTGCCGACGAGGCGGGGCGCTCGAGGTTGATCGCAGGTGTAAATTACCCGAGCGATGTCAGTGCAGGTCTCGAGTTGGGTCGCAAGGTTGCGGCAATGGTGATCGAACGCGCCAAAACCGACAACAGCGATGCGAAATGGACACCGCCAGCCGCCGCCCCTGGCGTTTGGTCGGACACCAGACCCGCGCTCGAACCGATGGCAGGCACGTGGAAAGCTTGGGTTTTAAATCGCAACGATCAATTCCGTTCCGTTCCGCCACCCGCATTTGGTTCGGCGCAATTGAACACCGAACTCGAGGCAGTCAAAAAAGCCGAGCAAACCCAAGCCAAGGTTGCCAAAGCCTATTACTACGCCTCCAATGATGGTACGTACAACCTTTGGTACAACTATTTTGGGCAAAAATTATTTGAAAATAACATGAACGACAACGTGCCTCGGGTGGCTAGAGCTTATGCGCTCTTAAGTATCGCCGATCTGGATTCGTTGATTGCCTGCTGGGACACCAAGTTCTTTTACATGCAGGTGCGCCCCTGGCAGATTGACCCAAGCATTGCCACGCTGTTCAAACCTGTTCACCCCAGTTACCCTTCAGGTCATGCCTGCGGCTCGAGCGCTTTGGCGGAAATGATTGCGTACTTCTTTCCTGGGAACGCAGAATTTATTCGAGGCAAAGCCGTGGAAGCCGCCGACTCGAGGATCACGGCTGGGATTCACTTCGAGAGCGATAAGGTTGCGGGTTTGAAGCTTGGGCAGGATGTGGCGGCTGCGGTGATTGAACGCGCCAAAGCAGATGGTTCGCAGTAATCCAATGCTCGAGGCGAGGTGCAATTTCGTCTCTCGAAAACGCTTAGGACCCATGAGGGGGCAAAACCATGAAAGCATTCAAATTGATGGTGCTCATGCTCTTGCTGGTCACTTTCTTGGCATTTGGGAAAGCGCAAAATGCGAGTGGTGTCAAACGCATTATGATTTTCGGTGACTCGAATACCTGGGGCTTTCAACCATTCGTTACAACACGCTATGCCCCAGATGTCCGCTGGACTGGCGTGCTTTCCAAAGCACTTGGCAGTGAATACCAAATCATCGAAGAAGGTCTGACTTGTCGAACGGTTGACATTACCGACACTTCCTGTGGCTTTGGTGGGGCGGCGACAAATGGCAAGGAATACCTGCCACCTGCCATCGTCAGCCACGCGCCGCTCGATTTGGTGGTGGTGATGCTTGGCACAAACGACACCCGCAAAGACTACAAGCACACCACGCAAATGATTGCCGATGGTCTGATGGGTCTAGCCGCAATTGTTGTCACCACTACGGATGTGTACCAAAATTATTCCCCACCAAAAGTCTTGATCGTTTCACCAGTCCCACTCGGCAAAATCTCGAGCAACTATGCCAAGTTTTTTGATGCCGATTCGGTGGAAAAGTCAAAACAACTCGCAAGTGTTGTTGCGCCTATGGCTGCTTCTGCGGGTTATGCCTTTTTTGATGCGGCAACGACTGTCAGCACGGCAGATGGTGAGGATGGAGTTCACCTATCAGCCGATGCGCACGCCAAATTGGGCAAGGCACTTTTCACACCAGTAATCAACGCTTTGAAGTAAGTTTTTAATTTTCGACTCGAGAGGCGCAATGTCTCTCGAGTTTCAATGATGTTTCCCAGCCCGCAACAAATGAATCGCACTCGGCACGACCCCAAACAAAATCCCCGCGCCAATCACCAGGTAAATGTACTTCTCGAGGTTGGGAATCAAACCACCAAGCACGTAACCGATGGTCGTGATGCCAGCACCCCAGAGCACGCCGCCCAAAATACTTAAAGGCAGAAACCTCGAGTACGGCAATTTGGTCACACCCGCCATTGTCGGTGCGAAGGCGCGTACCACGGGAATAAACCTGGCAATAATGATTGTAATCATGCCGTATTTGTCAAAGAAAGCTCGAGCGCGGGTGACGTTGGCGGGGTCAAAAAACCTTGATTGCGGGCGGTTGAAAACTTTGGGTCCTGCGGTCAAACCGATAAAGTACCCGAGTTGATCGCCCAGAATTGAGCCGCAGGCGCAAACCAGAATCGTGATAGGAAGTGAAAGTGTTCCGGTTTTGGCGAGCAGTCCCGCGACCAGCAGCAGGCTGTCGCCCGGCAAGAAAAATCCGATCAGCAAGCCTGTTTCGGCAAAAACAATGGCAAACATGCCCAAGTAACCGAAGCTTTGAATCAATTGCGAGGGTTCAAACATGGTTTGTTATACCTTGTGGCGTGTGAATAATCTACGAATTTTGACCGAGCAGCGTCTCGAGTAAACCTGGCAAATTCGTCAAATCGCAGGCAGCACACGGTATGTTGAGACTGAAGGCGACACTGGCGGCAATGCTCGGGTACTCGAGGGTGGCGTTCAGTTCAGACTCGATAATCCCTGATGTCCAAGCCTCGTAATTTCCAGACTCGAGGTAAGTCATGCCCGTGCTCGAGGTGAACTGTTCGGCTTGGGTGGTGATTGCTGTTCCGCCCATCGCAATGCCGATGCAGTTTGGCTCGAGGGCGATCACAAGATTTGGTTGGTTGGCTTTGATGACCGCCTCGAGTGGCGCGGCGTGAAGTTGTTCTGGAATGGCAAGGATCATGCGTCCTTTGAAGCTTGACACGCTTTGTAAAACTTGCAGGGTATTTTCGGCATTCTCGAGGTCAGCGATCACCATGAGGCTGCGCCCACCGCTTCGACCCTCGAGCGTGGCGATCAATGTACCGAATTCATCCGACCAAGACCGATGAATGGCATGTGTAGGGGATGGTCTCAGACCATCCCCTACACCACCCTCGAGCGTTGTGTTCAAATCGTTTCCTGTTTGGGCATGGTTGCTTGACACATGCCCACCAGAACCTTGAACGGCGCAAGGTGCTCGGCGTGCGCTTCAAACATCATCTCGGGATGCCATTGCACGGCAAGCAACCCGTCCGCCTCAAGTCCCTCGACCAGACCGTCGGGACTCCAGGCATTCACCGTCAGCCCTGGCGCGGGGTCTTTGACGCCCTGATGGTGAAACGAATTGACGCGCACGCTTTCGCTGCCATAAGCTTGCTCGAGTTGAGAACCTGCGGCAAGCCGCGCGCGGTGTCCGTAGGCGGGCGGTGCGGCAGTTTGAGCGTGGTCTGCCCAGATGCCAGCCACGTTGGGCAGGTGCTGGTACAGCGTGCCGCCTTCGGCGACGTTGATCAGTTGAAAACCTCGGCAGACGCCCAAAATCGGTTTTTTGGCGGCTCGAGCCAAACTGTACAATTCGAGTTCAAATTCGTCGCGGGCGGGATCGATTTCGCCCAATCCAGCCTCGTGGTCTTGCCCAAAATATTCGGGGTCAACGTCCACGCCGCCCGAGAACAACACGCCGTCCAGCGTCTCGAGTTGCAGGCTTTGCGTGCCTTGCAGGACGGGCAAAAACACTGGCAGCCCGCCAGCCTCGAGCACCCCTTTGGCATAAGTCAGTGAAGTGCCATTCCAGAGGCGGCGCAGGCTGCCTTCCAGGGTTTGAGAAACGGTGATACCAATTTTGGGTTTCATAAGGCACCTCTGAAGGTTAG
>CAXTTL010000305.1:0-4779 GCA_964247135.1 uncultured Deinococcales bacterium | reverse complement strand
TGCCCTTACAGCAGCACCTGTCTTGACCATAAACGTGCACCTTCTTGGTTTCAAGACGCACCTTACGGGCGAAACCGCTAACGGGCATGGTCGCTAACGGGCTTGGGCGCGAGGGTTGTCTCGAGTTTGTGCTCGAATCGGACTGCGAGGGCTGACCAGATTGTTGTTGTGGCGCTCGAGTTGTGCATCTTCTTGACTGGACAACCATTAACCAAAACGCGAATGAGATCATTTCTTGCAGCGCTGGACTCGAGCAGAGTGCTTCAAACTTTCACTTAAAGCGCTCGAGACAACCTCCTAAACTTCAAAACTCGGGTTTCCAAAACTGCCAGAAGCTCGAGTTTTGTCCTTCAGGGCGCGGTACTGCGGTGTAACAAAATTCGCTTAACAGGCGATTGGTTTGCGGGATTTGAACCCGCCACTCTCTGATGACAAGTCAGATGCTCTAACCGAATGAGCTAAAACCGAAGGAATCGAACCTTCAAACGCTCGAGTAATCGAGTGCGTCCCCATGACGCGTGCTTGGTGTGCTTGACAGGAATTGAACCTGCGACCTCCCGAACCAATCGGGCGCTCTGACCACTGAGCCACAAGCTCGACGGAACACTTCCCACGTTTGCGGTACACACCTCGAGACGCTCGGACGTGCCAGTGTGGCTTTTGAACCACAACCTTTGCAGCGGCTTTCACCGTTCCGTCCAAAACAGTACCGTGCGCCGCCCAGGAAACCGTGATGGATTCGGCGTAGCCTGCACTAAGCTGATTGGCGTGGCGCTTATAATTGCGCCATGAATTTGAAATTGGTTTTGGCATTTGTTTGCATCTCGAGTTTGGCGCTTGCCGCCCCGACCGGAAAACTGGCTTTTGTGCGTGACGGCGGCGTGTTTGTCGGCGATGTGAACGGTTATCCAAAACTGGTCTCCAAGAGCGCCCGAGCCAAGTTTGCCAGCCTTGCGCCCGATGGTCGGAGTTTGGTGTTTTTCAACCAAACCGATTCCAAGGTCGCGCCGTTGCAAGGCTTTATCGCCCGGGCGCCGTTTGATTCCAGCGCTCCGCTTTCATTGCCCGTTTCAGAATTCCCACTCGAGCATCTGTCTTTTTCGCCAGACTCGAGCGGCTTGTTTGTGGCGGGTGCGAGCACGGGTTGGAAGCTCGAGATTCCAGAATTTAAAGCCTTGCTCGGTGCGCCCAATCCCAAATCGCAAGCCCTCAAATTCGCGCCGCTCTCGAGCGCCACCGACGGTTCTCTGATCGCCTTCGTGGCGGGTTCGGACGTGCGAATCATGAACAAAAACAAAGAGAAAATGATCTTCACGCCAGCCAAACCTGAGGTTTTGCTCGAGCAGGTCAAAACCGCCGCCTCGAGCAATGCGGCTTTTCAAGAACTTTTAAATCCAGAGAGTGCGGCAATCTCGAGCAATTGGCTTTCGGGCGCGGTTGGTTTGCGTCCTGACGGCAATATTTTGTATTTTGCCAGCAATCTCGGCACGGGAGTTTCTGCCACCGGCAACTCGAGCTTCGTATTTTTTGCGGTGCAACTGTCCACCCTCAGAATTCGCTTGCTCTCAAAATTGGGCGTGTTTCACGGTTCAATGCCCAGCCGTCTTCACTTTGCGCCCGACGGTTCAAAATTTGCGTTTTTCAGTCAGTTCACGCTCAACCCCAACGAATGGTTGCAATCATTGACCGTCTGCGAACTCAACCTCGAGAAACCGATTGAAATGCTGGTCAAAGACCCAATCCCAAAACCAGTCGTCGCCGCAACCAGCCCCCCAGCCGAGCCAGCAACGCCGATCAGTTCACCGACGGGCGAACAATTGCTCGAGAATGGCATGGCATGGTCGCCCGATTCCAAGTTTCTGGCATTTTCGGTGGCAAAATTTGCGGCGCAAAATCCAGCCTTTAAAATATTCATCAAAGACGTGACCTACAACAAAACCTTGCTCAAAATACCGAATGCGGTGCAACCCTCCTGGGGCGAAAATTAGCTTTTAAGCAATTTTTCTCGAGTCCGACTTGTGCTTGGACTTGTTTACAGGTCAAAATGTGAATGAGAAAGATTTTATCTGTTTAACCCTCAATCCAGTGTCGCCGTTTTTGGAGGATCAACCATGTTGAAAAATATTGTGATTGCCATGTTGTTTTGCGCCTGTTTGGTTCAAGCCAACCGTGTTGACAGCGTTGTGTTTATCAAAGACAACGCCGTGTACCTCTCGAGCATCAATTCAAATGCGGCACGAAAAATGCCAAATTCGGACGGCGCTTTCTTGGCGTCGCTCAGTCCAGACGCTCAGTATCTGGTGTTTTTTACTGGCTCGAGCCAACACCCAAGAGGCTTTTTTTGTCGGGTGCCGTTTTTGACCTGTCAAAAGTTGAAATTAAGTTCCGAGGTGGTCTACGGTTTGATGTGGAGCGGGACAGGCAACCGTTTTTTTCTGGCGCAGCAAACAAGCAGTGTACTGATCAGTCTTCCGAGCATGAACATGAAGACCTACACGTTCTTTCCCAGAAGCATTTCGGGTGACGGATTGACCCTTGCCTACACCACGCCAACAGACATTCGGGTCGTTGTGGGCGGCAAACAGCGCGTTGTCTTTGCCGTGCCGAAAACCCAAAATGCCCTCGACTGGGCGTTTGGGGGCATCAGCCTGTCCACCGACGGTCAAAAGCTCTATTTTGCCAGCAATGCGGGCAACGGCATCAACGAGGCAGGCACGACCCGTTGGCGCTGGTACGTGGTGAACACCAACGGTGGCAAGCCCAAAGCCTTGAAGTTGCCAGCCTTCACGGGGCGCATTCCTGATTCGGTCGAACTCTCGAGGGACAACCAAAAAATGGTTTTTGCCTATGCGAACCAAAGTGCCAGCAGTTTGTATTTACTGAGCATTCAACAAAACGAATTGCGTAGCATGGCACAAAATCCAAATGGTGCTTTGAACGGCACGTTCTCCAAAGACTCGAGGTTTCTTGCCATCGGCTCGAGCGATCTACAAAACGGCGCGTTGGTCAGCGCTGTCAAGATCGTCAATTTGGCGGGTGTGCCGAGCCAAATTGTGCTGGGTGCAAGCCAGTACGCCTGGTAAATGCAATCAACATTTTTGGATCAACGACCGCGAATTCAGGCAGTCATTGATCCAAGATTTACCGTCGATTTTAGGTGAACATGCTCGAAACGCTGTCACCGGTATGAATGCGGTGAATCGCCTCGGCAAACAGTGGTGCGACGGTTAAGACTTTAATTTTGTCGCAGGCTGCAAGTTTTTCAGGACTGACAAAACAAGAATCGGTGCTGATGCACTCCTCGATGTCCATCTCTTTGATGCGTTCGACCGCAGGACCGACATAAACACCGTGCGAAACGGCAATGTGCACCGCTCGAGCGCCAGCCTCTTTGACGGTGGCGACCGCCTCCGCCATCGTGCCGCCGGTCGAAAATTCGTCATCGACAATCAAAACGCGCTTGCCTTTGACGTCACCGATCAAACCTCGAGCCTCGACGCGGGTGTCGCTGACGCGGCGCTTGTCGATGAAGGCGATTGGGG
Source organism: uncultured Deinococcales bacterium (assembly GCA_964247135.1). Lineage (GTDB taxonomy): Bacteria > Deinococcota > Deinococci > Deinococcales > JAAFIG01 > JANXTZ01. Next base: position 1,237 of record CAXTTL010000305.1, on the reverse strand, counting down.
TGTTCAGACGGTCTGCCAGACTCGAGGCGCGTTTGATGTCTCCGGCGTCGGGCGCAAGCACCACGGTGTCCTCGAGTGAGGGCAGGCGCGTGATGAAATGGTTGGCAATCACCACCTCGGCGGTCAGGTGATCGACTGGAATGCTGAAAAATCCGTGAACTTGAGGGCTGTGCAGCGTCATCATCAGGGCGCGGTTGGCGCCAGCCGTATGAATCATGTCCGCCATGACCCTTGCCGCGATGGGGATACGCGGCGCGTCTTTCTTGTCGCTGCGTGCATACGAAAAATACGGAATGACGGCGGTGACCCGTGCGGCGCTCGAGCTTTGTGCGGCGTTGATCATCAAAAGTAACTCAATAACGCTGTCCGAGACGTTGTAATCGCCATTGCTCGCCAGAGACTGTATGATAAAAACATCTGCCTCGCGCAAGCTTTCCTTGAATTGCACCTCGATGTTGTCGTTCGAGAATCTTCTGGTGGTCGAGCGTCCCAACGGCACGCCAAGGTGGTCGCAAATGTCTTGCGCGAGAATCGGGTTGGACTGTCCGGTAAAGACCTTCAGGGGTCGCTCCATGCGTGTGACTCCTCAAAAAAGAATCCTCTGACTCGAGGATGGGTGAAACTCCTCAGACTCGAGGGTAACAAGAGTTTAGCCTGAAAAGTGGCAAAAAGTGAAAGAGAGCAAAGCCTTAAGCAATAGGATGTGGTGGCGACCCGTATGTTCGCCCTGTGGGACAACGATTCTCGGGTTCTGAGCTTGGCGTTTGATTTTTCTTGTTGCCCCTCGAGTCTTGCGGGTTAGAATTAAAACCTATGCTTTACGAAAACGCTTACCCCCCACCGCCGCCCGAGATTTGGCTTTTGGCTCGAGATTCTTGTTTAACGTGGGGGTTTTATGGCAGGTCATAGCAAGTGGAAGCAAATCAAACGCAAAAAAGCGATCAACGACAACCGTCGCGGCGCTTCGGTCAGCAAGCACCTGGCGGCAATTTCGGCGGCGGTTCGCGCGGGTGGGTCTGGGGACGTCGCGGGCAATCTGGGTTTAAAAAATGCCCTCGCCGCCGCCAAAACCGATAAAGTGCCGACCGATCACATTGCCAGGGCAATCGAACGCGCCCTGGGTTCTGCCGAGGGGTCGCAAGTCGAGGAAGTCGTGTACGAGGGTTACGGCGTTGGTGGCGTGGCGGTGTTGGTGTACGCCCTGACCGACAACCGCAACCGTACCGCCCCTGAAGTG
>CAXTTL010000304.1:0-4789 GCA_964247135.1 uncultured Deinococcales bacterium | reverse complement strand
TCGACTGGGCGTATGACCGCGTGGTCATCAGCATTGAAGTCAACTCGAGCGACCAGGCGTATGAGTGGTTCGCGGTTTGGCTCGGCAAGCAACCCGTGCAACTCAAGATGCGCGATTTAAATTTGAAAACGCGTCGCGCCTCCGAGGAGGGCGGTTTCAGCTTGGGCGAGGAGCCGGACGCACCCAAAGCCTTGCTCGCACCGACCAACGGTAAATTCTGGATTCGTTTTCAGGGTCGTCCGTTTTGGCTCTCCGCCAACCGCGAAAAAATGCAGGGGCAAAATGGTTTGCTGACCAGCTTCCACGAGACGCTGACGGTTCGGACTTTTGTTTGGAACCGCAGGTTTATCAACGACCTGATCGCCGAGGCGTACCGCAGCACCGTCAAACCCGAAGAGAAGCGCGTCGAGATCATGACCCCGCGCTGGGACGATTGGAATGTGCGTCAACGGGTGATTCCTCGAGCGCCAGAAAGTCTGGTTTACAGCGACAATTTACTTGAAAACATTGTTGCCGATGCCAAAAAGTTCTTGGACTCTGAGGCTTGGTATGCCGACATGGGCATCCCGTGGCGGCGCGGCTACCTTTTGCACGGACCTCCTGGCAACGGCAAAAGCAGCCTGATTACCGCCGTGGCTGGCGTGCTGGGCAAAAGCATTTGTGTGCTCAACCTCTCGAGCCTCAGCCTGACGGATGACAACCTGACCAATTTGTTGGGCGACGCACCAGACGGCAGCCTCATTTTGCTCGAGGATGTGGACGCGGTCTTCAATCAGCGCAACAAGGCATCTGGAAACGAGAGCAAACTCTCGTTCAACGGTTTGCTCAATGCGCTCGACGGTGTGACGGCACAACAAGGACGTTTGGTGTTTTTGACCACCAACCACCTCGAGAAACTTGACCCCGCCCTGGTGCGCCCTGGTCGAGCAGATGCACATTTCTTTTTGAACAATGCCAGCCAAATTCAAGTGCGCCGAATGCTGACGCGGTTTTACCCAGACATCACCCCAGAGCAAGCCGTCACTTTGGCGGCTCGAGTGTCAGAACACGCGCTCAGCATGGCAAAAATTCAAGAATTCATGTTGCGCCACCGTGACGATCTGGCAGGGGCGATGGCGGACTGGGGTGAACTCGAAGAAGTCCGCGTAGCCACTCACGCTTAAATTTGTCAGCCCGAACGATTTTGATGCTCGAGAATCCTTGTATTCTCGGGCATGATTCTTGTTTGGCACCGCGCTGACCTTCGCACCCACGACCATCCGGCGCTGCATCACGCCGCTCGGGTGTCCAATCAGATTGCTCCCGTGTTCGTGCTCGATCCAGTTTTATTGAAAATGCCTTATTCGGGTCAGACACGAATCGCCTTTTTGTACGCGAACCTTCACGCCTTAAACGAGTCTTATCAAAAACTTGGCTCGAGTTTGGTGGTGAGGTACGGCAAACCCGAAGAGGAACTCTTGAAACTCGCTCGAGAATCTGGAATGAGGGTGGTTTATGCCCTGCGCAGCGATGAACCGATTGGGCGCGAACGGGATGCTCGAGTCAAGGAGGCGCTCGAAAAGAACGGCGTTGAACTGAAGTTGTTCGAGTCCGATACGATTCAACAGCCAGGTTCGATCAAATCATTGTCAGATACGAGTTACAAAGTTTTTACACCATTTTGGAAAACCTGGTCAAACGTCCCGATTTTGACCCTGCCAACACCAAAAAAACTCGAGCCTCATGGTCTTTCCAGCCTGGAGATTCCAGAACCCAAAGCACCTGTTTCGCTTCCCAAAGCGGGCGAACTTGCGGCACAAGCCCAACTCGAGCGCTTCATCAAAGACACCGGACTGTTTTACGATTCCTTGCGCGACACGCCCGCCGTGGACGGCACCTCGCGGCTCTCGAGCCATCTGCATTTGGGGGTGATCTCGCCGCGTCACGCCGCCGCCAGGGCGCAACGCGCGGGCATGACGGCTTGGGTGCGAGAATTGTGCTGGCGAGATTTTTATCGGCACTTGATGGTGGACGAACCCCGTCTGGCGACCGAGGCGTTCAAACCGCGTTGGAAGACTTTTCCATGGCGAAACTCGAATAGCGATTTTGAAGCCTGGAAGTCTGGCAACACGGGATACCCAATCGTGGACGCTGGAATGCGGCAACTGCTTGAGACGGGATGGATGCACAACCGCGTGCGCATGATCGTGGCAAGTTTCTTGACCAAGCATTTGCTGATCGACTGGCGACTTGGCGAGGCGCACTTTATGGAGTTGCTGATCGACGGCGATCTGGCGAGCAACAACGGCGGCTGGCAATGGACGGCTGGTTGCGGGGTCGACGCCGCGCCGTACTTTCGGGTATTTAACCCCGTCACGCAGGGCGAAAAATTTGACGCGAACGCCGAGTACATCAAAAAATTTGTTCCAGAACTCGAGCCACTCGAGCCAAAATTCGCGCATCAACCTTGGGCAATGACCCGCCCGCCCAAAACCTATGCCAACCCAATCGTGCCGCTATCCGTTGGGCGTGAACGGTTCCTCGAGGCTGCCAAACGGCATTTAAAAACCTAAACATCCAAAACGCGCGTTTAAAACGTATTTCCAAGCAGTGAGCAATCAAATCAACCTGTTCACGCCTTGGGAGAAATGTATGGATGCAACTAAAAACTTGGGTCGCCGCGATTTTTTAAAAGTTCTCACCGCAGCCGGCGTCAGCTCGGGCTTTGCGCTGCACTTGGGTCAGCAAGCAATGGCGCAATCGGCAGGGATTACCGATCTGGACATCTTAAACTTGGCACTGACCGCCGAATACCTGGCGACGGACATCTATTATCAAGTCACGCTCTGCGGATTTGATGGTCTGGTCAAAGATTACATCGACGCGGCTCGAGATCAAGAAAACGTTCACGTCAAAGCCTTGCAAGACACGATTCGCGGCGCATTCAACGCCAAACCCGTGGCACGACCAGAATTTGTTTACCCAGTGGCGTTTAACACCAAAACCCAGATTCCGGTTTTGCGCCTGATGAACGCGCTCGAGGATGCTTTTGTCGGTGCATACCTGGGTGCTTTGCCACTGATTCAAAACAAAGACATTCTGGCTGCCGCCGGCGCGATCATGGGCAACGAATGCACACACCGCTGCCTGATTCGGCAATCGCGTATCAACCTTGGTGACGACACCATCACCGGTTTGGAAGTTGGCAACGACCGCGCCTTCGAGATTCCAATTACCGCCAGTGCGGCTGGCGCTGCCGTCTCGAGCTTCATCAAAAAATAACAATCCGTTGCAAACTCGAGTCAAAAAAAAGAGAGACACTCAAGTGCCTCTCTTATTCTTTAAACCCAAAAACCTCGAGCTTAGGGTTGAATCCAGGTCAATTCGTAAAAACGAATCTGATTTTGACGGGTCGAACTGAGTTCACCTTGCACCTTGTCGAGCCAACTGTAACTTAGTCTCACGCCCAAGAGGTGAATCACGGGTTGAAGTTGCGCAGTGACCTCTTGAACTTTGCGAACGGCATCGATACGTTCTTGAAGGTTTGGGTTTTGCCGTGCGCGTTCGTTCAGCATCATGGCTTGGGTCTCGAGCGTGTCAAGACAATCACCAGACGCATTGTAATAATGCGCACGTCCCTTGCACGAATAATAGGCGGAGTTGAGTGGGTATTGCCCAGGAACATCAAAAGCGCCGATGGTTAACGCCGCATCCCAGGCTCGGTCTTTACCTGTACCAGTCAGGGTTCTGGCAAATTGGTTGTTGTCCACGTATTTTGGATTGATTTTGATCCCCAAACGTTGTGCATCGGCAAGAATGATTGCAACGGTGGGTGGAATCGTGGCGCTAAATGTTGAGAGTAACAAGTCAAATTCAATCGTTTTTCCATCGCGGTTGACCAAATAACCGTCTTGGTTTTTGTTTTTAAAGCCAATCTTGGCGAGCAGGTTTGCGGCAGCAACAAGGTCATAAGGGAATTGTTTGGCATCTGGTGATGCCCAATCGCCCGAAGCTTCGTTGAGCGTTCCATACTGAACTTTTGCCAGCCCTTGAAAGACTTGAGAAACCACCGCTTGACGGTTCATCATATGACTCATGGCTTGACGGAAGACTACGTTTCTGAACAAATCTTGTTTAAATGGGTCGGAGGCACGATTCCAGTTAAACATTGCCCACATGGTAAAACCCTGCGAGATGGCGGCGGTCTTGAGAACCGCATTCAATTTGCCATCTTTGATCGCATCGCGCAACTTATTCACGTCAACCGCAGCCCCAGCATTGACCATGTCAATTTCGTTGTTTAACAAACCATTGATGGCTTCGGTACGGCTGAGATAGATTTTTTGAACGAAGCGTTTCAAATATGGCAAACGAAGACCCTCTTCATTGACATTCCAATCGCCAAAATAGGGGTTGCGTTCAAAACCAATTTGAACTCCAGGAACGCGGTCCGCAAGTTTAAACGCGCCTGCCGAAACAATACTGTTTGGCTCTGATTTTAACGACCACAATTCTTTTAAACCAGCAATCCCTTTGGTTTCAAAGGCATTCTGAAAAACATGGGCTGGCGCGGGAGGCACAGACATGGCTCTGACGGCATCAGCAACTATTTTGGGAAACGAAAAGACCAACGTGTAATCGTCAATTGCTTTGACCGTCACCACTTTACCGTCAACAAAAAAGGCATCCCTTTGGTTGGAGGCGGTGTTTGGGGCGGTGTGAATCTGGGTGCTGACCACCCAGTCATTGGCGAGGATCGGCTCGCCATCAGACCATTTCGCACCTTCAATAAGATGCATGGTGAGTTCAT
>CAXTTL010000303.1:0-4799 GCA_964247135.1 uncultured Deinococcales bacterium | reverse complement strand
GCGGGTTCAAACCCGAGTGAACGGTGAAACCCGCCAGGATGGCACGACCGACAAAATGATTTTTGATGTCGCGTTCGTGATCCATTACGTCTCGCAGTTCATGACGCTCGAGCCTGGGGATGTGGTGATTACGGGTACGCCCGAAGGTGTGGGCGAATTGCAGGTGGGCGATCTGGTCGAGGTTGAAATTGACGGCATCGGAATATTGAGGGCAAAAATTGGGGACAAAGCATGAAGGTTCACGCCATTGACCTCGAGTTGATGGGCACTCCCGGCGTGGTCGGCGCGTATTTGATCCCATCCAAAACTGGGCATCTTCTGGTGGATTGCGGACCTGGGGCAACCATCGAAAAACTCTATTCAGGCGTCTCGAGCTTGGGTTTTGAAACTTCCGACATCAAGCACTTACTGTTGACCCACATTCACCTCGACCATGCGGGCGCGGCGGGAAGGCTGGCTCGAGAATTGGGCTTACAGGTGTATGTTCATAAAAATGGGGCTGGGCATTTGTTGCGCCCTGAACGCCTGATCGAATCCGCCACCAGAATTTACGGCGCGATGATGGACGTGCTTTGGGGGAAGTTTGAAGCTGTGCCAGAAAACCAGTTAACGATTCTCGAGGGTGGTGAGACTTTAAGCCTTTCAGGACTTGAGTTTAAGGCAATATACACGCCAGGTCACGCGATTCATCATCTGGCGTACTTTGTGGAAGACACGATTTTTTCTGGTGATGTCGGCGGCGTGCGCTTGCAAGGTTCGAGTCATGTGGTCGCCCCGACGCCACCGCCCGACATTGACCTACCAGCCTGGCGAAACAGCGTTCAAACCTTACGCGGACTCAATGCCTCACGGATTTTGGTGTCGCATTACGGCGAATTTACTGACCTGGAACAACATTTTGCCAACCTCGAGAGAAACATTCATGATCTCGAGCAACTTTCACTCGAGATGCTGCGCCTCGGTGGTGGGCGTGAAGAAATTGCGGAGCGCATCGAGATTCTGTCTAGACAAGAAATCTCGATTGCCAGCGACAGCACCATGAATACGCGCTATCAACTCGCCACGCCGTACCTGATGGCGGCAGATGGACTGATTCGCTACTGGACCCGCAAGCATCCCGAAGCACTCACTTAAAACCGATCTCGAACAATACGACAGGTGGCTCAAGGTTCTTGCTTTGACCTTAACCAATCCCCGCCTCGAGATGCGTAATCAGTTGCGAGCGCAACTCGAGCAAGCCGTCGGTGATGCTGACGCGGTAAACATGGGGGTTGAGCAATCGTGCCGAACCTTCGGGCAACCTTGCCAGATCGTCCGCAGCGCGTTTTTGCAACGTCTCGAGTGAAACAGGGATTGTCAGTCGAGCACCGTCTTGCATCACGACCTGGCGAATATCTTCGAGCATGGCATTCGGTATTTTGGCGCTGCGAAGGGGGTTGGTTGGGTCGGTGACGCGATCACCAGTCTCGAGCTGTTCGTCCTCGAGCGCGATAATATCCATCGCAAATTCACCGCTTGGGGTGTTGGCACGCCAGACGCGTTTGACGCCTGGAATGTTGGATTTCACGCGGTCGGCGGTCAGTTTCATTTTGGGCGCACCCTCGAGTTGCACCAGCTTGTACACGCCGCCCAGAGCACCTCCGCCCTCGCCGCCGCCGGTTGCCAGTTGCGTGCCGACACCGTACACGTCGATGCGTCCGCCCTCTCGGATCACGGCTTCGATCACGTGCTCGTCGAGGTCGTTGCTGGCGACAATCTTGACGTAGCCAAGGTTTGCCGCGTCCAGGGCGCTACGAATTCGTCTGGAGAGGTACGCCAAATCGCCAGAATCGAGCCGCACGCCACGAAGTTGATGCCCTGACGCCTCGAGTTCTTTGGCGACCGTGATGGCGTTCGGCAAGCCGCTCTCGAGCGTGTCGAATGTGTCCAAGAGCAGCGTCGCATTGTCTGGGAAAGTACTTGCATACGCCCTGAAAGCCTCGAGTTCGCTCTCAAACGCCTCAACCCAGGAGTGCGCGTGCGTGCCCGTGACCTGCATTCCAAAAGTTTGTCCAGCCTCGACGTTGCTCGTGCCGACCGCACCGCCAATAAATGCGGCTCGAGCTGCGGATAACGCCCCGTTCGGACCTTGCGCCCGCCGCGCCCCAAATTCGATCAGCGTACCGCCCTTGTAACCCGAAGTGCTGTGGCTCGAGTTTGCCGCGTGAACGCAACGCGCGGCTTTGGTGGCGACCAGGGTTTGAAAATTGAGGATGTTCAAGAGCGCCGTTTCGACCAGTTGCGCTTCACCGAGTGCGCCCGTGACGGTCAAAAGTGGCTCGTTTGGAAAGACCACGCGCCCCTCGGCAATGGCGGTGACTTTGGCGTTAAATTTCCAACCTCGCAAATACGCCAGAAAGTCCGCGTCAAACATCTTCAAACTTTGCAAATACTCGAGGTGCGCGTCGGTAAATCGCAGGTTCTCGAGGTATTCCAGTGCGTTCTCTAAACCAGCAAACACCGCGTAACTGCCGCCAAAAGGCGCACGCCGAAAATACAAATCAAAAGTCGCTTGTTTCTCGAGCAAGCCGTGTTTGAAGTACCCTGCAAGCATGGTGAGTTGATAAAGGTCGGTGAATAGTGGGTTGCTGTTCATGATGTGCCTTTCGGTTTTTTCCGTAGGGGCACATTGCCATGCGCCCTTTGCACGAGATGGTTCTACAAAACGCTCGAGACGATTTCCACGCCGTTGCGCCCCAGTTGAAACAAGAACATGGCGTGATACAAGTCGCCTGGGTGATCGGGCGAATCCCAGGTTTGCACGCAATTTTCTGGGACAATGATTCTCTGCCCGAGTCCTTGCGCCAATGAGCGCAACTTGACGCCGATGGCGAGGCTGTAGAGGCACAGGTCGGTCACGTCGCCAACGCAAATAATGTTTTTGAGCTGCGGGCGCTGCTCGAGCCAGGCGACCAGTTTGGTGCTTTCCAAACTCGAGATGCTGTTCTTCTCGAAATGCGCGTAAGCCTTCCAGTTTGGCAGCGCCTCGAGTTCGCTGGCGGCGCGAGCCTCGAGCGTTCCTTTGATGCAGTGTGGCGGGTATGCCCCGAATTCCTCGGCATTTTCTGGGTGCGCGTCCTGAATGAAGGCGATGGCGGTGATGCCGTGGGTTTCGGCGTTTTGAATTAAATCCACGACCCTGGGAATGATCGCCTCGACGCGCGGGCTGGCGAGCGCACCGACGCGGCAAAATCCTTCGATCAGGTCCACACTCAGGAGGGCAGTCTCGGAAGGCTCGAGGGTTTTCAGTTGCAGAGGCTTGAGGTTTGAAAGCCAAGTCTCGAGGTCGCTCAGGTGCTGTTGGCTGGTTGGGTTCATGGTCTTTCCTATTCTGCCTGTTTTTGGCGAGAAATCTACTTAACTGCAATTAGCATATATGCAATCCGCCTTTATGTCAAACTCCTCGAGAATTGTAATTTAGATTCGTTTACATTTTGTAAACATTTAATACACTTTGTCAAAGAAAAAGGAGAACCCATGAAAGCGTTCGTCACTGGCAGCACCGGATTTCTGGGCAGCAACTTGGTACAGGCACTCCTCGAGCGCGGCTACGAGGTCAAAGCCTTGGCTCGCAACAGACAAAAAGCCCAAAAAGTTCTGGGACACCTCAAACTCGAGATCGTTGAGGGCGACCTCGACAACATCCCGAAATTTGCAGCCACCCTCAAAGGTTGCGATGTGCTGTTTCACACCGCCGCCTACTTCCGCGAGTATTACGCCCCAGGCAACCACTGGGACACCCTCGAGAGACTGAACGTGACCGCCACGATAGAGCTGCTCGCCGCCGCCGAAAAGTACGGGATCAAACGCGCCGTTCACACCAGCTCGAGCGGCGTGATCGGCATGAAACCAAACCACCTGCCAGGCGATGAAAACACGCCGCCAGATGCCAAACGACTCGAGAATTTATACTTTCGCAGCAAACTCAAAGCCGACCAAGCGATCAGCGAATTTCTAAAACAATCCAAACTCGAGGTCATCACGGTTTTTCCAGGCTGGATGCACGGACCAGGCGACGCGGCACCCACCGCCGCCGGACAAGTCGTGCTGGACCTGCTGGGACGCAAAATACCGGCTTACCCAGACGGTGGCACAACGGTTGCCGACGTGCGCGACGTGGCAAACGGCATGATTTTGGCACTCGAGAACGGCAAAAATTTGGACCGTTTTATTTTGGCAGGCAAATACTTGAGTTTGCAAGAAATCGGTGCCGCCATCGAACGGGTCAGCGGCGTTCCAACACCCAAACGGGTGCTGCCAGCCAGCATTGTTTTGGCAATCGCCTGGGTCAGTGAACGACACTCGAGCATCACCAAACAACCCAGCAGCATGACCGTTGAGGGCGTCAAGACCCTGCTGCCCAAGGACATTGCCAGCAGCGACAAAGCCATGCGCGAACTGGGTGTGAACTTCAGAAGTTTTGACGAAACGGCGACAGACGCCGTGAATTGGTTTCGCGCAAACAACTACGTCAAATAAAAAACCTCGAGCAACCCACACTCGAGGCAGAAAGCCAAAACTTAGTTCGCGGAAATCACACCGCACGCCACTCGAGCGCCGCTGCTACCATTGCCTCGAGTGTTGGTGTAATTGTCCTCGCCCTCACCGTTGCGGCGGGCGAGGTCCACCACCAGACCCGGGCGGTCATAGTCGGGGCGGTTGGCGTCGCTCGCCCAATAACGGTCGCGCTCCACCAGCTGGGCCAGGGGCGCGCCCGTGCGGTGCTCGTCGTTGAGCTGCGAGAAGACCCCGTAGCTTTC
>CAXTTL010000302.1:0-4812 GCA_964247135.1 uncultured Deinococcales bacterium | reverse complement strand
GCTGTTTGGCAGCAAATTGTTGCAAAAGCAAAACGAAATTGCAGCCTCGAGCCTCTTTAAACGCCCGACCCCAAAACCCATTCACCAACACCGTGCCTCTCGAGCGTTTACAAAAAAACCTTGTTTAGAACATCATTTTCTCGAGTTTGATCCGCCTCTTGACAAGACCTTGGCTGGTGTGGCAAACTACCGAAACGCCAATGTAATCGTTTGCAGTAATCAAGTCCAAAGAAGTCATGCCATTTCATCACGTCTCGAGTTATTTAAATCAGAGACACGTTTTGCAGGTTTTTGAAAGGATGTAATCGTTTTCAGATGATCGGACTCGAGGCGGTGGCAAAACTCGCGCAGGTTTCTTCGGCGACGGCATCACGGGCGCTTTCTCGTCCCGATAAAGTGGCGGTGGACACCCGCAACCGTGTGCTGCAAGCCGCAGAGGAACTTGGCTATCAACCAAACCACCTGGCGAGTGGCTTGCGCAAGGGCAAAAGTCGCACCATCGGCGTGATTATTTCCGACATCCTCAACCCCGTGCAAGCGCTGCTCGCCAAAGGCATTCAGGATGCTGCGACCAAAAGCGATTACACCGTGTTTTTATTCAATTCCGACGAAGAATCCGAAAAAGAACGTCGGGCGCTCGAGAGTCTGCGTGGACACATGCCGCAAGGTTTGATTGTGGTGCCGACACCAGGGGCGAAAACCAACCTGAAGCTTGTACCAAACCTACCAATCATCGAACTTGATCGTGCCAGTGGTCTTAAAAACGCGCACACGGTCATGGTGGACAACATTGGCGGCACGACGCTTGCCATCAATCACCTGATTGGCTTGGGGCACAAACGCATTGCCATGATCGTCGGAGATTTTGCGATTTCAACCGCCGTCGAACGACACCAAGGCTACCGCGAAGCTCTGGCTCACGCGAAAATCCCGTACCGTGAAGATTTGGTTTTGGCAGGTCATCACCGAGAAGACGGTGGTCGAAGCGCCGCGCATAAACTGCTTTCCAAACCCTTAAAACAACGTCCAACCGCTTTGTTCGTTGGTAACAACGAAATGACCGTCGGTGCGGTGCTCGCCACTCGAGCCTTGGGTTTACGAATTCCTGAAGACATTTCGATTGTTGGTTTTGACGATTCGCGTTGGGCGATAACCATGCACCCCGCCCTCAGCGTGGTTTCGCAACCCGCTTACGATCTCGGTTATTTGGCGTGCCAAACTTTGCTGGGTTTGCTCGAGAAACACAAAGCCCCCAGCGCCAGCAGCGTGCGACTTGCCACCAGTTTTATCGAACGCAACTCCACCGCACCACCTCGAAAAACATAAAGCTTGAGCCTCAAATTGAAATTTTTTCCGACCGTTTTTCGGTTTTTGCAGTAAAGAGTTCTTGTTGGGTAAAAGGAGGTTATCTCGCAAGCATTCACACTGGTTTTTCACCCTACGCCCTCTTTCAAATTAGGAGCACCACCATGCGTAAATCAGCAATTGCACTTCTTGGACTCGGCGCACTGACCGCCCTCGGCTTTGCCGTGGCTCAAGGCAAATCACCAATCATTGGTTTGATCACCAAAACCGAAACCAACCCATTTTTCGTCAAAATGAAAGAGGGCGCCCAAAAGCAAGCCGACGCCAGCGGCGCAAAGTTCCTGTCCGCAGCCGGTAAAATTGACGGCGACAATGCTGGTCAAGTGACCGCCATCGAGAACATGGTTGCCGCCGGTGCGCAAACCATTTTGATCACCCCATCGGATTCAAAAGCCATCGTGCCAGCCATCACCAAAGCCCGCGCCGCTGGCGTCATGGTCATTGCGCTGGACAGCCCAACCGAACCAGCCGACGCCGTGGACGCCTTGTTCGCAACCAACAACTACAAAGCCGGCATCTTGATCGGTGAGTACGCCGCATCGGTCATGAAGGGCAAGAAAGCCAAGATTGCCATGCTCGACCTGTTCCCAGGTCATCCAGTCGGCATTGCCCGTCATAACGGCTTCCTCGAGGGCTTTGGCATTGACGGCGTGAGTTCTGACACCCCAGACCTGGCAACCGGACCTGGCGTTGTTTGCGCCGCCGACACCTTCGGTGACCAAGCCAAAGGTCAAACCGCAATGGAAAACTGCCTCCAGAAAGACCCAGGTATCAACTTGGTGTACACCATCAACGAACCAGCCGCCGCCGGTGCCTACCAAGCGCTCAAAGCCGCTGGCAAAGAAAAAGGCGTCACCATCGTTTCAGTTGACGGTGGCTGCGCAGGCGTTCGTAACGTTGCCGCTGGTGTGATCGCCGCAACCAGCCAACAATACCCACTCAAGATGGCAGCTTTGGGCGTCGCCGCAGGCGTCAAGTACGCCAAGACTGGTGTCAAAGCCGTCGGTTATGTTGACACTGGCGTCACCTTGATCGCCAAAAAAGCACTCGTTGGCATCGGCAGCAAAGATGTCAAGTTCGGTCTTGCCAACTGCTGGGGCAACTAAACCCACTAACTAACAAGTCCTCTTAGCACGTCGTAAAGGCGAGAAACACCCGCAACCTCCTCGCGGAATTCTCGCCTTTACTCAAGTCAAAACTCGAGCCGCCAAAACGATTGCTCGAGTGCTAGTATTTTCAAAACACAACACAAGATTTAACAATTCCTTCCGCGTTGCTCTAGAATTCTCGAGCAACACAATCAAAACTTTTTCTTGCAAAGGACCTATCATGACCCAACCAGCCAGTGTTCAATCCCAAAAAAGTTTCTTCGAGCGACTGCCCAGCCTGACCGTGCTTGGACCTTTGATTGCGCTTATTTTGATCATGATTTTGTTTGGCGTGCTCTCACCCAGGTTTTTTACGGGTTCTAACTTTAGTGTGATTATTCAGCAGGTCATGGTGGTCGGTGTTTTGGGCATCGGTCAAACTTTGATTATTTTAACTTCTGGTATTGACCTCTCGTGCGGTGTAATCATGGCGTTCGGTTCAATTGTCATGACCAAATTTGCCCAGGATTATGGTGTTCCGCCTATACTTGCCATTTTGGCTGGTTTGGCGGCGACCACACTGTTTGGTTTTGTCAACGGTATGCTCATTACCCGTATTAAATTACCGCCTTTTATTGTGACTTTGGGTATGCTCAACATCGCTTCGGCTTTAACTTTGATTTATTCAAAATCTGCCACCATTGTTGTGCCCCCAGGCGCGTTGTTGTTCTTTGGCAACACTTTTAAAATTGGTGATACTTCAATCGCCTTTGGCGTTATTTTGATGATTGCCTTGTTTGTCGGCACTTGGCTGTTCTTGACCGAAACCGCACCAGGAAGACATTTGTACGCTGTCGGCAACAGCCCCGAAGCCGCTCGCTTGACTGGTATTCCAACCCAGCGCGTGTTATTGGTTGTTTATACCGTGGCGGGTCTGATTTACGGCATTGCAGCTTGGTTACTGGTTTCGCGTACCGGTGTGGGTGACCCAAACGCGGGTCAGACCGAAAACCTCGACTCGATCACGGCGGTGGTGCTGGGCGGCACAAGCTTGTTTGGTGGGCGCGGCATGATCTTTGGCACCTTGCTCGGCGCGATCATCATTGGCGTTTTGAACAACGGTCTGACCTTGACGGGCGTGCCCAGCATCAACCAACGGTGGATTACGGGCGTGCTGGTGATTTTGGCTGTGACCGCCGATCAACTCTCGAAGCGCAAGTCTTAAAGGATAAAACCATGCAAAATCCTAAAATAGTGATGCAAGCCAAGAATATTTCCAAACGTTACGGGCAAGTCACCGCGCTCGACGGCGCAGATTTCGAGTTGCTCGAGGGTGAAATTCTGGCGGTGATCGGCGACAACGGCGCGGGCAAATCGAGTTTGATCAAAGTGCTTTCTGGCGCAACCATTCCCGATTCTGGCGAGATCATGCTCGACGGTCAAGCCGTGCATTTTCGCAGCCCCATCGATGCGCGTCGTCAGGGTATCGAAACCGTCTATCAAGACCTGGCGGTTGCCCCAGCCATGACGATTGCCGAGAATCTTTTCTTGGGACGCGAGATTCTGCGTCCTGGTTTTTTGAGCAAGTTTTTCAGGCTGATCGACAAGAAAAAAATGTTGCAAGAAGCCAACAGACACATGCAAGACCTGAAAATTGGCATCCGCAGTATGCAGCAATCCGTCGAAACGCTCTCGGGTGGGCAGCGTCAGGGCGTGGCGGTGGCTCGCAGTGCGGCGTTTGCGCGGCACGTGATTATTCTGGACGAACCCACAGCGGCGCTCGGCGTCAAAGAGGGCAACATGGTGCTCGAGTTGATCCGCAACATCCGCGACAAGGGCTTGCCGGTGATTATCAT
The DNA here is from genome assembly GCA_964247135.1 of uncultured Deinococcales bacterium. GTDB lineage: Bacteria > Deinococcota > Deinococci > Deinococcales > JAAFIG01 > JANXTZ01. The sequence goes on along the minus strand of CAXTTL010000302.1, from coordinate 503 downwards.
TTCGCATAACATGCCGCACGTTTTTGAGATTGCGGATCGGATTCACATCCAGCGTCTTGGACGGCGGGCGGGTGTGGTTGACCCGAAGAAAGTCAGCATGTCGGACACGGTGGCGGTCATGACTGGGGCGAAGCAACCCGCCGATTTGGGCGATGGGCTTTTGATTGCGTAGCGGCGCATCGCCAGGCGCAAACCTCGAGCAGCTACAGTGTTGCTCGAGGTTTTTGTTTTAGGATGCAGTCATGGAAATCATTTCTGGCGTGCATGTTTTAAAAAGTTCTTTCGTCAATATGTACCTGATCCTCGAGAGTGAAGGGTTGACGCTGATCGACACGGGTATGCCCAAAGCGGGGGCGAAATTGGTACTCGAGACGCTGCAAACCCTGAATCGCCAACCGAGCGATTTGAAACGCATTTTGATCACACACGCCGACCCCGATCACACAGGCAGCGTACACGTTTTAAAAGCTGCCACAGGCGCAACTGTCCATGCCAGCCCTCAC